>CBIHQM010000365.1:0-7206 GCA_966211885.1 uncultured Chryseolinea sp.
TATTTTTTGAAACCGGCGTCGAAGAAGGCCAGCAGTGAAGGATAGTCGTATAATTTTATTTCGTGAGCAACGCCTTCCGGGTAATTTTTGAACCAGGGGAAATCTTTCATAGACAGGGACTAAAAAATGGGAAATCCTTCAATTTTTATCAGATTCAAAGCAAACGATTGTTTGCCAGCAAATCAATAGCGAATATGCGAAAGGAATAAAATAAAAAACCCGCCCCGAAACCGGGACGGGCAGCTCTGAATAACTCATTAACCTAAACTGAGCTAGCTGTAGAGGAAGGAGTCGAACCTCCACGGAGCGGTTAGGTGCCAGACCTGATCCTGGTAGTAGTTACTGGGATCAGGGTGCTTACACTTTCTTCCGTACTCTCCACCCCCGAGACCGGAGGGCTTGTCTGCCAATTTCAACACCCTACAATGTTGTTGTGTGTGTGCGTGTGTGGTTGCTGTAGAGGGAGGGTTCGAACCTCCACGGAGCAGTTAGGTCGCCAAAGGCTGGACTTTATCCCGTTGTCCCCACCCCCGAGACCGGAGGGCTTGTCTGCCAAATTTCAACACCCTACAAGTTGTGTTTTGTTGTGTGATAAATGTGTGTGCGTTGTAAAATCTTTAACAAAGTAACGCAAAAGCTGCTATGCTAAACAATGAAACATTTGAATAATTGTATATTTTTTAATTTAATTTCATATTTTTGAATTATAGTCAAAACTCAAATTTTACATGGCCGAAAATTATAAAGTTGACAATGTCGACCTGAAGATCCTCGAAATCCTCATGCAAGACGCCAAAAAGCCTTATACGGAAGTAGCCAAGAAAGCTTTTGTCTCCGGGGGCACCGTCCACGTCCGAATGAATAAGCTCGAAGAAGCCGGCATTGTCGAGAAAACAACCTTGAAAGTGAACTATGCCAAGCTGGGCTACGACATCACGGCCTTCATTGGCATCTTCCTTCAGAAGAGCGCCCTCTATGACCAGGTGATGGCCAAACTCAAAGCCATCCCCGAGATCACGAACATCCACTATACTACCGGAAACTATAGCATGTTCACAAAGATCCACTGTAAGGACACCAATCACCTCAAACAGGTGTTACACGACAAGATCCAGCAAGTGGAAGGCATCGAACGGACGGAGACCATGATATCGTTGGAAGAGAGCCTGGACAGGAGTTTGAACCTTACCTGACGGTGGTTCGTACTCCCATAACGAAAACTTCTGGGCCTCAAAGAACCTAAAAATGGCATTTTTGTTATACTTTTGTAGGTTGTTTAAAATTAGTCTAAATAGACTGCTATGAGTAAAGACAATCAGGTTTTAGAGGAGTTGACCTCGAAGGAGTACGAACATGGCTGGACTATAGATATAGAAACCGATTCGGCGCCTAAGGGGCTCAACGAGAGTATCATACGGTTTATTTCCACCAAAAAGAACGAGCCTGAGTGGCTGCTGGAGTGGCGCTTGAGCGCTTTTCGCCAGTGGACCAAGATGAAGGAGCCCAAATGGCCCAACGTGACCTACCCTCCCATCGACTACCAGGACCTCATTTATTATTCTGCCCCCAAACAAAAAGCGAAAGCCAAAAATCTCGAAGATGTCGACCCCGAGTTGATCAAAACTTTCGAGAAGCTGGGCATTTCTTTGACGGAGCAAAAACGACTCACCGGCATCGCTGTAGATGCCGTGATCGACAGCGTGTCCGTCGCTACTACTTATAAGGAAACACTCGCCGAACTGGGCATCATCTTTTGCTCTTTCAGCGAAGCCGTTCAGGAACATCCTGAGCTGGTGAAAAAATACATGGGATCTGTGGTCCCTGTGAACGACAACTATTTCGCCGCACTAAATTCCGCGGTGTTCACCGACGGGTCTTTCTGCTACATCCCCAAAGGTGTGCGCTGCCCGATGGAATTGTCGACTTACTTCCGTATCAATGCTGCCAACACGGGTCAGTTTGAAAGAACGCTCATCGTGGCAGATGAAGGAGCGTATGTGAGCTACCTCGAAGGCTGCACTGCGCCGATGCGCGATGAAAATCAACTTCACGCCGCCGTCGTAGAGATCTACGCTATGAAAGATGCGCAAGTCAAATACTCTACTGTGCAAAACTGGTATCCCGGCGACAAGAATGGCAAAGGCGGTATCTACAACTTCGTGACCAAACGCGGCTTGTGCTTTGGCGACAGCTCGAAGATTTCGTGGACGCAAGTGGAAACCGGCTCGGCCATCACCTGGAAATATCCTTCCTGCATATTGAAAGGCGACAATTCTATGGGTGAATTCTACTCCGTAGCCGTCACCAACAATTACCAGCAAGCGGATACGGGCACGAAGATGATCCACATCGGCAAAAACACGAAGTCGCGCATTGTATCGAAAGGGATTTCCGCGGGCCACTCGCAAAACAGCTACCGGGGCCAGGTGCATATCATGAAACGCGCCGAAAATGCGCGCAACTTCTCGCAATGCGATTCGCTCCTGATGGGCGATAAATGTGGGGCACATACCTTCCCCTATATCGACGTAGAGAACAACTCGGCACGGATCGAACATGAGGCCACCACCTCCAAGATCGGTGAAGACCAGATCTTCTATTGTCTGCAACGCGGCATCGACGAAGAATCTGCCGTGGCACTGATTGTGAATGGCTATGCGAAGGAAGTGTTGAACCAACTCCCCATGGAGTTTGCCGTGGAAGCGCAAAAACTTTTGGCCCTTACCCTCGAAGGCAGCGTAGGGTAATTATCTCATCTTATTTTTTTACAATCGGAATTACGAACTATGTTAAGCATAAAGAATCTGACAGCGAAGATCGGCGACAAGCAAATATTGAACGGTATCAACCTGGAAGTAAAACCGGGCGAAGTGCATGCCATCATGGGCCCCAACGGCTCGGGCAAAAGCACCTTGGCCTCCGTGTTGGCCGGCCGTGAAGAATATGAAGTAATGGCAGGTGAAGTGGATTTCCTCGGCAAAGATCTCCTGGCACTCGCTCCGGAAGACCGCGCCCGCGAAGGACTGTTCCTCGCCTTTCAATACCCCGTGGAAATTCCCGGCGTGAGCACGATCAACTTTATGAAAACGGCGTTGAACCAGATCCTGGAACACCGTGGCCTGCAACCTTTGGATGCGGTCTCGTTTCTGAAGCTGATGAAAGAAAAAATGAAGCTTGTGGAGATCGATCAATCGTTGTTGAACAGGTCTTTGAATGAAGGCTTCAGCGGCGGCGAAAAGAAACGCAACGAGATCTTCCAAATGGCCATGCTGGAACCCAAACTTGCCATCCTCGACGAAACCGATTCGGGTCTCGACATCGATGCCTTGAAGATCGTAGCAAACGGTGTAAACAAACTGCGCAATAAATCAAACGCCGTAGTGGTGGTAACACACTATCAGCGTTTGCTGGATTATATCGTGCCGGATTTTGTGCACGTACTCTACAAAGGGAAGATCGTGAAGTCGGGAACGAAAGACCTGGCCCTGGAGCTGGAAGCAAAAGGATACGACTGGATCAAAGACGAAGTGGCCATTGCCTAACCCGGAACAGAGCGCATGAACGTAGCGGTGAACGAGAAAAACACGACCCCGGAAATGGTTAGCCAAATTCAAAAAAGCATAACCCAATACCCGGCCCAAGCCTACCGGAAAGAAGCCCTGGAAGCTTTTCAGAAGCTGGGGCTTCCGGAAAATAAATCAGAAGAATATAAAAACACGCCCATCACACGGTTGCTGCAAAAGAACTTTGTGTTCGACCAACCCAATGCAGCAGCACAAAAACTTGATGTAAAGGATTTCTTTATCCCCGGCGTCGAAGGAAATGTGATCGTGGTGATCAACGGCGTTTTTTCGGAGGAGCATTCGGTAATCGTTTCGCCGTCCTCGGAAATAACCATTACAAACCTGGGCACTGCTATCGCTGGACAACATCCGGTAGCCATTGCCCATCTGGCCAAATATGCGGACTCCTCCGCGGATGCTTTCACAGCCTGGAACACCGCCACGTGGCAAAGCGGCGTATTCATTCACGTGCCGAAAGGCAAAGTGGTGGAGAAACCTATCGTGATCTACCATATCCACGACACCCGTGGAGGTCAGGTGATCACGGCAAGCCGCAATCTGATCGTTACCGAGTTGAACAGCGAGGTGACCATCGTAGAGAAATTTGATTCCGTGGGCAGTGGCAATCATTTTTCCACGCTCGTTACGGAAGTGGAAGTCGCCGAAAACGCTGGCTTCAATCATTATACTATTCAAAACGACGCCGGTAATCGTTACCAGGTTGTCACCACCAACATTCACCAGGAAAGATCGAGCCGTGTCAATACGTATACGTTTACCCTTTCCGGTAAGCTTGTACGGAATAACTTACAGCTTTCCATCGACGGTGAAGGAATTGAGTCGCACATGTTCGGCCTGTACCTGGTGACGGGCGATACGCTGGCCGATAACCACACCGTGGTGGATCACCGTAAAGCAAACTCGTTTAGCAACGAGCTTTACAAAGGAATTATGGATGGGAACTCCCGTGGAGTTTTCAATGGCAAGATCTATGTGCGTCCCCAGGCGCAGAAAACCAATGCGTTTCAGGCCAACCGGAATATCCTGATGTCCGACAAGGCGACAGTGAACACTAAGCCGCAACTGGAGATCTGGGCCGACGACGTGAAATGCTCTCACGGTTGCACTACGGGGCAACTGGACGAAGAAGCATTGTTCTACCTGCAGACCCGCGGCATTGCCAAGGAAACGGCGCGCGCCATGATGCTCTACGCCTTTGCGGCCGAAATCCTGGAAAATGTGAAACACGCGGAACTGAAAGTGTACCTCGATCAGTTAGTGAGTGAACGGCTTCACAAAAACTTCTGACATATGACCTCTCCGGCCTCTCCCACCCTGTCAACCGCCCTCGACGTCGAGAAGATCAGGAAAGAATTTCCCATCCTCCACCAGACCGTGAACGGTCGCGACCTCGTCTACTTCGACAACGCCGCCACATCACAAAAACCTCTGGTGGTGATCAACGCCCTCACGGAATATTACAAAGGCTACAACGCCAACATCCACCGCGGCATTCATACATTGGCGGAAAAGGCAACCAAAGCTTTTGAACAAACGCGCCTCACAGCAAAGGAATATATCAACGCCAGGTCGGAACAAGAGATCGTCTTCACCCGTGGCGTGACGGAAAGCATAAACCTCGTGGCGTCTTCGTATGGCAGAACCTTCATTAAGGAAGGCGACGAGATCATCGTTTCCGAATTGGAGCATCACTCCAACATTGTTCCCTGGCAATTTGTTGTCGAGGAGAAAAATGCCGTACTGAAAGTGATCCCCGTAACCGATCGTGGCGAACTCGACCTCGACGCTTACCGGAAACTGCTCTCATCCAAAACCAAGATCGTATCGGTGAACCATGCTTCCAACAGCCTGGGAACCGTCAACCCTATAAAAGAAATCATCCGTCTCGCGCATGAGGTTGGAGCCGTGGTGTTCATCGATGGCGCCCAAGCCGGCGCTCACCTGGACATTGACGTGCAGGACCTGGATTGTGACTTCTACACCGTTTCGGCTCACAAAATGTATGGCCCGACCGGAGCAGGTTTCCTTTACGGCAAAAAAGAACTGCTGGAAAAAATGCCTCCCTACCAGGGCGGCGGAGAAATGATCAAAGAGGTGACCTTCAAGAAGACCACCTACAACGACCTGCCCCACAAGTTTGAAGCCGGCACCCCCAACATCGCCGATGTGGTGGCGTTCCGCTATGCTATGGATTTCATTACGGAAACCGGTCGCGCCGCCATGGCGGCTCACGAACACGATTTGTTGCAATATGCAACCGAACGCGTGTCGCGCCTGAAGGGTGTGAACCTGGTGGGCACGGCGCCCGAAAAGGTGAGCGTGCTCTCCTTCACCGTCGACGGCATTCATCCGTTTGATATTGGCCAAATGCTGGATGCCCGCGGCATTGCTGTGCGGACGGGGCACCACTGCACGCAGCCGCTCATGGACCGCTATGGCATTGAAGGAACCGTTCGCGCATCGTTTGCTGTTTACAACACGAAAAAGGAAATTGACCAGCTCGTGGAAGGGTTGGAACGCGTGATTAATTTCATGAAATAAACGGCCGAAAGGCTGTTTCCGCAATACATGGACATCAACGACATACAGGAAGAGATCATCAGCGAGTTTTCACTGCTCGACAGCGATATGGAAATGACGGTGTTCTATATTATGGAACTCGGCCAAAAGCTTCCGGTCATGGACGATGCCCTGAAAACGGAGGAGAATGTCGTCAAAGGCTGTCAGTCCAAAGTGTGGCTCACCGCCAACCTGGATGACGACAAGATCTACTTCTCGGCCGACAGCAACACGGCCATCACCAAGGGTCTTGTCAGCCTTCTCATCCGCATCTTTAACGGGCAATCTCCCGAAGCCATATTGAACGCCAATCTGCATTTCATGCAAAAGATCGGTATGGAACGGTTCATCGGCACGCAACGGTCTAACGGCTTTGCGGCCATGATCAAGCAAATGAAATTGTATGCCCTCGCCTTTAAAACCAAACTGGAAGTGAAGTCATGAGCGAGCAAACTGAAATACCCCAACAAACCGAAAAAGTAGTCTCCACAACCGCCATCCCGGATCTGCAGGAAAAGGTGTTGGCCGCTATAAAAACGGTCTACGACCCGGAAATTCCCGTGGATATTTATGAACTGGGGCTCATTTACGAGATGAATATCTACCCGGTGAACAATGTTTACGTGCAGATGACCCTGACGTCGCCCTCCTGCCCTTCGGCAGAAGTGATTCCCGGCGAGGTGGAGCAAAAATTAAAAGCCATCGAAGGTGTAAACGATGTAAAAGTTGAAATTACCTTCGACCCGCCGTATTCGCAGGATATGATGTCGGAAGCGGCGAAACTGGAACTTGGATTTTTATAATTTGTTATAACAATACAATTAACTTTGTAAACTTATGTATCCCGAACAATTAGTGGCCCCGATGCGTACCGATCTGACCAGCGCGGGCTTTACTGAATTTAAAACCGCCGACGAGGTGGATAGCAATCTCAAAAATCAAAAGGGAACGACCCTTTTGGTGATCAACTCCGTTTGCGGATGCGCTGCCGGTGCAGCCCGCCCCGGCGTGAAATGGGCCTTGCAGCATTCTGGCAAGAAACCCGATAATCTGACCACGGTTT
>CBIHQM010000366.1:0-7191 GCA_966211885.1 uncultured Chryseolinea sp.
CTTGTTAAGACGGGAAATGCGTCCGATGGCATCAAGCAGTTTGCCTACAAGCTCGGCCTGCTCTTGTGTGAGTTCTTTGGTTTGGGCCAGGAGTTCCAGTTTGGAAAAGCTAATGGCGAGAGGGGTTTGCAATTCGTGCGATGCGTTTTCAGTGAATTCCTTCTGGCTGAGGTAGGCATCGTGGCTTTTATCTACCAGTTGCATAATCGCCTGGCACAGTTCTCTGAACTCCGCGGTGCTGACCGTCGGAAGTTCGAGGGCTTTTTCCTGGTCGATATGGTACTTTTTCAGGCGATCCAGAATGACATAGAAGGGACCCCAGATCGTTCGCGTAAGTCGGCGGTTGATGATGACCAGTCCGATTAGTAACAGGGCCAGGAAAAGCACTTGGATGCTCATGATGGCCGCGATGAGTTCACGGTTGTTGACCATCGACTCGCGGATCTGCAGTTCATAAGGTTTGCCGTTCACGGAGACGCCAAGGCTCAAAATCCTGTGCGGCTCCAATTCCGCGGCGGCGCTATCATATAAATCCATGGTATAGAGCGAGTCGCCAGCGGGAAATTTGTCACCCGGTATCAATAAAAACTCCTTGTTCATCAATTGATAGAACTCAATGCCTTCTTTGCTTTTCAAATACGAAACCGATTGGTTGAAGTCCTCTTTGTGAGCCAGTAATTCCTGGTCCATATCATGAACAAAGAGGTAGTGGATGGAAAAATAAAAAAGGGGTGTGCAGCAGAGTATCAGTAGTACCGAATAGAGCAAGTAGTTCTTGATGGTGCGATTAAGCAATTTCATGCTTCGAATTTATATCCCAGCCCGTAGATCGTTTTAATGTGGTCCTGACAACCAGCCTCATGCAACTTCTTCTTCAGGTTTTTCATGTGCGCATAAATGAAGTCGAAATTGTCAAATACTTCGGCCTCGTCGCCCGAAAGATGTTCGGCTATTGCGTTTTTTGTGACGACCCTGTTCTTGTTGGTGATAACAAACAGGAGCAGGTCGTATTCTTTCCGGGTCAAGTCCGCCGGTTTACCGTTTACCGTTATGCACTTACCCAGTAGATCGATGGCGATTTCGTGCGCACTGATGCTGTTGTTCCCATTGAAGCGTTTGCGCCGAATAACGGCCGAGACACGAGCACCCAGCTCGGCCAGATGAAAAGGCTTGGGCATATAGTCGTCCGCGCCAAGATTCAACCCTTTGATTTTATCGTCGAGCGAATTTTTTGCCGAGATAATGATTACACCGTCCATTTTATTTTCGCGTCTGAGGGTTTCCAGAATCTTTAGCCCATTGCCGTCGGGTAGGGATATATCCAGTAGAATACAGTCATAGTCATGCGAGACGATCTTTTCTTCGGCGTCATAGGCGGTGTAGGCAACTTCGCAGACATAACTCTCTTGGCGCAGATATTGCGCGATGCTTTTTGCCATTTCACGTTCGTCTTCAACAATAAGTAATTTCACGGGGTCTGGTAAAATAAATTCTGGGCCAGGTGCACGGCGCGATTGCGATCGCCGCTTCGGCAAAGTTCCGATGACATTCTGAAGAAAAACTGAATTGACTTCGCCTTACTGATATGTCCATCGCCATGCCGGAGGAGCCGACTTCTTAGGGTAGTTCTCATTCTTTTATGCTTTGGCCTGAAGGAGACATTGCTACTTCCACTCGCGTTTAGCCTATTCCTGTTTGTTTTTTAGTAGCCCCATTAGTTCAAAAGCACCTCGGGTTACAATGGGCGTTCCGGCTTCAGTCTTTTCCAGCAACTGTATCTCTGTGAACGTGCCCATCGTCGTGCCCGTATTAACACGAATTGCCGTGAACCGATTCACTCCCGAAGGTACGAAGATATAGTCCTTTCCCTCATAATTGGCGATGGAAGTTGTGGGCACAACATCTCCATTCTGCGACGCGGTCTCAATATTGGCGGTCACAAACATTCCCGGAAGTAGAGATTTGTCACCCCCTTCTATATGACAGTGAACGCGAACAGTGCGGTCCTGACTAATCTCTTTGCCAACGAGGTGTATGGAGGCACGGTGCTGGGTCGTATCGTTGGCTAACCGGAAAGTAAGCTTTTGACCCAGGGCAATTTTATTGATATCCTTTTCGTATACCTGGAGTTCAGCGTGCAGATGGTCCAGGTTCACAATCTTGAACATGACATCTGTGGCGGTGACATACTGTCCAATGCTGACGTTGACCGTTGTGATGAAGCCCTCGATGGGGGCATACAGTTTAATGGGCGATCCTATCTTTCCACTTTTCAAGGCAGCAGGGGTAATGTTGATCATCGCCAACTTTGCCTCCAGGCCACTCACCATAGCCTTCATGCTTTCGTAGGTTGCCTTGGATTGCTGCAAGGTTTTTTCCGCGTTCACATTTTCCCTGGCGAGCGCTTGCTGCCGGGTATATTCCTTTTCCAGGAATTCAAGTTTGCTGCTGTTGTCCAGGAAGTCTTGCTGCAATTGAATGTACTCCTGGTTTTCGAGGGTCGCCAACACATCGCCCTTTCTCACTTTCATGCCGGGCAACAAGTTCGTTGACTTCACGAAGCCCCCCATGGGTGCGGAGACGATGACCAGGCTTTGCGGTGGCACGTCAAGTTTTCCGTTCACCGCGATGTTAACAACGACGGGCTTCCTTGCCATTTCACCCAGTAGGATGTTGGAGGATTTATATTGAAGGTCCGACAACTGGATGACATTGGCCTGCAGCGAATCTGCCGCGGTATTTTGTTCTTGTGTTTTGCTGACGCATGCGGATAAAATCAGTGCGCCGATCGCAAATAGAATGCTATTTTTCATGTCTACATTTTGCCGTTTAAATAGTCGATAATGATCCTGCTCTGATTGTATTGCAGCATGGCGGTCAGGTATCCTTCCCGTATGGTTAGGGCCTGTCTTAGGTTTAACAAGAGGGCCGTATGGTCGACCTCTCCGTTTTTAAACGCCACTCGGCTTTGGTTGATCAGTAGCGCGGCAGTTCCAAGGGCGGACCCGGTATAGTACGCCAGGCTGTTTCGGTTTTTAATCGCCTCCTGCACCGCCTGACCATATTGCTGGGCAAGGGTGAGGGCAAACGCTTCGTTTTGCTTTTGAGCAACTTCCTTGGCGAAGGTTGCCGCTTTGATGCGTGCTGTGTGCGGTGCAAACCACAACGGAATTTGTATGCCGACTTGAAATCCCTGGAAGCGCTTACTGGCGCTGAAGTATTGATCCTGACCATTTACGTTTTGCATGCCGATGAGCGTCTGATTAAAATACCCTACACGCAAATCGGGCAACGCTCGCGCGGTTTCAACCTTTCGCTGCCAATGGGCTATTTCAACCTGTTGATGCGTATAAGCCAGCGAGGGGTTGTCCTGAAATGCCAGCGAGTCGATTTCTGATGCTGGTATAAAATCGTCCAAGCTACCTTGAACGTCCGTGATTGGCGAAGATTGGCATAGCAGTTGGAGATGGTTCAACGCGATCCGGATGTCGGCTTCGTTTCGGGCGTTCATGTTTTGAATTTCAGACCACTGGGTTTCCGCCGTCGTACGGGCAAGCAATGTCCCTTCACCCGTTTTGTATTGGACATTGGCGATCCGAAGCAAGTCACCCAACAAACTGTCTTGCTGGAGCAATGAGCCACGACGCAGCTTCAGATACAGCAACTGATTGAACACAAGTTTCACCTGAAACGCCAGCTCGTTCTTACTCACACGCTCCCTCATCAAGGCGGACTCGACCTGGGCTTTGTTCAACTCTTTTTGCGTCCCGAACGTCGTTGGAAAGGGAATACTCTGAACGATAGTCAGGTTGTTATCTGCTTTTTGAATGCTGTTGTATTGTCCGTACATCAGGGAAACATCGGTCTTCGGTATTTCAAATGCGGTCTGTTTCAAAGCCTTTTGGCGTTCCGTTTCCAGCGTAGCAGCCTGAATTGACGGGTTTCTCTCAAGCGCCTGTTTAATAGCATCGTTCAAGGTGAGCACCGTTTCCTGTGCATTGGCGGAAAATAGAATCTCTGCCAAGAAGATAATGGATAGCAGCTTTTTCATAACGTGCTTTGAATTGAATTGAAATGGAGTCTGTTCAGCATCGCGCGCCCCGTGCAATTCTTTGAGGTTAGCGCAACGTAATACGTTTTTCTTAGTTTAGGCCATGTGAGCCTATGGACAGGACCTGAAGGGTCTGTGCTAAGAAGGCAATTGACTACAGGCCAGGCGTTGCCACGATGCATCTTCCTGGCGTACAGCCCGAGCCCTTCGGTGTCCAAGCCTCTAAAATAAGCGGAGTCAAATAGATTATTTTTGCCGAACGCTGTGTAGCGATCGTCGTAGCACGACTGGGACTTGGTGAGGCCCGTCGTATAGTACACCTGCCCCGGCGTATTTTCCGGCAATGCCTTCTCTTTTTTACAGATCCCAACGCCGGCGGCCTGTGCCTGAGCACGGCTTCCTAGCCCCAGGACCAACATAATTGCAAGCATGGAAACTGCCTTCGGGTTTATCCGGCGCATGGAAAAGTTCTCAGAAACCATGTAGAGCACGGGCAACACAATAAGGGTCAGTAACGTTGCTGTGATCAGTCCGCCTATGACCACGGTGGCCAATGGCTTTTGCACTTCGGCGCCACTGCCATGGGACAGGGCCATGGGGAAGAAACCCAATGAGGCGACCGTCGCCGTCATGATCACGGGACGCAGGCGATTGGCTGTTCCTTTCATAATAATATCTCGTAGGTTTGAGATGCCGTCTTTTTTCATTTGATTGAATTCGGCAATAAGCACAATGCCGTTTAGAACCGCGACTCCGAAAAGGGCAATGAATCCAATGCCCGCCGAAATGCTGAAAGGCATCCCGCGAAGCCACAGCGCAAACACGCCGCCAATGGCTGACAACGGGATGGCCGTATAAATCAAAAGCCCTTGTCTCACCGAGCCAAAGGCGAAAAACAACAGGATAAAAATAAGCGCCAGCGACACGGGAACAGCAATGGCCAGACGGGCCTTTGCCTCCTTCAGGTTCTTGAATGTGCCGCCATAAGTCACATAGTATCCGGGGGCGAATTTAATGTTGGCGTCTATTTTTTGTTGCAATTCCTGAACGATGCTTTGGACGTCGCGGCCGCGTGTATTGAAGCCCACGACGATTCTTCGTTTGGCATCATCGCGTTGAATTTGATTTGGCCCAACTTCCAATGTTACGTCGGCCAATTGCGATAAGGGTATTTGCATGCCGTTGGCCGAGGTGACGTATAAATTACGAATGTCGTCGATGGACTTCCGGTTTTGAATATCGAGTCTCACCACCACATCGAAGCGCTTCTCCCCCTCGAACAAAAGTCCTGCGCTTTGTCCTGCCATAGAGGTGTTGATCACTTCATTTACCTGGCGCACGGTGATGTTGAATCGTGCGAGTTGATCGCGTTTCAACCGGATGATGATTTGCGGCAATCCGGTCATGTTCTCGATGAAAAGACTTTCGGTGCCTTCTATGGCGCTGGCCAGTTTGCCGAGATGCGCCGCGTAGGCCGTTAGCTGATCCAAGTCCTCGCCGTATACCTTGACGACCACGTCCTGGCGGGCGCCCGTCATGAGTTCGTTGAAGCGCATCTGTATGGGGTGCTGAAATCCAAACCAGACCCCTGGCACGTGCTGACTGAGCGCCTGTTGCATCTTTGCGATCATCTCATCCTTGGTCTTGGCCGTTACCCATTCTGATTTATCTTTCATCACCACCATCATATCCGCCGCTTCGATCGGCATGGGGTCGGTTGGGATTTCGGCCGAGCCGATCTTGGCAATGACTTTCTCCACCTCCGGAAAATTCTCCAACAGGACTTGCTCACCTTTCAAGGTGGCCTCAACGGTGGACGTCAAATTGGTACCCGTGATCAAGCGTGTGTCAACGGCGAAATCGCCTTCGTCGAGTTCGGGAAGAAATTCTCCGCCCAGGGTTGTGAATACAAAAATGCCGGCCGCCAATAAGATCACCGCCGTCGAGATGACAGCCACCCGTCTGTTCAGGGCCCAGGTCAGTGCCGGTGTATAGAGCTTATGAACGCGGTCCATCATTTTATCGGATATATTTCTTTTATGCGCAGGCGACTTGCTTAAGAATAGAGAGGAGGCCAATGGGACATACGTAAGGGACAAAACAAAAGCACCGATAATGGCAAATATTACCGTCTGGGCCATGGGCTTGAACATCTTCCCTTCGATGCCTACCAGGGAAAGTATGGGAAGGTAGACGATGAGAATAATGATCTGCCCGAAAGCGGCCGCGTTCATCATTTTTTTGGCCGAAGTCGCAACTTCTTCATCCATCTGAGCCTGCGTGATCCGTCCGGTGATTCCTGAGCTGGCCATGTGATGAAGAGACGCTTCCACGATGATGACGGCGCCGTCTACGATCAATCCAAAATCGATCGCGCCCAAGCTCATCAGGTTCCCCGACACGCCAAACAAGTTCATCATAATAATGGCAAAGAGCATGGCGAGCGGAATGACGGACGCCACCACCAGACCTGCCCTCATATTCCCTAGCAAAAGGACCAACACGAAGATGACGATCAAGGCGCCTTCCGCCAGGTTGCGCGTCACCGTGTCGATGGCGTTGTTCACTAACTTGGTGCGGTCCAGAAACGGTTCTATCGTGACACCCTCCGGCAAGGACTTCTCGATGGCTGCGATGCGTTCCTTTACGTTGGCGATGACCTGCGAAGAGTTGGCGCCCTTCAACATCATGACAACAGCGCCCACCGTTTCGCTTTTGCCGTTTTGTGTCATGGCTCCAAAGCGTATGGCGTTACCCAATTTGATGGTGGACACGTCCCGCATCAATAAAGGCATTCCCGTCTCGGAACTACGAACAATGATGTCTCCGATATCGTCGATGGATTTGATCAGGCCTTCGCTCCGAATAAAGTAGGCGCTGGTGTTCTTTTCGATGTAGGCGCCACCCGTGTTTTGATTGTTGTTTTCAAGGGCTGCAAAAACTTCGCTGATGGAGAGATTCAGGCTCCTGAGTTTTGCGGGGGAAAGGGCAATCTCAAATTGTTTCAGGTATCCCCCAAAGCTGCTCACATCGGCAACACCTTTTGTACCCAGCAATTGCCTGCGCACGATCCAATCCTGGATGGTACGCAGTTCCATCACAGAATAGGCGGTTTCATATCCCGGTTTGGTCTTGACTAT
>CBIHQM010000367.1:0-7172 GCA_966211885.1 uncultured Chryseolinea sp.
GCATCGAGATCTTCTTTTCACGCTCCTTGTTGAGCAGCACCACTTCAAAGTCGCGGATCTGCTCAGCGGTCTTCAGCGAGGAAAAGAAATAATTGAAATCTTCGTCGTGCTCGAATATTTGACTGATGGTCAGCGAGAGGGCCTCCTCTTTTGTATACTTAAAAAATTTGAGGAATGCATCATTCACGTCCATCAGCTTCAGGTCGTTGTTGGCTAAGTAAATGGGATCGATGGAGCGTTCGAACAGGGATCTGTATTTTTTTTCCTTCTCGTCCAGTTCCCGGATCACCCCGGCCTGGCTCAGCGCATAGCGGATGCTGCGCTCCAGCATGGAGGGATTCAACTCGGTTTTCACAATGTAGTCGGCCGCACCGTAGCGCGTGGCGTCCAAATCGACGTTCAGATCGCCTTGACCGGTCAACAGGATGCAGGGCGTGATTACGCCTTTGTCCTGAGCAAATTTGATGAGGTCGAGACCATTTTCACTGCCCAACCGATAGTCGATCAAAAAGATATCATAATGACCGTGGACCATCTTGTCCTTTGCTTTTTCGGGCAAAGGTTCCCACTCCACATCAAAGTGGTAGTATTCGCTCTCTGCCAGGTATTCCCGGGCCAACAGCACGTCGTCTTCATCGTCTTCAATCAGGAGAACTTTAACCGAAGGTGTTTTCTTCATAATAATTTCTATGGTGTCATGCCCGGGGCAACGCCACCGTTCCGAACCAGTAGTTGCCGATCTCACGCGTCACTTCCACCAATTCATCAAACCGCACCGGTTTGCAGATGAAAGAATTTACCCCGAGGTCATAGGTTTTCACAATGTCTTCTTCGGCCTTGGATGTGGTGAGCACCACCACCGGGATGCGTCGCAGGGACGGATCGCTTTTGATGTAGTGCAAGGCCTCGCGACCGTCCATCTTTGGCATATTCAAGTCAAGCAAAATGAGGGCCGGTTTGGGTGCTTTCTCGGTGATGAACCGTCCGCGACGGTGCAGGTAGTCCAGCAGTTCCGTGCCATCCTCCACAAAGTGGATGGGGTTGTGCAGGTTGTTTTCTTCCAGCGCCTCTTTGACCAACATCCGGTCGTCAGGATCATCGTCGGCCATGAGAATGGAGGGCAGGGTTAGGTTGTGCTTCATGTCGCAGCGGTTTTTAGTTAACCGGCAGGTAAGATAATTATAAATTCTGATCCCACATTTTCCGCGCTGTGGGCGGTAATAAACCCTTTATGGTTATTCACGATCTTCCGGCAAATCGACAGCCCGATGCCCGTGCCCTCATATTCGTTGCGGCCATGGAGGCGATGAAACAGCGTAAAGATCTTTTCGGTGTATTTCTCGTCAAAGCCGATCCCGTTGTCTTTAACGCTAACGACCACATATTCCGGGTCGGCCAGCGAAAGACCAAAACGTGCGTTCAGCACCGTGCTTTTTTCTTTGTGGCCGCGGACCTCCACCACCGGTTTCTCGTCGGGTTTGTGGAATTTTATTCCGTTGCTGATGATATTTTGAAACAGTCGCTTCACCTGGATCCTGTCGCCGAGAATGGCCGGCACGATTCCCAGGCGCACGACTGCCTCTTCGCGTCGCACCTGGGTGTCGAGATCGTCGATGACTTCGCGCAGCAACGGCGCCATGTCCAGCACCTCCGGCACGGCCACGCCACGCGACACCCGCGAGAAGGAAAGCAGATCTTCAATAAGGATCTGCATACGCGCGGCGGCCGACTGCATTCGTTGGATATAGTCTACACCCTGCCCCTCCAGCTTGCTGCTATATTTTGTGGCGAGCCGGTCGCCAAAGGCTCTAATTTTCCGCAAAGGCTCCTGCAAATCGTGTGAGGCCACATAAGCAAATTGCTCGAGGTCTTCGTTTGATCGTTGCAGTTCCTCGGTATATTTTTCCAGGCGGGCCTCGTAGAGCTTGCGGTCGGTGATGTCGATCAGTGCGCCCAACACATCGTTGGTATCGCCTGTTGATGTGGGTTTGGCCACCAGCGACAGGTAACGAAGCGCGCCTTGTGTTTCAATCCGGTATTCAATCTCCAGGCTTGTTCTATTTTCTTTCACCTCCCGCAGAAAATCTTCCACCACCAGGCGGTCGTCGGCATACACATTTTCCAGGAACGAATCCCAGGTTGGCCTATACGCATCGCGCACCTTGCCAAGCATGGCGTAAAGGCCGTCGGACCAGATGAGTTCATGGGTCTTCTCGTTCCATCTCCAACTGCCCATCTTTGCCAGGTGTTCGGCCTCATTCAGCAGGAGACCGCGCTCTTCCAGCAACAGCCTTTGTGATTTTTGTCGTGTAATGTCCGTCATGGTAACCACAAAGCCGTCTTCAAACTTCACGGCTGTGATCTGCAACCAGCGGTTTCTCGCAGCCGGTTGAAATTTTTCAAACAGCGCCGGCTGGCCGGTCTCCACCACATGGTTATAGATGGTCCAGGATTCTTCATGGCGGGTTTTAGGATAGGCCACCAGCATGCGCTTTCCCACCAACGTATTTCTTTCGAGCGCTAACATTTCTTCGCTGACGGCATTCGCCAGTGTCCATTCAAAATCCACAATATTCCCGTCCTTCGCTCGAATGGCACGCAAAGCCATGATACCCGACAACGAATTGTCCAGCACGCTGCGCAATGTTTTTTGTGTGAACTCGCGGATGCCGACTTCTGTGCGCAGGGCTTGCAAATTCGTCTTCAATTGTTCCTCTGCGATGCGTCGCTTTTCCAACGCATCGAGTATACGCACAAACAACAGGCTGATGCCGGCCAGCGCCACAAGTCCATAGCCCAACATCGCCATGGGCGTTGTCGCCCTGAAATCTGTCTCGCTGGCGACGCGCTGGCGATAGATGCTCTCTTCTGCCGTATTCATGCGATGCACCAGCCCGCGGATCGCATTCATATTTGTACGGCCGTCCAACAGCAACTGGCTCTCATAGCGGTCCATATAGAGCGAACTGCGCTGCACGTTGGTGAGGATTTTCTGGATGATGGCAAACTGATAGTTCACCAATTGCCGAAGTGTGTCCACTTGTTTGGATTGCACTTTGTTGCCGGCGACAAGCTCCTCCAGGGTGCGCAAATGCACGGGCAGCAATTTCACAGAGGCATAGTAGGGTTGCAGGTACAACGTATCGTGGGTGAGCTGATAACCCCGGTGACCGGTCTCCGCATCCTTGATGGTAGACAACACGAGTTCCAGCGAACGGAACAGGTGGTTGGAGTGACGGATCAACCGCACCTCTTCCGTATAATTCTTCAAATTCTCATACGTGATCACACTGATGATGAGGAGCACCATCACGATCCCCAGGAACAAAATCTTTATATACTTATTCTTCATCTTGTGGTCGCTCGTCTACACTTGTGTACAAATGCCACCGTTTGGCCTTCAACGCAAAAATCTTTTTTCCTTGAAATTAAGTGGATTAGGGATGTTTTCCAGTTTTGGCCTGATGTTTTGGGGGTGTTGTGCAAACAAATGATTTTTTACCATGAATACGAAATTTAAACTTTTATCCATTTTCTTAATAACCGCTTTTGCCGGCGTTATGTCGAGTCACGATGCGAACGCGCAAATGAACAGCAACGCCCGGTACGGTATCAAAGGTGGTTTCAATGCAAGCAATCTGTACGTAGATGATGTAGATGACGAAAATGCACGCTACGGTTTCAACGCAGGGCTATACGGTCAAATTTTTGCAAGCGAAGTTTTCGCCATCCAGCCCGAATTGTTGTATAGCACAAAAGGTTCGAAAGTAGAATACAGCAACATCGTCAACCAAACCGTTAAATACAATCTCAACTATCTCGATCTCCCGGTGCTGGCCGTTTTTAAATTGGGCAAAGCTGCCGAGATCCACGTTGGTCCGTATGCCAGCTACCTGCTCAATGCCAACATCAACTACAAGGGCGATTTTGTCAATGGCACCGACGAGATCAAAAAAGACAACCTCAAATCATACGACTTTGGTTTGGTGGGTGGCTTTGGTCTGAACTTCGGCGCCGTCCAGGTGGGAGCACGCTATAACTACGGTCTGGTGAAGATCGCCGATAGCAATGCCGCCCGGAGAATGCTGGGTGACTCGAAAAACTCCTGTGCACAACTCTACCTGGCGATCAATCTGAATCGCAGCAGTCAATAAAAATAAGGGGTAGGTAAATAGGTAGAGAGGCTGTCGCAAGGCAGCCTCTCTTTGGTTTATTACCTAACCATTATTGGTAGAATTGACTGATTGTTGGGCCCCTATAGACTATGCGTTAATGCTATATAATTTCAATTTGTTGTACAAGGTCTTGCGGTCGATCTTCAAAAGTTCGGCAGCCTTCGACTTGTTGTAGTTCACTTTCTCTAGGATGTCGATGATGGCCTGGCGCTCGGCAGAACCGGCGATCGACTTTAATAAACCCACATTGTCCTCCATCGCGACACCGGGGGTGGGCATGGAGTTGTTGGCCTGGATGATCTCCTGCGGAAGGCTATCCATCTGCACGACATCGCCCATGGTGAGCAACACCGACCGTTTGATGACGTTGTTGAGTTCCCGCAGGTTTCCGTGCCAGTAGTAGTTCGTGAGTTGCTCGACCACCTCTGGTGAGAACGACTGCACATTTTTATGCAGCGCCTGGTTTGATTTTTCCAGGAAATAATTGGCAAAGATGACGATGTCCTCCTTGCGCTCGCGCAGCGGGGAAAGCTGGATCTTGAATTCGTTGAGGCGGTGATAAAGGTCTTCGCGGAAGCGTCCTTCTTTCACCGATTTGATGAGATCTTCGTTAGTCGCCGCGATGATGCGCACATCGATAGGGGTGTCGCGTGTGGCGCCGATGCGTTTTATTCTTCGTTCCTGGATCACGCGCAGCAGCTTCACCTGGTTCTCGTAGGAAAGGTTTCCGACTTCATCGAGGAAAATCGTGCCGCCGTCGGCCACTTCGAAGCTTCCTTGCTTGTCGTTCACGGCGCCGGTGAAAGAGCCTTTTACGTGGCCGAACAATTCGCTGCCCGCCAATTCTTTTGGCAGGGCCCCGCAATCAATGGCCACGAAGGGCTTGTCGGAACGCTTGCTGAATTTGTGTACGGATTGCGCCACAAACTCCTTTCCCGTGCCGGTCTCACCGTTGATGATGACCGACATATCGGACGGTGCAATGAGTTCGATGTATTTCTGAACGGTTTGCGATTGAATGCTTTTCCCGACGATGAAAAAACTGGAGCTGGCCAGCGACTTGGGTTTGCGTGGATCTTGCGCCGTGTCGTTGCTTTCACCGTTGACGGCCTTCTTTTCATTCTTGGCGATGGTCTCGCGAATGGTGACCAGCAACTCGTCCGGATAAAGCGGTTTCGTCACATAATCATTGGCACCGTAGCGGAAGGTTTCCACCGCCGTGCGCACATCCGAATAGCCGGTGATGATCACCACCGCGACATCCGATTGCAACAATTTTATTTTCCGGAGCATTTCCACGCCGGTCAGATCGGGCAGGCGATAGTCGCACAGCACCAGGTTGTAGCGCGAGGCCCGCAACAGCTTCAAGCCTTCTTCTCCTTTGTAGGCGGCGTCTACTTCGTAGTTATTCTTCGTCAGAAATTTCGATAATACGAGACAAATGTCTTTGTCGTCGTCTATAATTAGTATTCTGGGCATAGGCAAAAAATAAGTACGGGTTAGAATAGCGACCGGTTTCCCAGGTCGTTAGTTTATAAATTTCAGTTGCTGCAGCGACTCTTCAATGGTCTTGACGGAAAAGGGTTTGGCCATAAAAACGCTGGCCCCTTTTTGCAAGGCTTTCTGACGTTCGCTGTCGTAGGCACTGATCACGACAATTTTTGATGCGTTGTTCGACGCCTGCAAGGCATGAATAAGATCATAGCCTGAGCCGTCGGTTAAATTCAGATCGATAAACAAGATATCATACGATGAACCGGCGATTTTTGAAATGGCCTCCGATATGGAAAGGGCAAACGCAGCTTCATACCCTAATTTCTTAAGGTATTGAGTTACCAATAGGCAAATCTCCATTTCATCGTCAACCACTAGAACTTTTCTCATTCGCCAGACTAGTGACCGTGACCGGCTAGCGTTAGTACTCCCCGGCGCTGACGTTTCGGTCTGGGCTGGGTGCTTCTTGCTGTTCTCATCTTTTGCACTTCCTCCTTGGTCTTCAAGGGGAAAAATAGTCTAAACAAAACTATGGCAAATCCCATACTGCACAAATAGGTACCTCCCATCAGTGCGACAAACTTTAGAAATTCCATCATACTCAAGGATTTTTACGATCCAACGGGTAAAAATCATGCCACCCGCCCCCCAGCCCGGAAGCCTGTTTTATCCTCCCGGGAGTGGGGAATTATTTCCCCATCTGTGCGAAAAAGCGTCATTTTCAGGCCAAAAAAGCGCCTGGGTGGGTCTCAAACTCAGGATGCGCGCATGGCACGAAAATGTAACCCAGTGTCGTGAATCAAAATTTTAACCTTATGAGTAATCTATTGTATGCCATTGCCGTGATCTTGATCATCGCATGGGCTCTCGGCTTTTTCGTTTATAGCGCAGGCGGTCTTATCCATATATTATTGGTCGTCGCTATTGTCGCCATCGTTTTACGCCTTATTCGCGGAGAACGGATATAACTTTGAAGTTGCCTTGATTCCATTTGAAATCAAGGCAGCTTCTCTATTTCTATGAAGCCCTTCTTCCGTTCGCGACTGACACGTTGGGTGTTGTTGCCCGTTCTCATTCTATCGATCCTGCTCGTCGTCGCCGGTGTGGTGTTATCGCATGTGCTGAAAGCCAAGGTCATTGCCGCGCTGGAGGAAAAGAACGGCTCACTTGAAGATCTCGACCTCAATTTGTTCCAGCGCGCCGTCACGGTTCAGGGTGCAACATGGACGGCAGCCGACTCGATCAGAGTTCCAAACCACATTGCCGTGAAACGCATACGCGTGAGCGGCATTCACGTGCTGGCGTGGCTGATCCATAAAAAAATTATCGTCGATCGAATTGAACTTGCCGACGGCGAGGCCACCTACAGCGTGGCGAAGAAAGTCAAAAAAGACAGCATCAACCGATCCGGTTCCGCTTTGGTCCATCAAGACACTGCGAACGCCTCATTGCCGTTCAAAAAGATTGACGTGCGTGAAGTAGTCTTAAAAAATATCAAAGCCA
>CBIHQM010000368.1:0-7147 GCA_966211885.1 uncultured Chryseolinea sp.
GCTCATCATCTTGAGGATCTCTATCGGGGGGGCTTGCATGTCCGGAGTGTTTTGGGCCATCTCCTGCATCATTTGCTGTTGTGGCATCTGCACACCAAAGTAGGCCAGCACCACCGACGAAAGCGTGGTGATGAGCACGATCCAGATGAGGAACTGCAGCAACCCTACCGACGCCAGCCCGATGATCTTGCCCATCATCAATTGAAACGGCCGCACCGACGACACGATCACTTCCACCACCTTGCTTGTTTTTTCTTCGATGATACCCTGCATGATCTGCGCACCGTAAATGAAGATGAACATATACATGAGAATGCCGGCGGCCACACCCACGCCGAGCAATATGTTGGAGTTGGATTTTTTCTCTTGCCCCGCATCGGCCACATTGAAATTTTCAATGGGCACGTCGGTCTTGAGGCTGTCCAAAACTTTTTGATCGACGTTGAATTTCTTCATCTTCAATTCCCGGATCTGGTTTTCGAGCATGCCCTCCAGGTTGCCGATATCGTTGGGGCTGGGGTTGATCTTGGTGTAGAGTGTCACACCGTCGGGGTGCGACAATTCGAAGTGGGGAATATAGAGCAGCCCATAATCGTCTGACGTTTGAAAGGCTTCCTTGGCGGTTTTCACATCGATCGCCAATTTTTTGAAAACAAATTTCGATGTGTCGGGTACAAAGAAACCGCTTTCATCCACGTATTGGATAGTTTGTCTCGTCGCATTTTTCCGTTGCTGAATGGAGAAATACACCAACACCGCCATGATGGCCGGGAAGATCAAGGGCAACACGATGGTGGCAATGAGAAACGATTTTTTCTGAACGCGGTTCAGAAACTCACGCTGGATAATTAGAAATATCTTATTCATCGCTGCCTCCTTTCACCAGGGTAATGAAGATCTCGCTCATGGTTGGTATTTTTTCAATAAAGCTGTGCACTTCGGTAACATTGGTCAGATCGCGGATCAGTTGATTGGGGGAAGTGATGTGTTGTGATCGCACGATCGACCGGAAGAACGTGTCTTCTATACTTTTTTGCTCCACCAATTCATACCCGTCACTGGCCAGGGTGAAGGTGCCCCTGTGCTCCACCACAAACGTGTTGGTGCGATAGGTATCCTTCACTTGCTTCTTGGAGCCTTCCAGGATTTTTTTGGATTTGTTGATGAGTGCGATGTGATCGCAAAGGTCTTCCACGGTTTCCATGCGGTGCGTGGAGAAAATGACGGTGCAGCCTTTTGCTTTCAACTCCAAAATCTCCTGGGTGATCAGTTGGGCATTCACAGGATCGAAGCCGGAGAAAGGTTCATCCAAAATAATAAGCCTGGGTTCGTGCATCACGGTGCTGATGAACTGCACTTTTTGCGCCATGCCCTTGCTGAGGTCCTCCACCTTTTTGTTCCACCAATCGGTGATCTCGAATTTCCGCATCCAGGCTTTGCTTTTTTCGGAAGCATCCTTGCGCGACAATCCTTTGAGTTGCGCGAGGTATACGAGTTGCTCGCCCACTTTCAGTTTCTTGTACAACCCTCGCTCCTCCGGCAAGTAGCCGATGGTGCCGATGTGCTTGGGTTGCAGGGGTTCTCCGAAAATGGAGATCTCGCCACTGTCGGCGTTGATGATCTGGTTGATGATGCGGATGAGGGTGGTCTTCCCGGCGCCATTGGGCCCCAGCAAACCAAAGATGGTTTGTTGTGGAATGGTCAGGCTTACCTGGTCCAGGGCTACGTGGTTGGTGTAGCGCTTGGTCACGTGTTGAGCGATTAATGCGGCCTCCACTGTCGTTGTTAGGTTTTTGGAATTAGTATCCGATTGACACTGGAAATTACAGAATTAATGTATTCTCTTTAACCATGGCTTTGGCCTTGCCGGTTTTTCTATATTAAGAAGAAATTGGAACAACATGTTTCAGGCCCTACACAAAATGCTTTCGACCATCCGCCCGGTCACCCAGGAGGAGTGGATCATCTTCACGTCATGCCTCACGGAAAAAAACTTCCCGGCCAAAACCGTGTGCCTGCCTGCCGGGCAGATTTGCCGGGGATTGTATTTCATTGAGCAAGGCGCCGTCCGCTCCTATGCGCTAAAGGATGGCCAGGAGATCTGCAACCACTTCTACTTCGAGAATGAGTTTGCCAGCGATTTCGAAAGCCTCACGCTGCAGCAACCGTCAAAGCATACCTTGGAAACATTGGAAGAGACGCGCATCGTGTATGGCGATCGTGAAAAGATGTTGGCATTGTACCAACGCGCACCGGTGTTTGAATCTATCGGAAGGGCTATCATGGAACAAATGATGATCCGCCAAAATGCGTATGCAGGGTTGTTTACGCTATACTCGCCTACGGAACGCTATCAATTTGTTGTGGAGCATCATCCCGAATTGGTGCGCCGGGTGCCCTTGCAATACCTGGCGACCTATCTCGGCGTGGCGCGAGAGACATTGAGCAGGATCCGGGCCCGGATCTCCGGCTGACGATCGTGCGATTTTGCTTTTGTGACGATCGTCAAAGGATGGCAGCATCGTGCCGGTTTCCTTTGTATAAAAAAATATGGAAACCATGATTAGCACCCTTGTTGAAAACTATGTCTCAGCCCTCGCCCAACGATCCGTTGAAACGATCGACTCTCTTCTCCACCCGGAGTTCAAAGTGATCGTAAACAAAAGCGTACCCCATCAATTGTCCGCCTTTCTTTCCAAGACAAACTACCTCGACATGATCCGAAGCGGCAAAGCGGGGGGCGATGATTATCAGATCGAAGACTTATCCCTGCACGTGATGGGCCCCACGGCCATGGCACAATATACCCTGCGTGGCCGCCAAACGATCATGCACGTGTTTCTTCAATTGATACAGGAAGGCGAGGATTGGAAGATCGTGAGCAACATGCCCTACGTGACGGCCTGTGCACACGCTTAAAAAACAGATGACGTATTTGCTGGGAGGGAGCGGCGACCGGTCAGTGTGAAGCGGGCGCTTCTTGAAAGGTGATGTTGCCCATGGAGACATCCAGATCGAACGAAAGTGAGTTCTTGGCGTCTTTTGAGTAGGCGGCGTTGGCATACAAGTTTTCGCCAATCTTTTTCAAATCGCCCGGGAGCTTTACGCTGCAGAGCCAGGAGTCTTTGATCTTCACCACCACCGGCGTGAGGTGGTCGCTGGGAAGAACGATGAGCAGATTGCCGGCACCCACGGTGCCTTTCACCTTGTTGCTGACAAGCGGTTTGTTGCTGAAATCCAACGTCATGTTACCGAAGCCTACGTCGGCCATCACAAAGCGCGTACGCGACAGGTTGATGTTCTTTACGTTGATCGAACCCAGGTCCACCTTCACAAAGAAAGTATCCATGTCGATCTGGTTTTCGAGGGCCGAATTATAATTGACGTTAACGTCGGCGCTACCGGTATTGATTTTCAGCTTTTTGATGGCCAGGCCGGAGAGGTCCACGTTGGCGTTGCCCACACCATAGTTCAGTTCCAGGAAATAGGGCTTGGCATCGGTGAGGTACATTTTCCAAATCTTGTCGTTGACAGGAGCATCGGAAGCGCCAAAAAAACGGGCTGAAATGGTTTGGCTGAGGCCTTCGGTTTGTACTTCTTCGAGATTGAGGAGGACTTCGCAGGTTTTGCCCTTTATTTCCTTCCGGAAGTTGTGAGCATAGGTCTGTTCGGTCTGATTGCTGAAAACGTTGAGAATTTCGGGGTTATGGGAGGGTTTGATATAGCAATTGCCACTATTGGCTTTCAAGGAAAGCCTGATATTTTCGCACGATTGGGAGTCTTCCACCGTGAACTGCTTCTTAATCTGACCCACTGTCACCCCCACAAGTGCAATTCCGCAACATGTTAACCAAATCTTTCTGTGCATGAACTGTATTTACGGCCTAACCCTCTGCAGGTTACGGCGTGTAAGTTTAAAAAAACCCCGTCTAACATTAGTTAAACGGGGCCTGTTAAGAAGAGGTTGTGTCTATGTTAATTGAAAAACTCTTTCATTCGCTCAAAAAAGCCCTTTTCGTTCGCATCGGGTTGTGGTTCGAAGTTGTGTGACGTTCTTAAACTCTCCAATTTGGCCCTTTCTTCTGATGTCAGCTTTTTGGGCGTCCATACATTCACATAGATCAGCTGGTCGCCGGTTTCATAGCCATTCACGTCCTTTAGGCCTTTTCCACGCAAACGGAGGATCTTTCCGCTCTGTGTGCCGGGTTCGATTTTGATCTTTACCTTACCACTAACCGACGGTACTTCGATGCTGGTGCCAATGGCCGCATCGATAAAACTGATATAGAGGTCGTACACCAGGTTGTTGCCATCGCGTTTCAGCGCTTTGTCTTCCTGTTCTTCGATCAGAATGAGCAAGTCGCCTGCCACGCCGCCCCCAGGGGCTTCGTTGCCTTTGCCCGACATGGAGAGTTGCATGCCGTCGGCCACACCGGCGGGTATTTTCACGCTGAGGATCTCTTCTTTGGAAACCAGACCGGAGCTATCTACGCCGGCAGGTCTTTTTTCGATCACTTGTCCGGAGCCATCACAAGTGGGGCAGGTGCTGGCCGATACCATCTGACCCAGCATGGTGTTCACCACCTTGCGCACCTGGCCAGAGCCCTGGCAGGTGGTGCAGGTCTTGAAGGTGACACCTTCTGCACGGATCAGGCGGTTCACTTTAATCTTTTTCTCTACACCGTGGGCCACTTCCTCCAAGGTGAGTTTCAGTTTGATGCGCAGGTTCGAGCCCTTGCGCTGGCGTCGTCCGCCGCCGCGGCTGGATCCGCCAAAGAAACTTTCAAAAGGACTTCCTCCGCCACCGCCACCAAAGATGTCGCCAAACTGGCTGAAGATGTCTTCCATGTTCATCTCGTGACCTCCAAAGCCACCGTTGCCGGGACGAGCGTGGCCAAAGCGGTCGTATTTCGCGCGCTTGTCGGCATCGCTCAACACCTCGTAGGCCTCGGCGGCTTCCTTGAATTGTTCCTCCGCTTCCTTGTTGTCCGGATTTTTATCCGGGTGGAATTGGATGGCCACCTTGCGATAGGCCTTCTTGATCTCCTCGGCACTGGCAGTTTTGCTGACCCCCAGAATTTCGTAATAGTCTCTTTTCGTTGACATGTAGTTAAATATTGAAGTGGATCGCCGGTTGGGAATTAGCTTCCGACAACCACCTTGGCAAACCGTATTACTTTGTCATTTAATAAATAACCTTTCTCGACCACGTCCACAATCTTTCCTTTCTGTGAGGCGTCGGGCACGGGGATCTGGGTGATGGCTTCGTGAAGGTCGGGGTTGAACTCGGTCTGGGCGTTGATCTCCATCACCTTCACGCCGGATTGCTCCAGGGTCTTTCTGAATTTATTGGCGATGAGGAAAAAGCCTTCCAGTTCTTTGTCGTTCTTGTCTTTGAACGATTTTTCGGCGCGATCAAAATCGTCGGCCACCGGGAGAAGTTTGTTTAGCAATTGCTCGTTGGCCGTTTGGATGAGTTCGAGTTTTTCTTTGGCCGTGCGGCGCCGGAAGTTGTCGAATTCGGAATAGAGACGGATGTATTTATCCTTTTGCTCATCCAATTCCTGTTGCAGCTTGATAGCGGGATCTACCACCGCGTTTTCCGCGGAAGCGCCTTCCTTGGTGCCGTTTTCCGGCGCCGGGGCTTCCTGCTGGGCTGACACATTTTCTGCTGCCTCGTTATTTTCAGAGATCATTTCTTCGTTTTTGCTCATTTCGTTTTCATTTGCGTGGTTTTCCATAGACGTATCCGATTGGAAAATTAACAAGGGGCAAATGTCAACAATTTTGCCAAAGGCATTTTATGCCAATCTGGCATTTTTAGCCCTTACCCCGAAATGGCAATTAATGCAGGTTTTTCCAGATCAGATCTTTCAATTCCGTGAGTCCCTGGGAGGTAATGGAGGAGATAAACACGGAAGGCAGTTCGGTGGGGAGTTCTTTTTTGATGGCTTCCTTCAATTCGTCGTCCAGCATATCGGCCTTGGAGACGGCCAGGAGCCGCTTTTTGTCCAAAAGCTCGGGATTGTATTTGCGTAGCTCGTTCAGTAAAATATCATATTCGGTCGCAATGTCTTTGGCATCGGCGGGGATCATGAACAGCAGTAAAGAATTCCGCTCAATGTGGCGGAGGAAACGGATACCCAGCCCTTTTCCTTCAGCAGCGCCTTCAATGATGCCCGGAATGTCGGCCATGACAAAAGAGTGCGCGTCGCGATAGGACACTACGCCCAGGTTTGGGGTGAGGGTGGTGAAGGGATAGTCGCCGATCTTCGGTTTGGCTGCCGATACCACGGAGAGGAGGGTGGATTTCCCTGCATTCGGGAACCCCACTAAACCTACGTCGGCCAGGAGCTTCAGTTCTAAGACAATCCACTCCTCTTTGCCGGGCTCGCCGGGCTGGGCATGCTGCGGAGCCTGGTTGGTGGAGGTAGCAAAAAAAGCGTTGCCTTTGCCGCCGCGACCGCCGGGCGTGAGGATATATTCTTTACCGTCTTCGGTGATCTCGAAAAGGATCTCGTCAGTGTCGGCGCGTTTGGCTACGGTGCCCAGGGGCACATCCAGGATCTCGTCTTTGCCGTCGTGGCCGGTCCGGTCCTGTTCTTCGCCACGGTTGCCGTTGGTGGCGATCACGTGCTTGCGATATTTCAAGTGGAGGAGGGTCCAGTGCTGGGCGTTGCCGCGCAGGATCACGTGACCCCCACGGCCCCCGTTGCCCCCATCGGGGCCTCCGTGTTGAATAAATTTCTCGCGATGAAAATGCAAATACCCCGCACCTCCGTGACCCGAGCGGGAACAGAATTTTACGTAGTCAATAAAGTTTGGTGAGGACACGGAGATAGCGGTTAATGAGTTTTTTTATAGAAGACCTTTGCCTAGAGCAACAGGCTTTTATCGATCTCGCGGCAGAGGTTTGAAAAAATGTTTTCAATGTCACCAACGCCTACGATGGACGAATACCGGCCCAGCTTTTTATAGTGGTCGGCCACCGAAACGGTCTCTGCTTTGTAGACGTTGATCCGGTTCTCGATCACTTCGGGCTTGGCGTCGTCGGGACGGTTTTCTTTTACGGCGCGTTCGGCCAGTCGTTTCTTCAGTTCTTCTTCGGGAACGACCAGTTCGATGAGCACTTTGATGGGTGCATTTT
>CBIHQM010000369.1:0-7147 GCA_966211885.1 uncultured Chryseolinea sp.
GGGCAGGGCCTCCTCAAATCTGCCGAGTAAACCTAAAGTGAATCCCTTGTTATTCAAGGCAAATTTGTTGTCGGGATTTAAGGCCAGTCCTTTGTCGTATAACGCCAATGCTTTATCGTATTGTTCGGTGCGAGAATACATTATGCCCGCGTTCGTAAAATCATTTGAGTCCATATGGCCATGGGCGATGAACTCGTCGGAAATATCTTTTGCCTCATCGAAGTTCCTGGCTTCTAGAAAACTGGCGATCGTCAGCCTGTAGACACTTTCATTTTTGATCCCACCCGTCAGCATGGCTTCGAAGGCCGTGGCGGCCTGAGCAAAGTTTTTCTGGTTATAAAGCTCCACGGCCTGTTCATATGCTCTTGGGTGTCGCTTGTGATAGAAAAACCATTTCAACAGAAAACCATCATTGTACGTCACCGTGCCGTCATGGAGTGTTATGGGTGTTGAATCGGGAATGAGGTTTCTAAGTAAATCCATGACGGTTGAAATCAAAAAGAAAATAATAAAGAGTTTGATCGCGCCGTGAAGCTCATAAGCAAAGGTAAAGTAGCAGGCAACCGCGGCAATGACGACGGATGTCAACGGTCCGGCCAGCGTGTAGATGATCCCTGTGTTTGCGGAAATATTTTCTGCCGACGGGACACAGAGTCCGCCCTGCCACAGTATCGGATTATATTTAAACCAGACTTCTAACAGTCCTACGCGAAAATGCAGACTCTTGCTAGGGTCGCCATGAGAACCGATGTAAATCGAAACGGTTTGTCTGGTCACTAGAATAGCTGGAATGGCATGACCAAGTTCATGGAGTATCACCTCCAATGGCCTTGTCCCAACAGCAATCAAAACGAAGGTAAGTATGAGAATTAAAAAGTCCATCGATTATTGTGCGCCATGAGAATGTATGCCAACGACGCCTTCCCGGATATTAATGCTACAAATAAAAAGAGCAAAAACCAAGCACTGCCCCAGTCTAAGTCTAGAGAGAATCGGGGCGCCTTCTAAAAATAAAATCGAGACTACTGTGATTGATAAAAAATAGCCTAATGAAAAATTAAAGGGATTGTTTTTCATCACCTCCCATCCCTGATTAATTCTTTTCCGTGATCTTTACTTTCTTTAAGCATAAAGGATCGCTATATTCCTTCTGAATTTGATCCTAAACCAGACGAAATCCATGCTGATCGTTGCGCTATTGTTTATCGCTTTCTCCGCCGGCACTGGCTTTACCGTGGCCTATGCTATTCTCACCAAACGCCTCCCAACACCCAAAGTCCCGGTTTTTATGCACGGCGTGATGGCGTCGGTGGGCCTCACCCTGTTTATAATCTATGCTTTCAACAACGCCGATAACTTTCCAAAAGCCAGTTTGTACTTCTTTCTCATCACCGCCGTATTGGGGTTGTATCTCTTCCGAAATGACCTCCGGAAAAAGAAGCCCGGGCCGGCTCTGATCGTGGTTCTCCATGCTCTTTGTGCCGTCACTGCCGTAGTGCTTTTGATTTTGTTTGTTTTCTATTGAAGGGGCCTCAAAAAAAATCGCTGGCCTTTGTAACCCTTTCCAAAGTCGTCCACTCTATTAGTTCGTAACCAAAACTTACGAACATGCTCTATCTTGCCATTGCTTTATTTGCCGTCGCGGCGGTTTTGGGTTTGACCATTCTTGTGAAATGGCTCACCCATAAAAATGCGCCCCGGGGCGTGGTTTATTCTCACGGTCTTGTTGCCGCCACGGCCCTGGTGCTGCTGGCTGTTTTCGCCTTGCAGCATCCTGACCACTTCCCCAAAGTGAGCCTCATCCTGTTTGTGATCGCCGCGTTGGGAGGTTTCTATCTGTTCTTCCAGGATACGATAAAGAAATCCAACCCCGTGGCCATCGCCTTGGTTCATGCGTTGCTGGCCGTGAGCGGGTTTGTGGCTTTGCTGTTGTTTGCCTTTGCCTGACGCCGGCATGAAGATTTTTGGACACCCGGTGCATGTGATGCTCGTCCATTTTCCGTCGGCGCTTTTTCCCATGGACCTGGTCTGCTCGATCATTGCCTACGCTTATGATATCAACTCGTTTGCCTATGCTTCGTTCTATGCCATGGCCGGCGGCGTTGTCCTGGGAGGGATGGCGATACTGGCGGGCGGCATCGACCTGCTCGGTGTCGCAAAAGACAAACCGCGATTGGTTGTGAAGGTGTTGATCCACGGTAGCATCAACACCACGGTCGTGATGGGCTACAGCGTGATTGCCTTCCTGGCCTACAAAAATTATCCGCAGCTGCTGCCCGATTCGTTGTTGATGATGGCAGGGAAAGGTGCGCTGGTAACGTTTATGATCGTGGGCAATTATTTTGGCGGCAACCTGGTTTTGAAAGAGAAGATCGGTGTCGATTAATGCGTAAATTCACTTTGTGAAAAATCAAACGGAGCAATATACCGACCAGGAGATCATCGAGAAGATCGTGCAGGGAGAGGAAGCGATCTATGAGATGCTGATCCGCCGGTACAACGCTTTCCTTTACAAGATCGGCCGTACCTACCGGTATAATCACCAGGATACTGAAGACCTGATGCAGGAAACCTACATCAGCGCCTATGTGAACCTGGCCAAATTCGAAAAGCGGTCGTCGTTCAAGACGTGGCTCACGCGCATCATGCTCAACCACTGCTTTCAGAAAAAACAAAAGTTCAGTTTCCAAAACGAGATCACCACCGACATCACGCCACCCATCACCCCTATGTTTCAACAGCCCGCGAACACCGAAAAAAGTCTTGTCAACAAGGAGCTTGGCCGGGTGTTGGAAAATGCGCTGAGCCGGATCGACGAAGACTACCGGATCGTTTTCACCCTTCGCACCCTAAACGAACTGAGCGTTGCCGAAACGATGGAGGTGCTGGACTTGTCGGAGAGCAATGTGAAAGTGCGGCTGAACCGGGCGAAGAAAATGCTGCGATCCGAGATCGAGAAGATGTACTCGCCTGAAGATATTTTTGAGTTTAATCTTGTGTATTGCGATGGCATGGTGACAAGGGTGATGGCCGCGCTGAACAGCCTGCGTCAACAACCGTTTCCAAAATAATATTTACTCCGCCGTCAATCGGCTGTTTCCTTTTGGGTCTGGTGTTTAGTCGGCAAGCTTGAAATGAAAGGCGATAAACACGCGCGCATCTTTTGCTTCGCCATTGATCATGGCAGGAAACCACTCTCCATCCATCAACTGTGCGACGCGAAGTGCCTCCTCGTTCAGGCCGTGACCGGGTCCTGTCTCAATTTTGCTATCGACCATTTTGCCTGTTGCTGTGATCGTGGCCGAGATGATTACATCACCCTGGTAACCTCCCTTGCGAGCCGCCGCAGGATAACGTAGCGGCGGATGTGACGATGCCCAGCGCGAACCGCCTCCTATCAAAACCGGTGGCGTGCCGGTGGTGTCCATCTTTTGCACGCCGTTTTCCAAGACCACCCATTGCTTCACCCATTTGAATGGCTTTGCAAAAATGAGCTCGTGCTTTGTGAAATCGATCCGCTGCTCAACAACACCATCTTTATCATAATATTCCCACACACCAACCCGCACGTTGTTGTCATACCGTCCTTTCTCCGACGATCTTGAAGATTGCCTTGAATACCATCCATGTTTAATCTCCGGGTGTTCCTTCAACACAAAATACTCCTCCCTTGCCGGTGGCGTTACCGTTTCAACAACAACCCTTTTTGTTTCTTGTCCAAATGAAATAAGGGGGGTGAAGACAAGAAAACCGATTAGAGGCGCATGCGTCAAGCGTTGCATTTTCTAGTGTAACGCGCAATGCCCAAAAAAGTCACATCGCGCGCGAGACCGTCCCCGGCATAGTCTCCCGTCTCGGGGACTATGCCGGATTCAGATCAGCATAGTCCCCGAGGCGGGAGACTATGCTGATGGCGATGACGCGACGCCGACTATGAGATAATCCCCGGATGCCCTACCTTTACTCCCAACAAGCCGCCTTATCGCCTCCGAGCTTGCTGGGGGGAGGAAAGTCCGGGCAACACAGGGTAGCGTACTTCCTAACGGGAAGGGACTTCGGGCAACCGGGGTCACAGACAGTGCCACAGAAAACAAACTACCCGTTCCGACTTGTCGGGACAGGAAAAGGTGAAAAGGTGAGGTAAGAGCTCACCGGCCGGCTGGCGACAGACGGTGCAGGGTAAACCTTACGCGTTGAAAGGTCAAATAGGCCATGGTTGGAATTGCCCGTTCCTTCGTGCGGCGCAAGCCGTATGTAACCGTGGCGGGTAGACTGATTGATCATGGCGGCGACGCCATGACCAGATAAATGATAAGGGTCCGCTTCGGCGGAACACAGAACCCGGCTTACAGGCTTGCTATTTTTAAAACCTGCCCGTTTCAAAAAAGCGGGAAGGTTTTTCTATTTTTAACCTTTTAACACCAGCGCGACCATGTCGAAAATCCTCATCATTGAAGACGACCAGAAAATACGGGCCATCCTGAAAGAGATCCTCGAAGAAAAAGACCACGACGTAGAAGAAGCCGGCGACGGCCAGGAAGGCTACAAGAAGCTGGAACAGGGCCAGTTCGACCTCTGCATCTGCGACATCAAAATGCCCAAAATGGACGGGCTCGAAGTGTTGGAAAAGGCCAAAGAAAACGGCATCGGCGCCAACTTCATCGTCATTTCTGCTCACGGCACGATCGACGTGGCGGTGGAGGCCGTGAAAAAAGGGGCGTTCGACTTTTTGCAAAAACCCTTTGACCTTGGACGGCTGGAGATCACGCTGCGCAACGCGTTGGACAAATCGTCGCTGGTGAAGGAAACCAAAACGCTGAAGAAGAAAATCTCGCGACGCTTCGAAATGATTGGCGAGTCGGCCCCCATTGTCCATGTTAAGGAAATGATCGAAAAGGTGGCGCAGACGGATGCACGGGTTTTGGTGACGGGGCCCAACGGCTCGGGTAAAGAACTGGTGTCGCGTTGGATCCATGAGAAAAGTAAGCGCGCCAATGGGCCGCTGGTGGAGGTGAACTGTGCGGCGATCCCATCCGAGCTTATCGAAAGTGAATTGTTTGGCCATGAGAAAGGTTCGTTCACATCGGCCATCAAGCAACGGCTTGGCAAATTCGAGCTCGCCGAAGGAGGCACGCTTTTTCTCGACGAGATCGGCGACATGAGTTTATCGGCGCAAGCCAAAGTGCTGCGTGCGCTGCAAGAGAATAAGATCACCCGCGTGGGTGGCGACAAAGAGATCAGCGTGAACGTGCGTGTTATTGCTGCGACGAATAAAGACCTGCGAAAAGAAATAGATGCCAACCAATTTCGCGAAGACCTCTATCATCGTTTGAGTGTGATTGTGATCAAAGTGCCTGCCCTCAACGAGCGCAAAGAAGACATCGGCCTGCTCTCTGACAAATTCCTGGACGATATTGCCGAAGAATACGGCGCCCGCAGAAAAAACTTACAACCCGCCGCTTTGGAGAAATTGAAAGAACACAACTGGACGGGTAACATTCGCGAATTGCGCAACGTGATCGAGCGACTCGTGATCATGAGTGGCGATGAGGTCACCGCCGCGGATGTGGCAAAGTATCTGTAAGCTAATCCCCCTTCGCAAAATGAAGAATTTAGGTCTTCCTTATTTAATCAATACGAAGATATACAGCATCAGCCAGCTGCTTTTCAAGGAAAGCAATGGCATTGAATTCAACATGAGTGACACCTTTATTTTAGAGAGCAGCAAAGGCCTGCTGCAAATTTTAAATGACTACAACAAGATTTACATCTTTAGCATTGCATCCGTCAAATCCGCCAAGATTCTGGGAGATTTTGAGACAGATCAGGCTGAGATTTATCTGAATAATACAAAAGAGGTTGCCAACGGTGGCGCCATTCAATCCATCCACAACTACACCCAGGCGTCGACTTATTTCTTTGGCTCAAAGTTTCTCGACAACAACGAAGCGTTTGTCCTGGGATTTTGCTACGGGTTCGACGAGATCGTCTGCTTGTCCGAACCGGAGTTTGAATCTTTACTATCAAACTACTACAGTAACAGCAATGTCAACGTTAATGTCAATGTTATTACGCCGTCATGAACATCTCCAACCATGTCTACGGCTACCCTCTCCACCTGATTTCCGTAAAGCTCATTGCCCTGTAAAAACGGGTTTTCTTTTTTCGATAAACGCCTTCACCCCTTCCTTGTGATCGACACTGCCACCGGCAATCTCCTGGCAATAGGCCTCGTACATCAGCATATCCTCCAGCGTTGATGTCGAAGATTTATTCAACATCTTTTTAATAAGGCCGATGGCCTTGGTTGGAGCATTGGCATAATATTGCGCATAGCCCTTCACGGCCTCAGCCAACTCAGCGGGCGGAACAGCTTTATTGATCAACCCCATAGCTAGGGCCTCTTTAGCAGAAACACGCGATCCCATGCTACACAATTCAAACGCCTTGGCCATGCCCACAAGCCGGGGTAAAAAGAACGATGATCCCGAATCCGGTACAAGCCCGATTTGCACAAAGACCTCAATCAAAACTGCCTCCTCAGACGCCACGATCACATCGCACGCCAAAGCCAGCGAGCAACCTGCTCCTGCTGCAACACCATTCAGCTGACAAATGATGGGCTTTGGCAATTGCCGCATGGCGCGTATGATGGGGTTATACCGTTTCTCCAACGACTCTTTAAACGAGCGATCCGGCTGCGCAGCCGATGCTTTCAAATCCTGGCCGGAACAAAACGCCTTGCCCTCTCCTGCCAACACGACCACTCTTACGTTTTGATCTTTGTTCACTGCTTTAAATGCGTCCTGCAGCTCGAACGTGATCTCGTCGTTCAGGGCATTGTAGACTTCGGGGCGGTTCAGCGTAATGGTGGCGATGCCGCCTTCCAGGTTGTAGCGGATAAATTTATAGTCCATAAAAAGAAATTTATCAAAACAAGAGCACGATGCATCCGAAGCTGGTCACCAGACCGAGAATGCTTCCGATCATCACTTCACGCGGCGTGTGCGCGTTCAATTGCAACCGCGACGTCATCACCACGCCGGCCACGATAATGCTGGCCAGCATGGGGTAGAACAATGTACCATCTTCGACCACCTTATTCAACGGCAGCAGGATGCCCACGATTCCCCAGGCGCCCATGGCG
>CBIHQM010000370.1:0-7128 GCA_966211885.1 uncultured Chryseolinea sp.
TTAAATCGTAAAACTAACGTACCTTAGTATGTGGTACTTATTTTTAGTGTTTCGTCCCCATAAACGGGGTATTTTAAGGGGAAACCCCAAATAAAAATGGGGCTGAAATCGGTTTAAAACGGCATATTAGGCCCTCCGTTGGTTTTTTGGACGCCTCTCCATAACCTGGTTGAATTGGGATAAACGGTTGTTTTTTTACAAGAATATTACTTCACAATCCTGAACTCGATCCTCCGGTTCTGCTGTCGCCCCTCATCCGTGTCGTTGGTGGCTACAGGCTTATCTGGTCCGAAACCTTTCGTAGTAAGGCGTTTTTTATCGATGCCGGATTTGATCAGATAATTATAAACAGACAGCGCCCGCTTTTCAGAAAGTTGACGGTTATAGTCCGCAGCACCAGAATTGTCCGTGTGCCCGCTGATCTGTACACGGATGCTTGGGTTCTCATTCAGAAAGCGGACGATCTTTTGCAGCTCCGGGGTGGATCGGTCTTGCAGGTCATACTTGTCTACATCGAAGAAAATGTTGTTGAGAACGGCCACGGATCCCTCCTTCACTTTCTCCAGGTCGATATTGACAACGATGGGCTGAAAATCCCGGACTTCGGAATAGTTGAAATTATAACTCTTGAAGAGATAGCCGACTTTATTGATATAGAGCGCATAGTTGGCCCCTTGCGTGAGCACCATCAGGTACTCCCCGTTTACCGAATCAGACTCCACCAGCGACTCGATCGCGTTGCTGCCAATGTTGATCAGTTCCACTTTTGCCGCCAGGGGATGTTGATCGTCTTTGTCGCGGATGATGCCGCGCACGTAGTTGCTGCGATACTTCATTTGGTTCTCGGCCGGGATGTCGATCTCATAGATCTTGCTCCGGGAGTGACCGTTGGGCAGGTCTTCTTCGTGTGTATAATATCCTTTCTTTCCATCGGCTGTGATGAACAGGGAGTATTGATCGTCGCGGTCATTCAACGGCGCCCCAAAATTTTTGGGAGCCGACCAGGATGCAGAATCCTTTTCGACATAAAAAATATCATATCCTCCAAAACCGGGCAACCCGTTGGAAGCAAAGAAAAGCGTGCGGTTATTGGCATGGATGAAAGGGGACATCTCATCAAACTGAGAGTTCACTCCTTTGCCTGCGTTGACGGCTTTGGTCCACCGTCCGTCTTCTCCCAGCGTAGAGACCCAGATGTCATAGCGGCCCAGGCCTTCGCGTCGGCCGGAGACAAAGTACAGGGTGCGGCCATCGGCGGAGAGTGAGGGTTGGGATTCATAATCGTTGCTGTTCACGTTGCGGCCAAGGTTGGTCGGCACGGTCCAGTCGTCGCCAATCTTGTGGCTCTCATACAGGTCGCAACTGCCAATGCCATCGCGGCCAGCGCACGAGGTAAAGATCAGCTTCCGGCCATCGGCGGAGATGGTGCAGGTTCCTTCGTTGAGGCGGGTGTTGATATTTTTGGAAATGGACACCGGTGCCGTCCAGCGACCGCGTTCATCTTTTTTGCTGACCACCAGGTCTTCAGTGTCGTTGGGGTCGTTGCTTTCGCGGCGCGTGAAGATCAATTGTTTTTGGTCGGCCGTAAGGGCCGGGAAATATTGGAGGACGAAACGGTTAACGGTGTCGCTCAGCGGCCGCTGGTGGTAGGCCGACGCGTCGTTTTTGTTTTTCAAAGCAAATTCCGCGCTCCTGAACAACACCGTGGCCCGGTCGATCCGGGGTTTGCTCTGCTTTTCGGTGTTCACAAACGCGCTGAGGACCTTCATGGCTTTTTCGTAGTCGCCGGTGAGCAAGTAGAGTTCGCCGAGCTCGTACCAGAATTGTTTTTGAAAACGCAGGTCGTTGGTGAGCGCAAGGCCTTTCTCATAGGTCGCGATGGCCTTGGGGTTTTCCTTCATGTTCGCATAGGTGACGCCCAGGCGGAAATACGCTTCCACAAACTTGTCGTCTTTGTCGAGGGCCTGCTGCAGCAGGTTGATGGCCTCTTCGAATTGGCCGCGCACGCGAAAATTATCGGCCTGTACATAGAGTTCGTAGGCCTTCTTTGACTTGGTGGTTGTCTGGGGTTGCGAAAACGCTACCGTGCTACACAGCAACAGCAGCACGATGGCGGCGGCATGATTCATGCCTAAAACTAGAAAACAATGTTGGATACGTCAATTTCCGGCGACTCAAATTCCAGCATCGCGTTGATGAGCTTGAAGGTTTCGAACGTCTCGATATCCTCCACGCGAATTTCTTCTTCGTGGATCACATCGCGCTCCAGCAATTTGGCGCGCTGTGTTCCTTTGAGCAGGGCCGACCAGGGTGTGTACCAGTGCTTGCCCCGGCGAAACACGATGTTGGCATACGAAGAATCGGTGACCAATCCGCGCTTGACGATCAGGATGTCGTCGCTGGCCTGGCGCAGTTCATAGAGCTTGTTTAACGTTTTGCGATCGGCATACTTGAATTCGTACGAGATGCGATCGTGCTCGATCACGCGCAGGCTGTTGATAGGCTTGGGCGTGTAGGGCATGAACTCCACTTCCTTGGATTGTTCGTCATACACAATGCGACATTTGAACAATCCTTGTGCGGGTCTTTCGAGGTGTTTTAGAAATTCTTCCAGGTCGAAATGATCGAACTCGCCGCAGAGCGTTTTCAGCGAACGGTTCATGCGCTGTTCGTGGTAGAACAGGTTCTGGTATTCGCCGTCCTGCAGCTTTATGGTTTCAAGTAAGAGGGACATATACTTTATCGATCACTTCCTGGTACTCCGATGCTGCCGTGCTTTGCGTGGTGATGCCACCGCCACTCCGGTAGAAATAGCGGTCGCCTTGCTTTTCGATGAAACGGATCATCACCCCGCTGTCGAGTCTTTCGCCGTCGAAGACCCCGAACACGCCCGTGTAGTACCCCCGCTGTTCTTGCTCCACGTCGCGGATGATCTCTAACGTCTTTGGTTTTGGCGCTCCACTCACCGACCCGGGGGGCAATAACCTTACCAAAATGTCGCCGATGCGTGCGGCGTAATCCTCCTCCAGATCGCCCACCACTTCCGAACTCACTTGCAACAACGTTTTTGAGGCCGTTTGTATTTCTTCAATGTATCGAAAACGGGACACATGTACGCCGGAGGCCACCTGGCTCAGATCGTTGCGGATCAGGTCTACAATGGTGACATGTTCCGCAATTTCCTTGGGATCGGCCAGCAATCTTTCGCGCGCCTGTGGCAACGCGGCATCCATCGTTCCCTTCATGGGAAAACTATAGATCTTTTTGTCTTTTATCTGGACAAAAATCTCCGGCGAAAACACCAGAAACCTGTTGTCATACAGCAGTTTATAGCGGGCGCGGCTCAGGTAGAAGAGGTCGCGCAAGGAGCGATCGGTCTTTACTTCTGTTTTTACGGTGAGGTTGGTCAGGAAAGAGTCGCCGTAGGCCAGGTGGGCGTAGACCGCGTCGAATTTGCGTTGATATTCCTGCTGCGGCAGCGGAATTTTCTCTAACGTAACCGAGCCGGTAAGGGGGGCCTGGGGGGTATTGGTGATCCCCTGAATCCGGTAGAGCAGTTTTGACGCATCTACGTCCTGCAGACGCAAAAGCAACGGCTGTTGCATTTCAAAATCCACCACAAACAAAAAGGGGACCTTTTCCTGTCCCCACCGGTTCATGGTTGCCGCGAACGTTGTGATGTTCATGGAGGGCTTGTGCTAAGGGATGTTCATGTATTTATGAACTTGTAACGACACCTGCCACTGCGGGTTGGCTTTCACGTAGTCAATGATGAAGGGAAGCATCTCTTTTTCTTTCGACCACTCGGGCTGCAGATAAAGCTGGCAATCCGGGCGAACCACCGCGGCAAATTCCTCTGCCCAGGCAAAGTCGCTTTTGTTGTAGACGATCACCTTCAATTCGTCGGCCTTCACAAATACGGAGGGATGAGGTTCCTTGAATTTTTTGGGGGAGAAACATACCCAATCCCATTGTCCGGTAAGCGGATACACGCCGGAGGTTTCAATGTGCGTGCGCATGCCATTGGCCTTTAGCGTCTGCGTTAATGCGGTGAGGTCGTGCATGGCGGGTTCGCCACCGGTGATGACCACGATCTCCGTGCCACTGGTCTTGGCGCGCTCCATCATGATGTCGACGCTCACGGAGGGGTGCGCATTCACATCCCACGATTCCTTTACGTCGCACCACACGCAACCGACGTCGCACCCGCCGAGGCGGATGAAATAGGCGGCGCTCCCCTGGTAGAATCCTTCACCCTGGATGGTGTAGAAGTCTTCCATGAGCGGAAGCGTTGTTACCTGATGTTTTTCTTTAATTTCCACAGCCATGATCTTCGCGTGCTTACCGGCAAGTCGTCCGTGTGCTACGGATGGCGCAGCTCGGTGGCGCGCAGGGTGTTCAGCAAGAGCGATACGATGGTCATCGGACCCACACCGCCGGGAACGGGGGTGATGTACGATGCTTTGGGTGCTACGTTTTTAAAATCAACGTCTCCTTTGATAGCCCATCCTTTCGGATATTCGGGGCCTTCCACGCGGGTGGTGCCGATGTCGATGACGATGGCGCCTTCTTTAACCATGTCGGCCGTGATCAACCCGGGTTTGCCTACGGCGGTCAACAAGATGTCGGCAGAGCGTGTGTAGGCCGGCAGGTCCTTGGTGAATTTGTGGCAGATCGTTACGGTGGCGCGACCTTGTTCGGTCAGCATCATGCTGAGCGGTGCGCCGGCAATACGGCTTGCTCCCACCACCACGGCATGCTTGCCTTCGGTCTCTATGCCATAGCGGCGCAGCAGTTCCATAACACCATAGGGCGTTGCAGGCAACAGCAGCGGGCTCTTTGAAATAATGCTTCCGAAATTATGGTTGGTGAAGCCGTCCACATCTTTATCGGAACGGATCTTCTCGGTGATGTTCTCTACGGAAATGTGTGCAGGCAAGGGCAATTGCACGATGAAGCCATCCACATCGTCGTCATTGTTCACGTGGTCGATGTGTTTCATGAGACGTTCTTCGCTGATGGTGTCGGCAAAGCGCATCATGGTGTAGTGGAAGCCAACGCTTTTGCAGGCTTTCACTTTGTTATCGACATACGTTTGGCTGGCGCCGTCGTCGCCCACCAGGATGATCGCGAGGTGAGGGATCTTTTTGCCAAGCTGTTTGCGCTCGGCCACCTTCGCGGCAATTTCATCCTTGATATCGGACGACACTTTTTTGCCGTCGATGAGTGTGTAGGTGGTGGTTTGCAAGTCCTGCGTCATTTCTATCTGATGATTCTTCAATTCTAAATTCTTGATTTAATTCTTCCCGGCCTATGCATTTAAGAAATCTTCTTTTTGCAGCAGCCTTTTAAAAAGTTTCTCTCCTCCTTTGGCAAGCCTATCATTTTTCTTGAATTGCTCTAAGAGAAACTCCATGCATCTTTTCATTCGGATGTCAAACTCATCTTTGGATTTTTCCAGTTCTGCATCAAAATCCGCTTCCAATTTCGCAACGCGCGCATTGAACTCTGCATTCCAGTTCTCGATACGCTTCCCCGCTTCTGCCATCTCCATGCGGACTTGGACTTTCATCATGCGCTTGATACTTAAATCTGACCGACGTTCTAATTTCATCAGATCCTTCTCCATTCGATCCAACTTCATTAACATCTTCTCGATCACTTCGTCATTGTTTTGCTCCATTGACGGGTCCGTTTTACAACGGTTAATTTAATCAATTTTCAGAACCGCCATAAAGGCCTCCTGCGGTATTTCCACGTTGCCTACCTGGCGCATGCGTTTCTTTCCTTTCTTCTGTTTCTCCAGCAGCTTGCGCTTACGGGAGATATCGCCACCATAGCATTTTGCTAATACGTTCTTGCGGATGGCGCTGATGTTTTCGCGGGCCACAACCTTCTGGCCAATGGCCGCCTGGATGGCGATCTCGAACATCTGGCGTGGAATGAGCTCGCGTAGTTTCTCGCAAAGTTTGCGTCCCCAATCCTGCGACTTGCCGCGGTGCACGATGGCACTCAGCGCATCCACTTTCTCACCGTTCAGCATGATGTCCAGCTTCACCATATCGGATTCGCGGAAGCCGATGAGGTGATAGTCGAGAGAAGCATATCCGCGGGAGATGGATTTCAGTTTGTCGAAGAAGTCAAATACGATTTCGGACAGCGGCATTTCAAACGACATCTCCACGCGATCGGTGGTGAGATAGTTTTGATTGATGATGCTGCCGCGCTTGTCCATGCACAGGCCGATGATGGGCCCGATATATTCTGATTTCGAAATGATCTGCGCTTTGATGTAGGGTTCCTCGATGCGTGACATCCGTGTGGGGTCCGGCATTTCGGAAGGAGCATTGACATAGATCTGTGTTCCATCCGTCAGGAATGCCTGGAATTGCACCGAGGGCACCGTGGTGATGACGGTCATGTTAAACTCGCGCTCCAGACGTTCCTGGATAATCTCCATGTGGAGCATGCCGAGAAATCCGCAACGGAAGCCAAAGCCGAGCGCGGCCGACGTTTCCAATTCCCATACCAGTGACGCGTCGTTAAGCTGCAGCTTTTCCATGGACGCACGCAACTCTTCAAATTCTGTCGTGTCCACGGGATAGATACCCGCAAACACCATGGGCTTCACTTTCTCGAATCCTTTGAGGGCCTCGCCTGGATTGAGCACGTTTGTGATCGTATCGCCGACATGCACCTCGCTGGCCACTTTGATACCGGAAATGAGATAGCCTACATTGCCGGTGCTGATCTCGTTCTTGGGTTGTTTGTCCAGTTTCAAGATGCCGATCTCATCGGCACCATATTCTTTGTCGGCATTTACAAATTTGATCTTGTCACCCTTGCGGATGGTGCCGTTGAATACACGGAAGTAGATCTCGATGCCACGGAATGAGTTAAAGACCGAGTCGAAGATCATGGCTTGCAGAGGCGCTTTAGGATCGCCTTTGGGAGCCTTGACGCGGTTCACGACGGCACGCAGTATTTCTTCGATGCCTTTTCCTTCTTTGGCGCTGGCGCGGATCACGTCCTCGCGCTTGCAGCCCACCAACTCCACAATTTCGTCGGTCACCTCTTCGGGCATAGCATGGGGAAGGTCGATCTTGTTCAGGACCGGGATGATCTCCA
>CBIHQM010000371.1:0-7124 GCA_966211885.1 uncultured Chryseolinea sp.
GCCGCCGAGCCCTCCGACAACATCGGCGTCTACCATCACGCCACACGCAAACCCGCAGACACAGAGCGTTACATTCCAGACAACGAAGACGAGGGCTCCAAGACATTAGGCATCACCGCGAAGCTGAACTGGACATCAGCCGATTCGTTCAAAGGCGATGTCGATATCAAGCTTCACCTGAACGGAAGCTCACACCTCGATTTTCTTCCTGTTGGAAAAACTACCCATGTGACACTGAGCAGTACCTGGAAAGATCCCAGCTTCGAAGGCGAATTTTTACCAGAGCACGACATCACGGAAAGTGGTTTTACCGCGAACTGGAAAATATTACACTTCAACCGCGCCTTCGCCCAACAGTGGAAGGGCGCCGACCAGCAACTAAAAGGCGGCAGCTTCGGGGTGAAGTTGCTGATTCCGGTGGACCAATATCAGAAGAGCATGCGCACATCGAAATACAGTGTGCTCATTATCCTGCTCACGTTTGTGGCGTTGTTCCTGGTGGAGATCACGCAAAAAATCCGCATCCATCCGTTTCAATATATTTTGATCGGGTCGGCGCTCATCATTTATTACACGTTGTTGTTAAGTTTCTCGGAGCACATTGGGTACAACCTGGCCTATGGGGTATCCTCTGTGCTCACGGTTGTGTTGATCACGCTCTATTCGACTTCCTTCCTGCAGAGCCGGAAGCTGAGCGTGTTGCTGGCGCTGGTGTTGGCGATTTTCTACACGTTTATCTTTGTGATCATTTTGCAACAGGATTTCTCGTTGCTGTTGGGTAGCCTGGGGCTCTTCTGTATCGTGGGTGTGTTGATGTATTTCTCGCGCAACGTGAATTGGTACAAGAAGGCCGTGGAGTAAGTGCCTTGCGTCTCTGCGCCTTTGCGGTGAAAGTTCAAACCGCAAAGGCGCCAAGAGCGCTAAGTTCAAGCCCTTCTTCGCTAAAGCTTCGGCGGGCAGACAAAGAAATGCTATTCTTTGTCGAGGAAGGGATAGCGATAGTCTGTCGGAGTAACAAAGGTCTCTTTAATGGTGCGCAAGGACGTCCAGCGGAGCAGGTTCACCTTTGCACCGGCCTTGTCGTTGGTTCCGGAGCCGCGGGCGCCACCAAAGGGTTGTTGGCCTACTACAGCTCCCGTCGGTTTGTCATTGATGTAGAAATTGCCGGCGGAGTTCGTCAGCTTCTTCGTGGCGAGTTCGATAGCGTAGCGGTCTTTGGAGAAAATAGAACCGGTGAGCGCGTAGGGCGATGTGCTGTCCACCAGCTCCAGGGTTTGTTCAAAGTTCTCTTCGTGGTAAACATAGATCGTGATCACCGGTCCGAAAATTTCTTCACACATGGTGATGGACAGCGGGTCTTTTGAAACGATCACCGTCGGCTCGATAAAGTAGCCTTTTGATTTATCGTATTTGCCCCCTGCGATGATCTCGTTCAACGGATTCTGGCGCGCCTTTTCGATGTAGCCGGTGATGGAGTTGAATGCTTTTTCGTCGATCACGGCATTGATGAAGTTGCCGAAATCTTCGGTGCCTCCCATTTTGAAGGTCTTCAGATCGTCCAGCAAATATTTCTTCACGTCCTCCCACAAATTGGAGGGGATATAGCAGCGCGATGCCGCAGAACATTTCTGTCCTTGGAATTCAAATGCCCCGCGTGAAATGGCCGTCGACACCTCTTTGGCGTTGGCGCTCTTGTGTACCATGATAAAATCCTTGCCGCCGGTTTCTCCAACGATCCGGGGATACGATCTGTATTTCTGTATGTTCTGTCCAATCGTTTTCCACATGCCCTGGAACACGGCCGTGCTTCCGGTGAAATGCAGTCCGCCGAAATCGCGGTGGTTGAAGATGATGTTGCCCACGGTGGGGCCATCGGCATAGATCAGGTTGATGACGCCGTCGGGTAGGCCCGCTTCTTTCAATACTTGCATAATCACGTTGGCGGCATAGATCTGCGTGTAGGCGGGCTTCCACACCACGGTGTTGCCCATCATGGCCATGCACGTGGGCAGGTTGCCGGCAATGGCGGTGAAGTTGAACGGCGTCAACGCAAAGGTGAAGCCTTCCAGCGCGCGATACTCCATCCGGTTCCAAACGCCGGGAGAAGACGCGGGTTGTTCGCGGTAGATCTCCGTCATGAAGTAGACATTGAACCGCAGGAAGTCGATCAGTTCGCAAGCCGAATCGATCTCGGCCTGGTAGGCATTCTTGGATTGACCCAACATGGTGGCCGCGTTGATCACGGGGCGATATGGTCCGGCCAACAGGTCGGCGGCTTTCAGGAAGATGCTCGCGCGGTGTTCCCAGGCTAACTCCGACCAGAGGGCCTTGGCTCCCATGGCGGCGTTGATGGCCTGCTCCACGTGTGTGGCATCGCCTTCGTGGAAATTGGCGAGCAGGTGTTTATGATCGTGTGGGGGTGTCAGGGGACGGGTGTTGCCGGTCCGCACTTCGTCGCCGCCGATGTACATGGGGATATCCAGTACTTTGCTCCGGGCGTCTTCGAGGGCACGCTTCAGGACAGCGCGCTCTTTGCTGCCAGGGGCATAGCTCAGTACAGGCTCGTTGCGCGGGTGGGGAACGTCGAAAAATCCATTTGACATATCGCTGTTGGTTAATGAGTTTCCAGGTTTAAACTAAAAAGCAAAGATAACGGTTCGGCGTCGCTTCTTTCAAGGGATTTTGTTTAGAGAATATCATACAATTCGTGCAATCCCCCGATCTCGAAGTCCAGGGCCTGGTCGTGTCGGATGCGCTCGGGATTATAATAAACGGCGTCGATAGCCGCATTGCGCGCCCCGCCGATGTCGGTCACCAGGTTGTCGCCGATCATGATGGCTTCGTGGCTGCCGATGCCGTTCAGGCCCAGTGCATAGTGGAATATTTCGCGGGCGGGCTTTTTATGTCCCGCCTTTTGCGAGGTGACGATGTGATCAAAAAAACCTTGCAGGTTGCCAGAAGCGAGTTTCAGGTGTTGGATCTCTTCAAAACCGTTGGTGATCACGCTGAGGGCATAGTGTTCTTTCAAATAGCCCAACACCTCGTAGGCGTTTGGCATCAGGTTTCCTTTTTTCGGACAGGTGTTCAGGTATTCGTGCGAGATCTCGTAACAAAGTTTTTCGTTGTAGGCGCCAAACGGCGTGAGCACTTTCTTGAAACGCTCTTTGCGAATGACTTCGCTGTCGATCAGCCCCTGGTCGTAGAGCACCCAAAGAGCGGCATTGACTTCGCGAAATTCTTTCAGGAAATGCTCGTGGCTGATCACACCCTTGGCCTCGAGGTCGTATTGTGTGTAGAGTTCTTTCAACGTTTCGCTGCTGTTGGTCTCATAATCCCACAGCGTGTGGTCGAGGTCGAAAAAAACAACTTTGTATTTTTTGTTCGGTAAAACTTTTTCCGGCGTCATCGCATCAATGTCTTTTAGGATCGCTAAGTCTTTCTTTTTGCCATTCCTGGATTTGCAATTTATTTACGGCCAGCTCGCGGTTGGTGAACAGCGTTTGGTAGGTTTGCTGGTCGGTTAGCAACTGCGGATCCTTGCGGAGGAATTGAAAGACTTGTTTGATGATGTCCTCCACGCCGTCTTTGATCTGGTAGAACACCCAGTGATTATAGCGGCGCGTGTTGAGAATGCCTGAGTTTTTCAGGTAGATCAGGTGGCGCGAGGTTTTGGCTTGGGTGAAATCCAGTATTTTTTCCAGGTCGGAGATACACATTTCGCCATTCATCACAATCAGGCTCAGGATGCGCAGTCGAGATTCGTCGGCGCAAGCCTTGAAAATCTGCGATCCCAGCGTTAGATTAAAGTTTTTCAGCCGCATCGGGGCACGATTTGTGTCGGCTCCAAAGGTATGGAAATTAGGCTGGTAAATGCCTTATCTTTATATTTGAAAGTGACTATTAAATCTATTATTAGTGAAGTTGACAATTAAGAACGCCGCCGGAATTGCCCTTGTCATTGCATGCGTATTTGGGGCCCTGGACACCGCTTTTGCCCAGGCGCAGAAGAGGCGCGTGATACAGCTTTCGGGCGTTGTTTTGGAAGAAGATTCAGCCGCTAACAATAGCCGTCCCCTGGCGGGTGTGCACGTATACGTGCCCAAAGCCGGTCGCGGTACCACCACCAACAACATGGGCTTTTTCTCGATGCCCGTGCTGGAGAAAGACGAGATTGTGGTGAGCATTGTGGGTTTTGAAAAACACACCTTCACCGTGCCGGAAGGCTCTCCCGAGTATCAAACCCTCGTGATCACGATGACCCTGGACACGACATATTTGCCAGAAGTGGTCTTTATGCCCTTCCCCACCGAAGAAGTCTTCAAACAGGCCGTGCTGGCCATGAACATGCCGCTGGACAACAACGACATCGACAAACGGAATTTTAACCAGGAATTGATGGCGCTCATGCTAAAAACCACCCCCATGGATGGCTACCAGAACCAGCGCTACTACCTGGACCAATGGGCCGGATCGGCCAACAATCGCTTTCAACCCGTTTCAAATCCCTTCCTGAACCCCTTCAACTGGGCTAAATTCTTCAGTTCCCTGAATAAGGATAAGAAGAAGAAAAAGAAATAAGTCTCAGAGATACATGCTGGCCACTTTGCGCTTGCGCCACAAAGCGGCGCCAAACAGGCGGCGGGGTATCTTGTTGAGATTAAGCTGCCCCAGGCTCGTAGACGCAGCGTGCACCTGAAACATCGGTGTAACCTCGGTTTGATAGCCAATCAGTTTCACATGGACCGAATACATGCCCTGTGGCACATGGTCGAGCTTGAAATGCCCCGCGCTGTCGCTGGCCACGCCGCCCAGCAACGTGGAATCGTTGTACAGCAGCACATAGGCCTTTACGGGCTTTCCCGATTGAAAATCACTGATTTGCCCGATTATGGCGCCTTGCGCCTGGGCTTTGACAAACGATAGCGATGCTATCATCATACCGGCGAGCAACCCCACATTCCGTAATCTGCCCGTCTTCTGTTGAATTTTTTTTGCCTTCATTATTTTTTTTAAACGCAATGGTCGGAGCACTACCGGGTGTTCTAGCTTCTTTCAGTTGTGATGGCGGTAACCGAAAAAAGAAAAACAGGCCCGGCGGTGTCCGTTAAACCAAATACCAAAACTTAAAATATAAGGGAGTTACCGCTCCCATGACCCAAAAGTAGGTACTCGAAGCTGGTTTTAAAAAAAAGTTAGACAAAGCCGGGAGATTGCGAGATGAAACCGGGACCAAAAAAGATGAATGGACGCCCCAAAAGGCCAAAATCGATCAGATCAGATTTTTGGGGTCGATGAACCGATGAAGGTTTTCCTTGTAGTGCTCACTGATGGGCACCTGCACGCTGCCAATACTGATCTTTCCCTTCCGGATCGACACCATTTTGTCGACCGACACGATAAAGGACTTATGCACACGAATGAATTTATCCGCGGGCAGCTTTTCGTCGATGGCCTTCAGGCTCATGCGGGTGATGATGGGGCGCGACACGTTGACGAGGAAGATCTTGATGTAGTCTTTCAGGCCCTCGATGTAGACGATGTCGCGGATGTTTATTTTCACCAGATTGTATTCCGCGTTCACAAACAGGTATTCGGCTGCTGCCGCTGCGGCGGGTGGCTGATTCTTGAGGGTGAAGAGCTCGTGCGCCTTGTTGGCGGCCTTCAGAAAGCGTTCGAACGAGACGGGCTTCAGCAGGTAGTCCACGACGTCGAGGTTGAAGCCTTCCAGCGCAAAATGCTCGTAGGCCGTGATGAAGATGACCATGGGCGGCGACTTCACGGTCTGCAAAAATTGGATGCCGCTGATGCCCGGCATTTGCACGTCCAGGAAAATGAGGTCTACCGTTTCCTTCATCAGCACTTCGTGGGCCTCGAAAGCGTTTTTGCAACGCTTCACCAGGGTGAGGAAGGGCACTTTTGAAATGTTGTCTTCCAAAAGGTCGAGCGCCAGGGGCTCATCGTCTACGGCAATACAGCGCATCATTGTAAGATCAGTTTCAACTCCACCACATACCAGGGATCGGATTCAAAGATGTGCAGTTCGTGCAAATCCTTATACAAAAGGTCCAGCCGGCGGCGCACGTTCTGTATGCCGATGCCCGAACTGGCGTCTTTGGTTTCCGACACCGTGCCATTGAATTTATTTCGCACGCTAAACAACAAGGTCTCACCCTCGGTGGTTAGCGTGATCAGGATCATCGGGTCTTTCATCATGCCGATGCCGTGCTTGAACGCGTTCTCCACGAACGGGATCAGCAACATGGGTTCCACAGGCAGGTCACCGCGCGTGGTCTTCACCTCGAAGCTCACGGGAAAATCCTTCCCGAAGCGCAGGCGTTGCAAATCGATATAGCTTTCCAGGTATTCGATCTCTTTGTCGAGCGTCACGCGCTTTTCACTGCTTTCGTAGAGCATGTAACGCATCAAATGCGAAAGCTGTATGATCACCGACTCCAATTGGTCCGATTTCTTCCGCGCCAGCGAAGCCAGGTTGTTCAACACATTGAACATAAAATGCGGACTCACCTGCGAACGCAACAAGCTCAATTCCGACTTCAGCGTTTCATTCTCGCGTTCTTTGCGCTCGCGCTCAAACTGCACACGGTCACTGGTCAGCCGCAAGGCGGTGCTCAAGCCAAACACCAGCAGGAAATTCAACAACGTAAAATAAAAAGGACGCCCCGGTCGAAAGGCATTGCCCAACACAAGGTCGTTCACCAATTCGCTGGCCATCACCACGGCAAAAAAACACAACACGATCGAGATCATGTAGTGCACCCAACTCTTGCGCGTGAGCACGCGGGGGATGAGCACATACATGTTGAGGTAAAAGAAGGCCACCAAAAACACGTTGAACACCAGCGTGTGCAACCGCATGCTGTGCATGTCGAACTCGCCCGGCAGCGGTCCCCCGCTGCCCGGTGTATGGAGCCTGATGCGTTCCGGATGCCGCAGGCGATTACCGCGCGGCGCGCCCGTAAAAAGAAACGGCAACAGAACAAACGTGACCCATCCCACGATGTGAAGCGAGATGATGAGCAAGCGATTGAGCACTTGATTTTTCACGTTTGCCATGTTGCCATTTCGCACAACATACTACTTTTTAGCGGCTTGCTCAGTCCACA
>CBIHQM010000372.1:0-7104 GCA_966211885.1 uncultured Chryseolinea sp.
GAGGCGCATCAGGAGATAGTTGGTGCCGCTGTTCCGGTTGGTGGTGAGCACACAATAATCCCTCGGCACATATTTTCTGAAGCTGTGACCGGTGTAGTTGAATTGGCTTTTCCCCACCGGGGTGATGGCACCGGTCTCGTCGGCCGCGAGATCGTCGGGCGCGTAGGTGCAGATCTTCAGGCGTGGATCGTTGCGAAATCTGAAAATGTTCACGCCATGCGGTGTGCAGTTGCTCCAGCCTCTTCCAGGAGGCGCCAGCACCAGCGCAATGCCAGAGCCGAGACCGTTCTCCCAAATATTTTGCTGCATGTCTATCGTGTAGTTCAACTCAAAGAGCGACTCCCGGCTAAACTCGTTTTTGCCCTGGAACAAATCGTCGTAGCGCTCAAATGGCACCAGCGCATACTTGTTGCTGGCAAACACCTGGTCGAAGTATTGTTTTGATTTTTGGTAGTTCTCCATGTAGAGATACACCTGACCGAGGTAGCCCTCCACGGCAAACCTGGTGACGCGTGCAATGTTGTTGGCGTCCCATCCTTCGGGTACGAGCGACTCTGCGGTTTCAAAATCCTTGATGATCTGTGTATATACCTTCCCGACACTGGCACGTGGGATCATCAATTCGTCGCGGGTCTTGGCCACCTTCAGGATCAACGGCACGGCAAGACGCGAACTGTCTGTTGCATAAGACTCCTCTCCCCAAAGGCGCACCATGTGGAAGTAAGCCAGCCCCCGGAGAAAATGTGCCTGGCCTACAATCTTCTTCAACTGGGCGAGCTGGTCTGGGGTGGCCCTGCCGCTGGCTTCATAGGCCGGGGCATTCCCGATGATGTCGTTGGCGCGCGCCACAATGCGGAAGAATCCCCGCCACGCGATGTACACGTTGCCGTCGATCGACGTTACCTCGTTCCGGTTTTGCGCATTCCAATAATCGGATTCGTGCGGCAAGGCCAGCAAGGTTTGTACATAGAAGGTCTGACCGAAAAGATCAAGGTTCTTCACCGCATCGTACGTTGCATTAAGCGATAAGTCGAAGTTCTCGATCTTTGTATAAAAGTTGTCGGCTGTGAGTTCGTTCTGGTTGGTGAGTTCCAGAAAATTATCTGCGCAGCCCGTGGCCACGGCAAGTCCTGCCAAAATGAAAAAGTATATTATAATCTTCCTGCGTTTCATATCGTCTTAAAATTGAAGTTCAAAACCACCGGTAAACGTGCGCACCTGCGGGTAGTATCCGAAGTCAACCCCACGGCTGAGGTTGGAGCCGGCGATCTCCGGGTCGAGGCCAGAGTATTTTGTGAACGTCAGCACATTGTTGCCATTCACATAGAAACGCAGCTTCTTCATGTGCCACTTCTCCAGCAACCGCGACGGCACATTGAACCCGATCTGGATGTTCCTCAACTTCAGATACGATCCGTTCTCCACGAAATAGCTGGAAGGCTTGCCCCAATTCTGGTTGGGGTCGCTGGCAATGTTGCGCGGGTTGTTCGTGTGATGATCCGGGGTCCACGCTTCGAAAATGTCCGTGGTCGTGTTGTCGTCGCCAAAGAAATTGCGCGTGTAGGCCCTGCTGGCATTGAAGACATCGACGCCCTGTACCCCTTGAAACTGCAAGGCCAGATCGACGATCCGGTTGTAGGTGACACCGATGTTCAACGCATAGGTCATCTTCGGCCAGGGATTTCCAATGAACGTGCGGTCATGTTCCGCGGTAACTTCGCCATCCGGTTTTCCATCGGGACCGCTCAAGTCGCGATACATAAAATCGCCGGGGCCGGTGCCCGCTTCCTGGTAGGTGCCATCGGCTGCCCACGAGTTCACGGCATAGACATCGTTGGCCGAATTCAAGATCTGTTGCACCTGGTAGCCGTAGAAGCTCGATACGGGTTTGCCTGCCTGCGTCCGCGTCATCCCCCCAATCTGACCACCACCGCTCCCGCTGATGAGCGCACCATTGCGATCGTCCGATAATTTTGTCAGCACGTTCTTCATGAACGAGGTGTTGCCGGTCACGTTGATATCAAACTTTTTAATGCTGGTGTTGTATCCCAGGTCAATGTCGAAGCCCGTGTTGCGCATGGTTCCCACGTTGATCTCGGGGCTCACCGGATCGAAGTTGTGCACCGCGATACCCGAAGACGAGGGTATCGGCACCTGGTACAACATGTCCTTGGTGTCTTTGATGTAGTAGTCCACACTGATGGAGAATTTGTTCTCAAACGCCTTTAGGTCCAGCGCCACATCGTGCATCACCACACGCTCCCAGGTCACATCCGCATTGGTGAAGCGACTGATAAAGAATCCCGGAACTTTGTTGCTTCCATTCACATCGAATGAATAGTAGGAAAACTGCGACGTGTACGTGGGCAGATAAATAAAATCCCGGCTGTTGTTCGAGCCGATCGACCCGCTGCTGGCGCGCAGCTTCAGGTTGGTGATGTAGGGCACATTCTGGAAAAATCGCTCCTGCGAAATTCGCCAACCGGCCGAAACCGAGGGAAAGGTTCCCCAAATGTTCTTCATGGCAAAATTCGGCGCCGAGGCATCATGACGAATGTTTGCCTCGATCAAATACTTCTCATCATAATTATAGTTGAACCTCGCAAACTGAGAGATGAGCCTTGACTGATTCACATTGGCTTTGTCGGTTGTAGCGATGGACCCTGTCGCGAGGTTGATGCTGGACGCCACGTCTACCGGGAAGCGGTTGCCGATCACATTGAAATGCCGCGAGTCGTACTTCATGGCTTCATAGCCACCCATGATCTTGAAGTTGTGTTTTTTTATCGACCGTGCATAGGTGACCACCAGGTTGCCGGTGATGGTCTGGTCATTTCCCGAACTGTAGGTGAGGGCGGCGATTGGGTTGGAGAACGATCCGTAGTTAAACGCTTCGTCAAATTTCTGGCCGAGGTAATTGTAGTAATTATAACCCACCGTGCCCCGTATCGTCAGTCCATTTAGGGGGTTGGCTTCGAGATACACGTTTCCATCCACGCGGCTATACGTACGCGTTTCGTGTTGTTGATATTGTGTTGCTACCGGATTGGGCCCTTGAAAATAAACGGGGCCTTTTCCCCATCCTCCAAATTCGTTGGTGGGATCATGGATCGGCATGATGGGAATGGAGCGATAGGGCACACCACCCGTCGTGTTCTCGTTGTTGTTGCCGATGGGATTTTCGATCACGCGCGAAAGCAGGATACTCTCCCCCATCTTCAACCACTTGGTGAGTTTCATGTCGGAATTCAACCGCATGCTGTAGCGCTTATAGTTGTTGTCGATGAGAATGCCGTCTTCTGTATCGTGCCCAAACGAAAGGAAGAAATTGCTTTTATCATCCCCCTTCGACACCGAAAGGTCATACGTGTTCACCACCCCGCTTCCACCATAAAAAGCCTTGATCCAATCCGTGTCGTCCTGGTAGTTGTCCCACGCCGGTTCCGGGTTTTGGCCCGCATTCAAACGGCTCTCCTTTTTGTATTTCACAAAATCCGCGCTGTTGAGTAAGGTCGGAAGATGAATGGGGCTGCGCTTGCCCAGTGAAGTTTTGAAGTTGACCTGCAGACTGCCTTTGCCACGCTTCGTCGTGACGAGGATGACACCGTGCGCGGCGCGAATCCCATAGATCGCGGAGGCGGCCGCATCTTTTAAGATCTCAATGGATTCTACATCATCCACATCAAACTGGTTGCCGGTGCTCATGCGAATGCCATCGACGATCCACAAAGGTTCGGTGTTGCCGATAGAGCCCACACCCCGGATGTGTATGGTAGGCGCCGCCCCAGGAGCACCACCATCCCGCGTCACGTTCACACCGGCAGCCATGCCTTGCAACGCCTGGTCCATGCGCAACACCGACTTGTTTTCCATGTTCTGAACGTTCACCGACGATATCGCGCCAGTAACATTCGAACGTTTCTGCTCACCATACCCCACAACGATCACCTCATCCAAAGCCCGCACATCCTCCGCCAACGCAAGGTTGATCACCGTCTGCGTGCCCAGCGGCACTTCTTGTGTCACGTATCCGATAGAGCTGAATACTAGTGTAGCTTCTGTGTTCACGGTGAGCGTGAAGCGGCCATCGGCATCGCTTAAGGTGCCGGTGGTTGTTCCTTTCTCATATACACTCACCCCAGGGATGGGTTCCTTGTTTGATGCGGTCACCCGGCCAGAAATGGTACGCTTTCCCTCCGCATCCTGGGCTTGTGCCGGGAGGATGACGACGAGTAACAACGCGAGCACCATAAAGAGCGACACGGCGTTATGTTTTCTTTGTAGAGATATTTTCATAGGCTCGTCTGTTTTAGCGCGTGCGACTATTCTTAGAAATCAGTTCTTCTCCTGGAAGCGAATGGCCGTTCCACCGCCCGGCGCCAGCATCAGCGTGAGGGTCGAAGCCGCATCCACATCCTTTTGAAAAATGTCTATCGGGAGCGGGTTGGTCGTCATGTCCGCATCTTTCCCATCCTGGTAGATGGTGGCCGTATACTTCTGGCCTGGTTTAAGAAAATCCAGTTTTACTTCCAGCGTACGTTTGTCTTCGTTGGTGATGCTGCCCAGGTACCAGTCCCTGCTGTTGCGATCTTTGCGCACCGTGGTCACGTACTTGCCGATCTCGGCGTTCAGCACGCGGGTCTCATCCCAGTCCGTGGCCACGTCTTCAATAAATTTCAAGGCGGGTTTGCCCTCATAGTTGGCCGGCAAGTCGGCAGCCATTTGCATGGGACTGTAGATCACGACATACAAGGCGAGTTGTTTCGCCAGCGTCGTGTGGACGCGGTGGGAGCCATCGTTTTTGAAGGTGATGTCAAAGATCCCGGGCGTGTAATCCAACGGACCGCCCAGGCAACGCGTGAAGGGAAGTATGGTCGTGTGCGAAGGCGGGTTGCCCGTGCTCCAGGCTTCGTATTCCGTGCCCCGGGCTCCCTCGCGGGTCATCATGTTCGGATACGTCCGGCGAAGGCCGGTGTCTTTGATGGGTTCGTGAACGTCCAGCATGATGTGATACTGCGCCGCCAGCGTCATCACCTTGTGATAGTGACGCACCATGAATTGACTTTGATGAAGCTCGCCCGAAGGTGTGCGGTTCACATAACCGGTCTTCACCCGGTGAATGTCATACTTCTGACAAAGCTTGAACGCGTCCTCCAACTGGCGCTCATAGTTGGCCACATTGCCGCCGGTTTCATGATGGGCAATGAGCCCGATGCTTTTTTCTTTTGCATAGCGGCTAATCTCCTCCAGGTCATAGTCGGGATAAGGCTTGGTGAAATTGAAATTGCCCGACTTGGTCCAATCGCCCTCCCAGCCCTCATTCCAACCTTCCGCCAGGGAAGCCGAGAGATGATGCGCGGCGGCAAAGTCAATCAGTTCTTTCATGTTTGCAGTAGTGGCCCCGTGGTGGGGTCCTCCCTCCCAGGTCTGCGTTTTCAGGTGCATGCCCCACCAGATGCCGTTGTACTTGCCGGGCTTTATCCACGATACATCGCCGATGGCGTTGGGTTCGTTCAGGTTTAGGATGAGGTAGGACGTAGCCAGGTCGCCGGGTTTATCGGCTAACTGCACGGTGCGCCATGGCGTTTGCATGGGTGCCGTGGCTTCCACGCGGTTGCCGTTGGCCCAGGGCACGAGGTCGCATTTCAGGGTGAGGTTGCCCTTGTTCTTCAGCGTCATCGAAGCATAGTCCACCAAGGCGGCTTCGTGAATGCTCACATACAGGTCTTTTCCCGTCATGGTCAGCGGCGTGTGAACGGCCTCTTTCAGTTCACTCACCTGGTTGTTTTTGAACAGGTACTCGCTGTCCATGTCTTCGCCAATGGCCGGGATCCACCAGGCCGACAGGTCGTCGCGGAGGGCGAACTCGGTGAGCTCGTCCATGATCACAAAGCTTTTCAGGTTGGGTTGGTCGGGGATGGCATAGCGAAAACCAAGACCGTCGTTGAACACTCGGAAGAGGATGTCGAGCTTGCGTTTGAGACCCGAGGTTTCTTCCAGCGACAGGGTCAGGCTGTTGTATTGGTTTCGGATGGTCTTCACCTCACCCCAGGCTTGCGTCCAGGTCTCGTCGAACGAACCGGTTTTGGCGGAAACGATCTTGAAATCCTTGTTCAAGGCGGGCAGGTCTTTCAGGATGAAGCCCAAGGCAGAGGGTTTTATGATCGCTACCTTGTTGCGGAAAACGCTATAGAACGGGACACCGTCCTTCAATTCGAATTGAACGGTCACCTGGCCGTTGGGCGAAGCGACCTCCACCGGGCGGTCTTTGCTGTGGCCGGTCAGGGCCAGCAAGGCGAACAAAAAGATCAGTAATACGACGTAGAATGCCTTCATGGGTTGAGCGTTTGGGTTTGTGCAACGAGCGAAAAAACGGTTCCCGCTATCGTTTGCGTCAGCTCAACAAAGCACGCGTCCGGAAAAGGATGGATGAATTATTCCACTAAAAATGTAAATAAAAGTGAGGGCTATAAATCGCTACAAAATTGAATATCAATCGTTTGCAGAAAACTTCGCGCAATCAAAATATAAACCCATGTGAGGGTTTTTGAGGACTAAACGGTCTGGATCTCCATGATCTTCTGCTCAAACTTCTCGTTGGGCACGATGGACTTGCCCTTGATCCGGGCTTTGTAGTTGTAAATGGTATTGATAGAATAGTCGAGGATCTTCGCAATTTTTTCCGTGTCGTGGATGCCCATGCGGATCAGGGCAAAGATCCGCAACTCGGTATTCATCAGTTGACCCTCTTTCAATACGATCCGGTCCTCCTCTTTAAAATAGGAGTTGAACACGGTTATAAAATCCGGGAACAGTTTGAGAAAAACTTTGTCAAAGCTGAAATACAACTCCTCCCGCTCCTTCTTCACATTGATATTATTGACAATGAACTTGATGTCTTCCAGTTTTTTGGTGATCAGCTTCATTTCCACGGCCTTTTTGAATGCCTCGATCTTGCCCAGGTATTCCGAGTTGATATTAAAGTAATAGCCGATGTACTCCTCCTTGATCGTATTGGCTTCCAGCAAGGCCTTCTCGGTCCGTTTCAATTTCTCCAACTGCTTGTAAATCACCACCGCAAAAACGATGACCAGGATGGCGAGC
>CBIHQM010000373.1:0-7095 GCA_966211885.1 uncultured Chryseolinea sp.
TGGTCGCGCGACGCAGACTACATCAACCTACCCACAGGAAAAGCCTCCATCAGTTCGGGTTCCATACTCTCGGCCGTGCCCGGGTTCTACAACGGCCTCTACACGCAGGAGTCGCGCCGCTTCCGCGAAACCAACGTCGACTTCCTCGTTACGGCTGACAAGGATTTCAAAGACTTTGGATTGGATGTGAGCGTGGGTGGAAACCGGATGCACCGGCGGTTGGACGCCAACACCGTGCAGGTGACAGACTTTGCTGTGAAAGATTTGTATACCGTTCAAAACGGCCGCGCAAAGGATCCGACCTATGACCTCGTGGAACGCAGTGTGAATTCCATTTATGGCATGGCGGAAGTGAACTACAAACAATTCCTCTACTTGAATCTCACTACGCGCGACGACTGGTTCTCGACCTTGTCGTCTGGCAACCGGCGCAAGTCCTATTCTTCGGCATCGGCCAGCTATGTGTTTTCGCAGATGCTGGGTGGCGACATGAATTGGCTGGACTTCGGTAAGGTCAGGGCCGCCTATGCACGTGTGGGCAGCGACTCGGACGTGCCGCCGTATTCACAACAGTTGATCTACACGGTCAATGCTAACCAGTTTCAAGGGCAGCCCGTGGGAACTTCCGGTACCATCGTTCCCAATCTCACCTTAACCCCCATGCAAGTAGACGAAACGGAGTTGGGACTCGAGTTGAAGATGTTCGGTAACCGCCTTAACATGGATGTGGCCGTCTATAAGAAGATCACCACCGACCAAATTGTCCGGGCGCAGATTTCGGATGCCTCCGGGTTTATCAACACGCTGATCAACCATGGCAAAAGCCAAAACAAGGGTATCGAACTCATGGTGAATGTGGTTCCCGTGAGGACGGACAATTTTCAATGGGACTTTACCTTCAACGGTGCCTATAACATCACCAAGGTGATCAGCCTTCTGACGACCAATGCCGGTGAGAATATCACGGTGGGAACACACGTATTCAACGGCTATGTACAACAGATCGTCGGGCAGGAAATGGGTCAGATCGTTGGCTTCGGCTACCGGAGAGACGACGGTTCCGTCAACCCCGATCACAAGGGCATGATCGTTTACGGGGCCAATGGTGTGGCTTTGCCTACGACCAAGTTGATTCCTTTCGGAAGTGCATTGCCAAAATGGGTGGGCGGGTTCACAAACTCCTTCAACTACAAAGGCATCACGGCTTCCTTCCTCATCGACTTCAAGTTGGGCGGCAAGGTGCTGTCGGGAACAAACTTCAATGCCTATCGTCATGGACTTTCCAAGGAAACCCTGGTGGGTAGGGAAGGGGGCGTAGATCCGGTCACGGGTGCTCAGAAGGGTGCAGTGGTCGGCGTGGGTGTCGACGTCAACAGCAACATCAATGAGAAGGCTGCCTTCGCTGAAGACTTCTATTCGGTGGTGCGGGGTTCGGGCATCGTGGAGCCGGTCATCTACAATGCCGGCTACTGGAAACTTCGCCAGATCACGGTGGGCTATGACTTCACGAAATTTCTCAAGGCAACATTCCCCATCAAGGGTATCCGGTTGAGCTTTGTGGCCAACAACGTGCTGATGATCAAGAAGTGGGTTCCCAACATCGACCCCGAGAGCTTCAGCTACAGTTCAGACAACGTGGTGGGCTTGGAGTCGCCGAGTGTGCCCACAACACGGAGCATCGGGTTCAACTTGAATGTCAAATTTTAATCTACACATCGCATGAAAAAGATATTAAACCTCAGTTTGCTGGTGCTTGCTTTTAGCATCATCACCTCTTGCGAAAAAGACTTTGACGATATCAACACGAGCAAGACCGGCATCACGAACCTGGACCCTGCGTTGGTCCTGAACGATGCCGTGATCTTTCTATCGTATCCCGCCGGGACAGCGAGCTATGAATTGGGTATTGTGCAGCAGGCCATTTCGTCGAACACGGGCGTGCTGTTGGGTGCCAATTTCAACCAGGTGAACATCAACAACACGCCTGCGAATTGGACAAACTACTATCAGAACGTGGTGAAGTACACCAGCGACGCCATTGGTAAAACCCAGGCTGATCCGGCGCGCGCCAACCTGATGAACATGGCCCGCATCGTGCAAGCCCAGGCGTTCATGATTCTCACCGACACCTATGGAAGCATTCCGTACACCGATGCAGGAAAAGGTTTCCCAGGCCAGGTCTTCTTTCCTGGCTATCAAAAACAAGACGTCATTTATCCTGGCCTCATTTCGGAGCTAACGGCGGCCACCGATGCCCTGGATGCCAACGGCAAAATTGAAACCTCCGACGTGCTGTTTGGCGGGAACATTGCGAAGTGGAAAAAATTCGGATACTCGCTTTTGCTGCGGGCCGGAATGCGTCTCAGTGAAAGAGATGCGACGGCAGCCGCTGCAGCTGTGGCCCATGCGTTTGCCGGTGGTGTTATTACGGACAACGTAGACAACGCGGTAGTCAAGCACGACGCCAATTTTGTTAACCCACTCGGCAATTTGTTAAATGGTACAGAAGCGGCCAACTTCTATCTGGCAGAGCCTTTTGTGAAGGCGCTTCAAAACAACAACGATCCAAGGCTGTCGGCCATCGCGGTTCGTTATGTTGGAGCGTCGTCGGGCCCGGCGCAGGTCGCCGGTGTGGCAACGACCGCAGCGGCCAACCAGTATGGCATGCCGATGGGGAGCACGGATGGCACGGCCGACGTGGCCGGAGCAGCCTTGCCGGGTGGTGGCAGTCGCTATGCGTTCAGTCAGATCGATCGGACGCGCATGGTGAAACGAACCTCGCCCATGTTCCTGGTCACGGCCGGTCAGACCAACTTGTTGTTGTCTGAAGCCCGTGTGCGGGGATGGATAACGTCCGGCGTGGCAGCCGACTATTTCGTGGCGGGCATCAATGCGCACATGAACCAGATGGTGTTGTACGATGCCAACTCCGCCGTAGCGGGTGCCGATCGCGACACGTATGCAGCCGCTATGCTGGCAACGTTCACCGGCAATGAAATGGCCCAGATCGGATACGAATATTGGATCGCTTCCTTCCTGAATGGTCCCGAGGCCTGGGCAAATTTCAGACGCACGGGTTTTCCCGTCCTGGCCGTGAATCCCTATCCCGGCAGAACGGTTGATTTCATCACGCGACTCACGTATCCGCCCTCGGAGATCCTGGTGAACAGCACCAACGTTCAGCAGGCCATCGACGACCAAGGACCCGACAACCTGGACACAAAATTATGGTGGGATGCTAATTGATCCCGAATGTTAACGATTTCATTGACCCGAGACTTTGACTCATGATGAAGCGACTTGTCTTATTTCTGTGCGCCGTATTTCCGATGCTGGCCACACAAGCCCAACAGATCTCCAAAGAGGAACTGCTCTTTCTGACGCCCGAATGGAAAGGCGAACGCTTTCCAGACGGGCGCCCGAAAGTACCCGACAATATCCTGAAGCGCATGAAGCTGGTCACGCTGGAAGAAGCATGGGCCGTGTTGAAGGGCGAGAACTATAAACACAACTACGAAGACGGCTGGGAATGCATCAATCCCGACAGCGTGCTGGTAGGCCGCGCGTTAACGGCCACCTTCATGCCGGGCCGGCCCGACGTGCAGCGTGTCATCGATAAGAAAGGCCATGAACAGGACGGTCGCATCAAATCGCAAAATTCGTGGCCCATCGACATGCTGGTGAAGGGTGATGTGTATGTGGTGGACCAATTCGGTGCGCATGAAGACGGCCCCACCATTGGCGACAACCTGGGCAATTCCATTTACACCAAAAGTGGTAACGGCATTGTCTACGACGGTGCCATCCGCGACATCGTGGGCCTGAAAGAGATCGGATCGTTCACTTCATTTTTCAGGACGTATCATCCCTCGCACCACCTCAACGACCCCAATGGCGATCTGAACACCACGTTAGTAGGCATTAACAAACCCACTCGCATCGGTCACGCCATGGTACTCCCCGGCGATGTGGTGTTGGGGCGCAATGGTGGTGTGATTTTCATACCGCCGCACCTCGCCGAAAAAGTGGTGAAGACTTCCGAGATCGTGCGGTTGCGTGATATGTTTGGTCATCAGCGCTTGCGCGAACAGAAGTACACGCCGGGGCAGATCGACTCCAAATGGTCTGACGCCATCGAAAAAGATTTCTCACAGTGGCTCAATCAACACATCGACAAACTTCCCGTGCCCAAGGATCAGATCCAGGAGTATCTGAAAACGCGCACATGGTAACCTATCTATCATCTAACAGCACAACCACATGACTCATCAATCATCGCGACGCGCGTTCATCACCAAAAGTGCCCTGGCGGGGGCGTTGGGTTTTTCTGCTCTATCAGGTTTTGGAAAAGGACTGGAGACGGCGTTGCAGCGAACGCCGTTGTTGTCGGCACCCTCGGATCTGAAGATCACCGACATCAAATGCGGATATATCCGCAATGGTCATAGCCTTTTTGTAAAAATATTGACGAACCAAAACGTCTGGGGTTGCGGCGAGGGTGTGGATGCCACGCCGGGTACGTATCACCTAGTGAAAATGTTTGGCGAAAGGCTGAAGGGCAAGAGCCCGCTCAATGTGAACCGTTTGTTTGAAGACATCCGCAAGTCGGGATTTTTTGAAGGAGCGCAGTCGGGTATGTATGTCGCCGTGCTGTCGGCGGTGGAGAGTGCCTTGTGGGATCTTGCGGGAAAGGCGTTGGGTCTGCCAGTGTATCAATTGCTGGGTGGAAAATTCCGGGACCGCATCCGTGTATATTGCGACACGGCCTTGTATCGCGCCGAGTCGCCTCCGCCTGAGAAATTTGCGGAGAGCGCCATGGAAGCGGTGAAGATGGGCTTCAACGCCGTGAAGTTCGACATTGATGAAGCCAAGGACCCCAACAAGTATGACGCTTACAACTGGACGGCAAGCCCCGCGGAATTGCAGCGTATGTTCGACCAGATCTCGGCCGTGAGAAAAGCGGTCGGTCCTAAGATCGACATCTGTGTGGATATGCATGGCAAGTACGACGCGGTGACGGGCCAGCAGGTGGCCAAACGTTTTGAATCGCTGAACCTGCTTTGGCTGGAAGAACCCATACCGGCCGAGAATGTAGAAGCCTACAAAAACATCACCGAGTCGACAACAACGCCGATTTGCGCCGGTGAAAATCATTACCTCGCCTATGGTTTCCGGAGAATGCTGGAGATCGGCGCCGTGGACATTGTGATGCCCGACTTGCAGAAAGCCGGTGGGCTGGGAGAGGGGCAGCGCATTGCGAACCTGGCCAATCTCTATTATGTGCCTTTTGCGCCGCACATGGTGGCGTCCTATCTCGGTGCGATGGCGTCGTGTCATGTGTGTGCGTCTGTGCCCAACTTCCTGATCCTGGAATGGCAGATCTATTTCCACACCGACCCCATGTTCAAAGAGATCGTCACCTTCGAAGGGCCGATGGTGAAAGATGGGTTCATCACGCTCTCGGAAAAACCGGGCATTGGCGTGGAGATCAACGAGGAGGGCATGCGCAAATATGCCACGAAGGGCGTTCCGTTTTTTGAATGAGGATATTTTAACGATGCACTACAAAAGGTGTGTGACGTGTGGAGATCGCACAGGGCCGGATAATTTTCCTGGAAGAACAAGGGATAATTTTCGGTCTTTCGGTCTATACCACAAAGGTGAGGTATCACTATTTAGGGAAAGCAATAAATGCGTAATTTAAGGAAGGCTTCAGAAAGATGCGTGTGCTGAAACGAACACGCAAAATTATGACCGAAACTGTAGCCTTATTACCCCTCTCGTAACAGCGGGCGGTTTACGCGGAATAATCTCCTAAATTTTTTCAAAATATCTATGTACAAAATGAAAGCCAAACACCTACTCCTCGCCAGTCTATTTGTAGTATCATCGCTCGCCACCCAAGCACAGGTGACGTTATCCAAAGAACAGATCGTGGCCCTCACCCCCGAATGGAAAGGCGACCGCCTGCCGGACGGACGCCCCAATGTTCCCGACAAATTTCTGACGCGATTGAGGAACATCTCGCTGGAAGAAGCGTGGGGCATCCTGCGCAACGCCGGCTACAACAACCAGTTTGAAGGCGATTGGATGCTTTTGCGTTCCGAACAAGTGTTAACCGGCCGTGCCGTCACCGTGCAATACTGGCCCCGTCGCCCCGACTACGACAAGATCGTGAAAGATAAAGGCAAGGCCGAAGGCCGCATCGGCGGTTTTAACTCGTGGCCCATCGACGTGCTGAAACCCGGCGACGTCTACGTGGCCGATAGCTATGGCAAGATCGTCGACGGCACGCTCATTGGCGACAACCTGGGCAACTCCATTTATTCGAAATCCAAAAACGGCGTGATCTTCTACGGTTCTGTCCGCGACACCGAAGGCCTCGAAAAAATTGAAGGCTTCAATGCGTGGATCAAAGGCTATGACCCGTCTTACATACAAGAAATGATGTTGGGCGGCATTAACGTACCCATCCGCATCGGCCGTGTCACCGTGTTGCCTGGCGACGCAGTGCTGGCCAAGAAGGGTGGCATCGTGTTCATCCCCGCCCACATGGTGGAAGAAGTCGTGGTCAACGCTGAGTTCATCGCCCTGCGCGACGCCTTTGGCCACCAACGCCTGCGCGAAGGAAAATATACCCCGGGCCAGATCGACCAGCAATGGACCGACGACATCAAGAAAGACTTCCTGAAGTGGCTCGATCAGAATCCCGACAAACTGCCCATGACCCGCGCCGAACTGGACGAGTTCATGAAGAAGAGAACGTGGTGATCTCTCCGCCTAGGCGGAGGCGCCAATAATAGTGATTTATCAAAACCTAACCAGACTAGCCTATTATGAAGACACCGTCACAAAAATTCCTGGAACGACTGGGATTGAAAGACCCCGTAATGAGCGAAACGAGTGCCCCCCAGGGCAATGGCAACGACCGCCGCGACTTTTTGAAGAAAGTGGGCGCAGGCGGTTTGATGCTGGGCGGTTTCATGTTTAGCCCCATAGAAGACACGCTGGCACAGGCCACTTCGAAGGTGAACAAGCTATCGTCGCCAACCGACCTGAAGATCACCGACATGCGTTTTGCTGTGGTCATGAACG
>CBIHQM010000374.1:0-7085 GCA_966211885.1 uncultured Chryseolinea sp.
TCCTGCTGGTCAACGTTGCCGTCGCGCAACAGGCACCGCAGTGGCAGGGCAAATTCGAGCAGTTGGATCAAGCCCTGCCCACGCCAAACGAATACCGCACAGGCTCTGGCGCGCCCGGTGTGAAATACTGGCAACAAAAAGCCGACTACGTGATCAGCGTAGAGCTGAATGACAACAACCAAAGCATCAGCGGCAGTGAAACTATCACCTACACCAACAACTCGCCCGATGTGTTGAAGTATTTGTGGCTTCAGTTGGACCAAAACATCATCGCACCCGAAAATACATTGCGCACCACAGCCACCGGAAACGTGGTGGATTCGGCCGCAGCCAAAACCTATGCTGCCCAGGTCTCCGATTTCAAAGGAGGCTATACCGTAAAAGGCGTGAAGGAAGTAAGCGGCAAAGCGCTTCCCTATTTCATCAACAACACCATGATGCGCGTGGATCTTCCGCAACCCCTCCGCTCGGGTGAGAAATATTCGTTCAACGTGGAGTGGTCGTTCAACATCGTCGATCGCAGCGTGTTTGGACAACGCAGTGGTCTGGAGTTTTTTCCGGAAGATGGAAACTATGTGTACACCATCGCCCAGTTCTTCCCCCGGATGTGTGTGTACGACGATTATGAAGGCTGGCAAAACAAACAATTCCTCGGTCGCGGAGAATTTACGTTGCCTTTCGGCGACTACAAGGTGCGCATCACTGTGCCCGCTGATCACATCATTGGAGCAACCGGCGTTTTGAAAAACCCTACCGACGTATTGACAAAAACAGAGATCGAACGTTTCGAAAAAGCAAAGGTCACTTTCGATGCGCCCGTCATCATCGTTACGCAAGCGGAAGCCACTCAAAAAGAAAAGACAAAATCAGCCCAAAAGAAAACCTGGGAATTCCATGCCGAAAACGTGCGCGACTTTGCGTTTGCCAGCTCGCGTAAATTTATTTGGGATGCACAGGCCGTAAAGATCGGCAGCAAAACGCCGTTGGCGCAGTCGTTCTATTCCAAGGAAGGCAACCCGCTGTGGGAAAAAGAATCCACGAAGGCGGTGAAGAATACGCTGGAAGTATATTCCCGCTACACGCTCGACTATCCGTATCCGGTAGCCACCTCCGTTCACTCGGCCAGCATCGGTATGGAATATCCGATGATCTGCTTCAACTTCGGTCGCCCTGCCAAAGACGGCACATACACCGAAAAATTAAAGCAAGGCATGATCGGCGTCGTGGTGCACGAAGTGGGCCACAACTTTTTCCCCATGATCGTGAACAACGACGAGCGCCAAACCACCTGGATGGATGAAGGCGTGAACAGCTTCGTGCAGTTGCTCACAGAATTGGAGCGCTACCCTGAACTGAAGTACACCCGCGGCAAACCGGCCGATCTCGTGCCCTACATGAAAGGCGACAAAAGCCAGATGCGCCCGCTCATGACCAACTCCGAGCAAGTGATCCAATTCGGCCCCGAGCAATATGCCAAGGCGGCAACCGGTTTATTCATGCTCCGTGAAACCGTGATGGGTCCCGAGCTTTTCGACAAAGCCTTTAAAGAATACGCCACACGCTGGGCCTTCAAGCATCCCAAACCAGCGGATTTCTTCCGCACCATGGAAGATGCTTCCGCCGTCGACCTCGATTGGTTCTGGAAAGGCTGGTTCTATTCCACCGACAACGTAGATCAGTCCATCGACCAGGTGAAATGGTACAAAATGCGCACCTCACAACCCAACCTGGAGAAAAAAGAAGTGACCGCCAAGAAAGGCGACCTTGCGCAAGGCGATGGTAAGAAATATGACTCGTTCAACAACGGTCCCGAACCCTTCAGCCTCATCGAAACCGACCCGCGCCTCAACGGCGAATTTCAAAGCCGCGTCGATGATAAAGCGATCATGCAAAAGCTGGAAGACAAGAATATCTATGAAGTAACGTTGTCAAACAAGGGTGGCTTGGTGATGCCCGTCATCATCGAGTGGACCTACAAGGACGGCACCAAGGAAATCGAGAAGATCCCTGCCGAGATCTGGAGAATAAACGAACAAAAGATCACCAAGGTGTTCGTGAAACAAAAAGAAGTGGTGAACATCGTGCTGGACCCCAACTTTGAACTGTCGGACATCAATGTGCAGGACAATGTTTTCCCCAAGCGCGAAACCGAATCGAAATTCGACGATTTCAAAAAGAAGGAGAAGTCAAAATAAAACATAGCGTGTTCGCCAGGACGAGGCGTTCACAAACAAAGTACAGCGTGCCGGAACTTTCCGGCGCGCTTTGAATTTTAAATAGAATGGAGAGCACCAAAGAAAGGAACGTGATGAAGCGAATATTGGCATGCATATTTACCCTCGGCATTGTGTTGCAGGCGTCGGCACAAGCCCAACAGGGTTGGAAAGGAAAATTTGAACAACTGGGGGAAATGCTTCCCACACCCAACGGTTACCGCACGGCTTCCGGCGCTCCCGGCCAAAATTACTGGCAGCAGCGCGCCGATTATACGATACAGGTGGAGCTGGACGACAACACCCAAAAACTTACGGGCTCCGAGACGATCACCTACTTTAACAATTCACCCGACGCGTTGAATTTTCTCTGGCTGCAACTGGATCAGAATATTTTCGCACCCAAAAGCATGACTTCCGAGACGCACACCGGGGTGGTAAAAGATTCGATCCCGGCAAGCTTCTTCACAAAATCATCGGGCGTGGTGGTGTCGGACTATTCCGGCGGGTATACTATTCAATATGTGAAAGATGCTTCCGGGAAAGAGCTTCCACACACCATCAACAACACCATGATGCGCGTGGACCTACCCGTTCCGTTGAAGACGGGCGAAAAATTCACCTTCTCGGTGGCCTGGACCTACAATGAATACAACCACCAGGTGTTCGACGGCCGCGGCGGATATGAATATTTTCCCGACGACAACAACTACGTCTACACCTGTGCGCAATGGTTCCCCCGCATGTGTGTGTACGACGACTACCAAGGTTGGCAGAACAAGCAGTTCCTTGGACAAGGTGAGTTTGCGCTCGTGTTCGGAAACTATAAAGTGAAGATCACCGTGCCTTCCGATCACATTGTAGGCGCCACCGGAGTACTTCAGAATCCGAAAGACGTATTGACCAAAGAACAGATAGAGCGTTTTGACCGCGCCAAGAAGACATTCGACAAGCCCGTTTTCATCGTGACACAAGATGAAGCCGAACAAAAAGAAAAAACGAAATCGGGAAAGAAAAGTACCTGGGAGTTTCACGCGGAGAATGTGCGTGACTTTGCTTTTGCCAGTTCGCGAAAATTTATCTGGGATGCCCAAGCCGTGAAAGTTGGCAACAACACGCCGCTGGCACAATCGCTTTATCCAAAAGAAGGCAACCCGCTGTGGGAAAAGGAATCCACGAAAGCCATTCGCAACGCACTGGAGCTTTATTCGTCGCGCACGTTTGACTATCCCTATCCCGTAGCCTACTCCGTCCACACGGCGCATCAGGGCATGGAGTATCCCATGATCTGTTTCAACGGCGAACGCCCGGACAAGAAGGGCGAATATTCAAAACAAACTCTGACCGACCTGGTGTCGGTGGTGGTGCACGAGGTGGGGCACAATTTCTTTCCCATGATCGTGAACTCCGACGAAAGACAATGGTCCTGGATGGACGAAGGTTTGAATACATTCCTCGAAAAAGAAACGATCCGCGTCCGCTATCCGGAATTGTTCGCCACCCACGGCACACCGAAAGGCATCGTGCCCTTTATGCGCGGCGACAAAAGCCAGATGCGACCCATCATGACCACGTCCGACAACATCCGTCGCTCGGAGTTTGGCCCCAATGCCTACACCAAACCTTCGGCTGCGCTGACGGTCCTGCGCGAGACCGTGATGGGTCCCGAACTGTTCGACAAAGCCTTCAAAGAATATGCGCAACGCTGGGCGTTCAAGCATCCTAAACCCGCCGACTTTTTCCGCACGCTGGAAGATGCCTCCGCGGTTGACCTCGACTGGTTCTGGCGTGGGTGGTTTTATTCTACAGACAACGTAGATGTTGACTTGGCCGAAGTGAAGTGGTACACTTTGAACACCGCGAAAGCCGATCCCGAAAGAAAAGAAGTAAAGGCCAAGAAGGGCGACCTCGTCACCAAAGACGGCAAGCCCGCCGACTTCAGTCAAGGTCCCGAGCCCCTCACGCTCACGAACACCGCCGAGAAACTCAACGGCGAATTCAGAAGCCAGCCCAACGATGATGCCATCCGTCAGCGACTGCAAGGCAAAAACATTTATCAACTCCGTTTTAAAAATATCGGAGGCCTGGTCACCCCGCTGGTGATCGAGTGGACATATAAAGATGGTTCAAAGGAAATTGAACGGATCCCCGCCGAGATCTGGCGCACCAACGAAAACGAGGTCACCAAAGTGTTCATCAAAGACAAGGAAGTGGTGAACATCGTGGTAGATCCCAACGCCGAGTTGGCCGACGTGGAGACCAGCAACAACACCTTCCCCAAAAGAGAAACGGCATCGCGCTTCGACCGCTTTATGGCGAAATAGCGAAAGACTTTTTGTTTACAGGAGTAAAAGCCATCACCGCGAGGTGGTGGTTTTTTTTTGTGGTTGATCCGGTTCGTCCAGGTTGAATTTGTGGAGAAAACGATGGACAATGGGCGACAGGAAAACGGCCGCTATGGTCAGAAAAGCCACACCGCTGAAGATCGCGTAAAATGACGCCCACAATTTTGCCACGTCATTCTTTAACGGATCAACCGGGCCCATGCCGGTGAGAATCATCGAGGCATTGACCAATGAATCGATCCAGTTCAGGTCGTTGAAGAAGTGATATCCTACTACGCCGATGCCAAGCGACACGAAAATGAGGAGGGCCGTAAACAAGCCATAGTGTGCCTGGCGCATATAGAACTCCCGCAACGGCAACAAGGGGTGGCGGCGGTGCTCAAAAGGCGTGTATTTAAGTTTCATTTTATTCGGTCATTAATTTTAATGCGCGCCCCAGGTCAACGTTCCCACCGGAAAGGATGATGCCCACTCGCTTGCCTTTGAATTTTTCTTTCGACTTCAATACGGCGGCTAGTGGCACGGCGCACGAGGGTTCTACCACGATCTTCATGCGCTCCCAGATAAGTCGCATGGCGGAAACAATTTCCGCGTCAGTAACGGTGATCACTTCCTTGACCAACTCGCGTATGATGGGAAATGTTTTGTCGCCCAGCGATGTGAGCAAGCCATCCGCGATCGAGTCGGATTGGGATGGTTCGATCTTTCCGGATTGCATCGAGCGGAAGGCATCGTCGGCGCCAGCGGGTTCTGCCGCGAAGACCTGCGTGCGCGGTGAGAAATATTTTGTGGCCAGGGCCGTGCCGCTCAGCAATCCCCCACCACCGACGGGGGCAATGATCGCATCGAGGTCTTTCGCTTCTTCAAACAATTCCTTGGCTGCGGTGGCCTGGCCGGCAATCACATCGTAGTTGTTGAAGGGATGTATTTCGGTGGCGCCGGTTTTCCGGATCACGTCGGCCAGTGTCGATTCGCGCGCGGCCAGGGTTGGCTCGCATTCAAAAATTTCGCCGTCAAATCCCCGCACACCCCGCTTCTTCACCTCGGGGGCCGTGCGCGGCATCACGATGTACGATTTTACACCCATGATCTTCGCTGCCCGCGCGATCGCCTGAGCGTGGTTGCCCGACGAGTGCGTGGCCACGCCTTTCGCACGGGCCGATTCCGAAAGCGACAACACGGCGTTCATCGCCCCGCGCGCTTTGAAGGCACCGATCTTTTGAAAGTTTTCACACTTAAAATAAAGCTGGCACCCCGCCTGTTCGTCGATGCCCGCGGAAGTCATCACGGGTGTGCGGTGAATGTAGGGTGTTATGCGCGCATGCGCTTGCTGAATGGTTTGCTGATTAGGGATGGACATAAAGAACGGGTTCGGGTAGCAAAGTATGTAAAAATGATGTTTTCATAAAGGAAGATTATCTGAAGCCAGGTCGCTGCCGGTCGCATCAGGCCTTGCGGGTTTCCTGATCCAGCATTTTCAGAAGCGTCGGCATCCGGAACGCGCCATGCATGCGGCGGACATGTTCGGCTGCGACTTCCACGCGTGTTCCGACGGCACTGACAAACAGAGGGTTCTTGCTCTGCCGTGTAACGGTCACCACATGGCGCGCGTTGTCGTGAAACGAAGTTTTGGCCACACCCACTACCGTTATTTTTTGGTCGAGGGCTTCGTAAAGGTGCGCGCCCAACCCAGGTTTACCATCGTCATTGAGATAAACATAACCGTCGACGATGAGGGTGTTGATCGCAGCCATATCGAAGAGGGCCAGCAAGGCGAGAATGCAGGGCAGTTCGCGTTTATAAAAACTCCCCGGCTCATAAGGTAATACCGCGTTTACGACAACCGACTTGATGTCGAGCGGCGCGTCATCCGTCCAGTCCCGGAACAGCAAGCCGACGGCCTTTGCGTGTTCGTCGCGATAGTAAACGTCGATGGCGAGCTTCAGACCGGATAGCATGGCGGGTAATTTATTCGTGGCGTTCATAGAAACAAAAAAAGCTGCCTGAAAAAAGCAGCTCTTCTGTGAAAGGAGATATTTTTTTGAGGCTATTATTTTGCCATTTTATTGTTCCGGTAGATCTCTTTGCCTTTGTCGTTCCATTCGGCTTTCACATAGGGCTGAACCGATTCATCGAAGGGTTCTTTTGGATAGGAGATGATCTTTTTGCGTTTGCCATTGGAGTAGAACTCGGTCCAGTCGCCCACCTTCTCATCCCACTGGTATTCGCCTTGCACGGCCAGTTGACCATTTTCGTGGAAGAAATAGTAAAAGCCTTCCTTCTCACCGAATTCGATCGGTGTCATTTCTTTCATGCGCTTCCGCTCTGTGGGGTCGTAGTAGCTCACCAGCGACTCCTTGGGCCAGCCGTGATAATATTTGTCTTTGTCCAGCAAGGTGCTGTCGCGGCTGTTGTAGCGCATCCAGCGGCCGTGGCGGGTGCCTTTGTAGAAGATCCCTTTCTCCACCACCGTTTCACCCACACGTTTTTCATAAGGTCCGTGTAAGAGCACACCTTTGGTGGGATC
>CBIHQM010000375.1:0-7072 GCA_966211885.1 uncultured Chryseolinea sp.
AGAGAACTTAATTCCCATGATTGGGAGCTACGTGGCGACACCACTTCAGAGCCACATGAAGTGAATTATTTCGTTTTTGACCAAAATGGAAGAGTTATCCAAGAATTTAACGACGGATTCGGACCAATGAATTATGTTTACTCTGACGGCAAACTAGTTCGTAAGGAAATTGAAATGCGCCAAAACAACGATGATAATTTTCATTTAGAAAGGACCACCGAAGTTACCTACGACAGCAATGGGGAAATTCAGAAGCTAAAGTTGAGCCAGCTGAATAGTCGAGACCCAGAACGACTATTCTATTTTTCAAAGGGATTACTGGACTCATGTACAGTCACTTCCGTCCGAGAAGAAGGATCGCGTCGTGTTCGATACAGAGATCGGTATATATATATTATTGATCCCGACGATAATTTATTATCCATGTCTAAGTCCATCAAAATGGCAAAATGAAACTCAAACATTTACTTTACGCGACGGTAATACTTTTTGCGATACTGGTATTGTCACTGATGAAGAAACGAAAAGAGGGCATTTTGAAGGATGTCGTCGTTTATAAGACTGAAAAACTAAATGCGCTCGTAGACACGGTGAAAGGGTTGATCTCCACCGTTGAGGCTGAGAAACAACAAATCGAAGACTTGAAGGCGCATGAACCGGAAACAATGGAAAAACGAGCACCCTGCCGTTGTGAGCCAAAAAACCGTACCACAATTCCACCCGGAAAGTATGTCATCGCAAACGTCGACCCTGTTATTTATTCACCAGAAAACACTTGTCATCCGAAACCATCCGGCATTGACCTGGAATTGAACTTTAGCGACTCATCGACACTCGGTGCTCAACACATCCAAATGACCCTGAGCAACGCGGACGCGATGATGACAGGGGCATGTTTCAAAACCGTAACCGGAAAGATCGGGTTTACCGTGGAGCGCTATACTTTGCAATGCGCAGCATCTCTGGCAGGGCCATCGGGCCAGGACAACCTGCCAGTCAAACAAATACGAATCGACCTGAAACCTCAAGTTTCACTGCAGTATCAATTGAAGCTGGTGGTTCGTATTGATTGCGATGATATTACAGGCGCGATAGAGCTTTATCAGGGAGGCCAGTTGACTAATTCTGCGAGATTCAAAATGACGCATGTTCCAGACTACTAGTGAGCGAAAACAACACTGATTCATTTGCAACTTTACAAGATCAATTTAAATTTGCACCGCATGTCACTTTAACCGTTACCAGATGCGATTGTATCCATTTCTTCCCCTTCTCTATATCTGCCTGCTGACAAGTTGTGGTCCGAAATCTAAAGCACCTGATGCAAAAACGCCTGATTCAACCGCGGAAACGCCTGTCGTCCCCAAAGCCAAGGAGCAGAAAAAACATTCACCAGATGAAGATTCAATTCGCCGCGATCGTGGCTTGTCGGATCCGATTACTTTGATCAAAAAAATATACATAGAAGGCGAAGCACAATATGCCTTCATCTTGCATGGCGAGGGTGTCGAGCAGCATCAACGGTTATGGCATTTGTTTACCATGGAGGATGGCCAAAAGCAAGAGTACACAAGCCATTACAATCGCCTAAGGGAAAAATTTGCCGACATCGCGCCCCACGCAGTCCACTCGCATCCGGAAATGATCGATGGATGGCTGCCCGTATTTTGGCACCAGAAACACCCTTACGTGGTTCGTTCATGCGATATGTACCTTGTTCACCAGGTTACCGACTCTACATTTATGACCTACTACATGGATGGCATGGGGACTGAATTGATCAAATCCATCGATCAAAACAAGGAAGGGATCGAGGTAAACACCAACGATCGTACCTACAGTTTTGTTTTGAAAGACCCCGCCAAGTCTATCTATTTACTCACCGGCAATGGCGAACAAACCTATGTAGTGCCCTTTCGGAAGGCCGGCGGGCTGCCGATAATAATTGAATCCTGTACGATGGATGGTGTCGACCTGGTGGACTACGAAAGAACTCCGCCCTTGGATAAGTAGAGCTTTTAGGTGACATCAGAGAATACTGCCTTCATATTTTTTAAAGAATCCAAAACGCTATCTTAGAGTTATTCTAAATGAGAACACCTCACCTCTAATTGAATGATATACTTGAAGGTCGACATAATGACGTTGATTTCCTTTGCTGGATGGGCATCGCTATTCCTGAGCGTAATCGCGTTGGTTTTGATTTATCGTGCAAAAGAAATGGGTTATGTCGATACGGTGTTATGGACTTTGCAGGTGCTAATTGTGCCGGCAGGCCCTGTTTTTTTCTTCATCTTTTTATTAGTGGAGAAAAACAGAAGGCGGAAAATGAATACCTCAAAGGGAAGCCATCGTGATTAAATTTAGATTAATACTTTTCTTGATGTTACTCTTTCCGGGTTGTGCCAAAAAGAGCGGTTCCTCAAAGCTGATTAAACAAAAGGGATTTATAATCGTCAACGATTCAGATCAGTGGTGTTTTATTCCGGCTAAGTCAATGAATATTGACAATTGCTACGATGATTTGAGCACAGGTAATTTATTGACTGGTTTTTCATTTCCAGCATCATCCTGTCCTGGGTCTTCGTACGTAAAGAGGGCGATGGACACTTTGAGGATTGACGAGGCAAATCTTACATTTGATTCTTCTTTTCAAATTACTCCCGTGAGTATTGAATATGAGACAGCGGAATCACCAAAAATAAATCCAAAATTGAGATCGAATTTTCGGGCACATGTTCGCGGGAGGATATTAGAGTATAGATATGATATTTTTCCCGTGCGGATAGTCGGTGTCAATCCGTTGTTTTGCCTGGATAAAAAGCAGTCAGACATATCAGAATGTGCTTGCAAACATGGTGATGATGACCCAGACGATTATTTATTCAAAATTTGTGAACATATTAAGATGGAGGATAGGTATTCAGACCTTCCTTGCAGGTATAGCATAAGACAGATTACCAAAGATTCTATTGATTCTCGATTGGCGATTAAAGTTGAGCTGACCTGTTGTTACTTAGGAGACATCGCTTTTTTCGACGCGCAAACGAAGGACCTCATTAAGCTGTATTATGGGCCTAAATGACTAGCTGACCGCCGAATCAAAAGTGATGGCGTTGAAGGTCTCTCTACACTACAACTGATTACACGAACGCTAAAAAAATTCGCCCCGCGCGATCATCCCATCCCAAATACCTTTGCATCATTTGCATTTCTCTTTATCTTTCCCTCACAGAAATGCCAAACCTCAACCATGCAGTCTACCGCCGTCACCTCACAGGAAAAATCAAAACTCTGGTTCGTCATCACCGCCTCGTCGCTGGGCACTTTAATAGAGTGGTATGACTTCTATATTTTCGGGAGCCTGGCCGTCATTCTTTCCGAACAGTTCTTTCCACAAACCCATCCCACGGCGGCCTTCCTTTCCACATTGGCCACCTTTGCCGCCGGCTTCATCGTGCGGCCTTTTGGGGCGTTGGTTTTTGGGCGATTGGGCGATTTGGTGGGGCGGAAATACACCTTCCTGGTCACGCTCATCCTCATGGGCGGGTCCACGTTTGCCATCGGGTTGGTCCCCGGGTATCAGACCATTGGCTTGGCAGCGCCGGCGTTGGTATTGATCCTTCGTTTATTGCAGGGGTTGGCCCTGGGGGGTGAATATGGGGGCGCGGCCACCTATGTGGCGGAACATTCGCCGGCTACCAAACGAGGTTTTTATACCAGTTTTATACAGACTACTGCCTCCCTCGGGCTCTTTGTTTCCATCGGCGTGATCCTGGCCGTCAGGCAGTCGATAGGGGTGGAGAAGTTTGCGGATTGGGGTTGGCGTATACCCTTCTTGTTGTCGTCGTTGTTGGTGGCGGTGTCGGTTTTTATACGGATGCGGATGCAGGAGTCGCCGTTGTTTACCAAGTTGAAGTCGGAGGGGAAGGTGTCGAAGAACCCGCTCAAGGAAAGCTTTCTCCATAAAGAAAACCTGACGTTGGTGCTCATCGCCTTGTTCGGGGCCACGGCAGGGCAGGGGGTGGTGTGGTACACCGGCCAGTTCTATGCCATGACCTTTATCGAAAAGACGTGCGGCGTTGAATTCGTGCAAACCCGAAACATCATTGCTATCGCCCTGGTCATCGGCACACCTTTGTTTATTTATTTTGGTTGGCTATCCGATCGCGTCGGCCGCAAGATGATCATGATGGCGGGCTTGCTCATGGCCGTGATCTTGTACCGGCCGGTCTATATGCAGATGTACGCCCTGGCGGACATCACGCACCAAAAAGAGGCGACGACAGAGAAGCGCATTGAAAAGACACACACCATCAACGCGAATGGCGACTCGGTGGTCACCATGCAGACCATCCGGATGTTCGAAGCGGGCAATCAGCAAAAGGAGACCTCCACCCATTTGATCCCCAAAGCCGGCAGCGAGAAAAAAGAGAAGCTCGATACCAAGAAGGAGATCGTGCTGGGCGACTATGCCTTCTGGTCTATGGTAGTGCTGGTGTTGGTACAGGTGGTATTGGTGACCATGGTCTATGGACCGATCGCCGCCTTCCTGGTAGAGTTGTTCCCCACGCGCATCCGCTACACGTCCATGTCGTTGCCCTACCACATCGGAAATGGTGTTTTTGGTGGGTTAACGCCGTTTATCGCCACAGCGCTCTATGAGTCCAGTAAAACGGAGGCGACCCCTGCCGGCGACCCGTTTGCGGGCCTTTGGTACCCCATTATCGTGGCCGCCGTCTGCTTTATTATAGGTATGATCTTCCTGAAAAACCGTAAAGTTGCGGACGTAATCGATTGAAATTATTGATCCGAACCATTGTTATTCTGAAAATTTTCGCGAAATATGCTTTATGATCTGACCCGGATTTGAAAAAGATATTCTCCATAGCGCTCCTTTTCGTCTTCCTCTTTCAATTCGTGGGGTACTATTTTGTCTATCTGGGACTGCGTCACCAAGCCAAAACAGAGATGATCTCGCGCCTGGATGCACGCGACTATTCACAAGAAGAAACGGTCACCTTAAAGATCCCTTTTGCCTTGCCCTATTGGATGGACTCTAAAGACTACGAACGTGTAGACGGCGAGTTTCAACACGAAGGTCAGTTCTATAAACTCGTAGAACAAAAGCTCGAAAAGGACACGCTGTATGTAGTTTGCATCAGAGACACACACGAGAAAAAGCTCTTCGACACCATGTCGGATTATGCTAAACTTGCCAACGACCTGCCCACCTCATCGCATCAAACGTTGAAACTGCTCAGTGGCCTTATGAAAGACTATGTGCCCGGCAGCCTGCAACATGAAATAACATTATCACAAGGATGGACTCAAGAATGTTCTTACGCCGAGCCGTCCTTCACCCTCTTGTCTCAAACTTCCCCGGTGTTTTCACCACCTCCCGAAGCCTAGTGCTGGCACCCGTCGGCACGTTCTAATTTGTCATACCCTTTTTATTTTCCCCGGACCCCTTATCCGGTGATGTAATACATGACAGTTTGCTATCTGCCGTCGCGGTCAAGATTATTCCCTTTGGTCATTTTCTAAGTTTCTTCCGGTACAACGTGCGTTTGGTTGCGCATGGCGAAGAACTTGGATGGTCTGAATGAAGGATGTGTCTGCCGGCTCGTTTGGGTTGTCGGCAGACCTCCTTACCCTTCTCAAAAGCAACACGGAGCCCCTTAGTTTTTTTTACCTATTACCTATGCCTTACATTCCTGTTGAAGAGCATTTGCCCGGCATTACGGGCTTGCTTGAATACCGAAAAGATTCTGCGGAACCGATCCGCAACCTCACGCAATTCCTGTTGCGTGGACCCAACACGTTGACGGAAGGCGAGCGCGAACTCATCGCCACCATCGTCTCCCACAACAATCAATGCAAGTTCTGCACCACGGCCCACACCGCCGCTGCCGATCTGCTCTACGGTGAGTGCGACACCACCGACAAAGTAAAACACGATCTCGAAAACGCACCCCTCAGCGAAAAGATGAAAGCCCTGCTGGTCATCGCCCGCCAGGTGCAGCAAAGCGGCAAAAACGTGACGGCCCAATCCGTGGACCGCGCCCGTCAAGCCGGCGCCACCGACCTGGAGATCCACGACACCGTGCTCATCGCCGCCCTCTTCTGCCTCTACAATCGCTACGTCGATGGACTGGCTACACTGGAGCCGGCAGACCCTGCTTATTACGGCACACTCGCCGACCGTTTGGTCAACCATGGCTACACGCGGCTGCCACAAGGCTACGATCACTTGAAAAAGAAATAAAGACCCTTTCGATATACCTATCCCCCACTACCAAATACCTTAACCTCCCTGTATGAAAAAACTTTTACTGTTTGTTTGTCTTACTCTTCCCACGCTCCTCGTAGCCCAGACCGTCAACACGGTCACGGGCACGATAACCGACGCCAGTACCAATGCGCCGGTTAGTGGTGCGTCCTTGGTCATCAAAGGAAAACTCACCGGAACGACTACAGATGAGAATGGGAATTTCAAATTGAATACAACCGCCGCCTTGCCGTTGACCCTCGTGGTGACCGGTGTAGGATTTCAGAAACAGGAAGTGACCGTGAGCTCGGCCAGCCAGCCAGTAGCCATCGGGCTCTCCTCGCAAACCGAACTGCTCAACGAGATGGTGGTCACCGCCTCGCGTGTGGAAGAAAGCATTTTGGAATCACCCGTGAGCATCGAAAAGATGGATACGCGGGCGATCCGTGAAACGCCTTCGTTCAGTTTCTATGAAGGTCTTCAAAATGTGAAGTCCGTGGAGATGGTCACCAGCGGACTCACGTTCAAACAGATCAACACCCGCGGCTTCAACAGCACCGGCAACTCACGCTTTCTTCAATTGGTGGACGGCGTAGACAACCAAACACCCGGATTGAATTTTGCCGTTGGTAATTTATTTGGGTCTTCTGATCTGGATATGGAAAGTGTCGAGCTCATTCCCGGTTCCGCGTCCGCGCTCTATGGTCCCGTGGCCTTCAATGGCGTGTTGATGATGCGCACGAAAAATCCTTTCCAATACCAGGGCCTCAGCGCCCAGGCGCGTGTGGGCGTGAACCACAT
>CBIHQM010000376.1:0-7064 GCA_966211885.1 uncultured Chryseolinea sp.
TGGATGCGATTTATCTTTTCGACAAGCATGCTGAGCCGATCTCCTATGATTTCTGGCAGAACATCACGCGTCAAGTGAACTGGGTAAGTAAGCACTGGCAAAGCGAGGATGAGGGCATTTGGGAAGTGCGCGGCGGTAAAAAGGAATTTCTGTACTCACGTATGATGTGCTGGGTGGCGCTTGATCGCGGTATCAAGATCGCCGAGGCCCACTCCTACCCGACCAATCCCGTCTGGCGCGAACAACGCGACGCCATTTTTCATTCCATCCACAATGAATTTTGGAATGAGAAACTTCAAGCTTTTGTCCAATACAAAGGCGCCGAGACGGTAGATGCCGCCACCCTGCTGATGCCCTTGATTCGGTTCATTGGCCCAACGGATCCCCGGTGGCTGTCGACGCTGAAATGTATCGAGGATGAGCTGGTGTCTGACTCTCTTGTATATCGTTATCGCACCGACGAACGACTCGATGGCCTTAAAGGTGGAGAGGGAACATTTTCCATGTGCACGTTCTGGTATGTGGAATGTCTTTCGAGGGCCGGCCAACTCAACAAAGCCCGGCTCTTCTTCGAAAAGATGTTGGGCTATGCCAACCACGTGGGCCTGTACGCGGAGATGCTCGGCTTTCAAGGCGAACACCTGGGAAACTTCCCGCAGGCATTTACGCACCTGGGACTGATCACGGCTGCGTTGAGTCTGGATCACCAGTTCGACGACCAGCGCAATAAGGAGCAGAATTAAAACAGCCCCTCGCCAATTCTCCTGTAGCCACAAGCGGTTGTTTCACCGACCACTGGGCGGGTTCCATCCACCTCCTGTGGCGCGGTAAAGCGCGGCCACATTCTTCAATTGTTCCATCCGAAGGTCGGTCAGCTCCAATTCCACGTCGAGCACGCGACGTTGTGCCATGATGACCTCCAGGTAAGTGGCAAAGCCCACGGCAAAAAGGTCGTTCGAACTGGCGAAGGCGCGGTGTAAAACGTCCGTTTCTTGTTGTTTCAAATCAATTTGGGTGCGCAGGCTGTAAAAATTGTGTAGCAGTGCAAACACCTCGTGGTAGCCGGTGAGCAGGGATTTTTCATAAAGGGTAAGGGCCAATTGCTGGCGTGCCGTTGCCGAGGCATACAGTGCCTTGATCTGACGGCGCTGAAAAATTGGCGCCGAAAGTCCAGCGCCCAGACTGTAGACACTTGACCCCGGCGTTAGAAACCATTTGGAAACATCAAAAGCGGAAAAACCACCCGTCGCCATCAAGTTAAGCGACGGATAGAACGCCGCCCGCGCAGCCAGAACATCGGCATGAGTGGCCCGGAGATTAAACTCCGCCTCCCGGATATCGGGGCGGTACGCCAGCAGCCTTTCGGGTTGCCCTGCCTTTACTTCCCGGATCGGGCGGTAGTGTTTAATTGAATCGCGGGAAAGCGGTTGTGGATAGCGCCCCAACAGCTGATTCACGCGGGCCTCGGTGACGCGGATGTTCTGTTCTACCCGTACCAGGCGCGTTCGTGTGCTCAACAGCGTGGATTCGAATTGATCGACGGCGAGCTGATTCACCTTGCCGCCTGCTTTTTGAATGGTCACCAGTTCAAGGCCGAACTCCTGAAGACGCAGGTTTTCGAGCAGGACTTTTCGTTCCTGGTCGAGGCCCATCAACTCGTAATAGTTCTCGGCGATGGCACTTATTAACCAGGTCATCACGCCGTGGTGCATTTCCTCGGAGGCCATCAAGCGATTGAGTGCGGCTTGGCGCCGACTAGATAATTTTCCCCAAAGATTTACCTCCCAACTGAAAGAGAGTCCGGCAAACCATTCAGGATAAGGATTGGGAAGTTGCTGATCGGCAGGAAGACTTTCGGAACGGTTGGTGTCCTCGTTGCCAATGCCGTTCATCGTGTAGCGTCCGAAACGCTCAACGTTACCCTTGACCAACGCATTCACATTGGGCAGCATCCTGCCCTGCATGAGCGCGTAATCAGCATACGCCAAGCGGATTCTCTGCAGGGCGGCCTTTGTGTCGGGATTATTTTGCAAGGCAATGGCGATGAATCCCCTCAGGCTGGTGTCGGCATAAAAGACATTCCAGGGTTCTTGTGCCATGCTTCCCGTGTCGGGCAATGCGCGTTGATAAGTGGCTGGCAGCGCGGCATCATGGCTCAGCGGCGCCTGCGAAAGACTGCAAGAGGAGAGCGCAGCCACGCCACATACGAAAGTCAACGCGCGGTGAAAAATGTTCTTCATGGATTGACGTGGATTTGAGTTGAAGCATCATTGGATTCTTGCACTGTGCGGGTGCTGAGTGATTCCAGGATCACATACAAACCGGGGACGAGTATTAACCCAAACAGGGTTCCGGTGATCATGCCGCCGGCGGCGGCCGTACCGATGGAACGATTTCCGATGGCACCTGCTCCATGGGCCAGGCACAAGGGAATAAGTCCGGCAACAAAAGCGAGCGAGGTCATCAGAATTGGCCTCAGCCGGGTGCTGGCTCCCTCCACAGCCGACTCGATCACGGTTGCCCCTTCCAGGCGGCGCTGAATGGCAAATTCTACAATGAGGATTGCATTTTTGCCCAACAGGCCGATCAGCATAACCAAGGCGACTTGCGCATAGATATTATTTTCCAGCCCGGCGAGCACCAGAAAAAGATAGGCACCAAAAACTCCAGCCGGCAAGGAAAGAATGATGGCCAGGGGGAGTAGATAGCTTTCATATTGGGCAGCCAGCAACAGATAAACAAAAAACAAGCAGATCATAAAGATGATCAGCGCCTGGTTGCCCGATTTCACCTCCTCGCGCGACACTCCCGACCAGTCGAACGTGTAGCCCTTGGGTAGCGTGCTGGCCGCGGTCTCTGTTACGGCCGCCAGTGCGTCGCCACTGCTATAGCCGGGTGAAGGCTCCCCATTGATCATGGAGGCAGTAAACATATTATAGCGCGTCAGTTGCTCGGGGCCAAAGGTGCGCTCCAGGGTCATGAAACTGGAGAAAGGCACCATTTCGTTCTGATCGTTTTTTACATAGAGCTTTAGAATGTCGCGGGGCTGGGTGCGAAAACCTGGACCGGTTTGCAGCATCACTTTATACATCTGCCCAAACCGAATAAAATTGGATGCATAAAAACTTCCCACCAAAGTCTGCAAGGCATCCATGGCATTTTTAACCGACACGCCCAGCTGCGTGGCCTTATCATAGTCAATCCGGAGAAGGTATTGCGGAAAATTCGGATCAAAGCTGGTAAATGCATTTTGAATTTCAGGTCGCGCGTTGAGGGCATCAATGAACTTAGCGGTAACCTCTGAGGTCTTCATCAAGTCGCCCGCGGTATGATCCAGCAGTCTGAGTTCAAAGCCACTGGCATTTCCAAAACCGGGCACGGCAGGAGGTGGAAAAAATTGGATTTCCGCATCGTGCACAGCCGACGCCTTTGCCTGCAGGGATTTGATGAGATCGTTGACGGATTCTTTCCGCTGACTCCATCCCTTCAGGTTGATCATCGCCATGCCATATGAGGCCCCTGCCGATTCGGTCATCAGGCTATAGCCTGCCAGTGTCGACACCGATTCGATGGCGTCCTCCCCGCTGGTAAGCCGCGTGAGTTGCTCCAGCACGTCCTGGGTACGTTCAACGGTGGCGCCCGCCGGCAGGGTTATGTTTACATAGATCATTCCCTGATCTTCGGTAGGGATAAAAGAGGTCGGGAGAAATGAACTGGTGATGACGGTGGCCGCCACAAAGGCCATCAGCAAGGCCACGATCATAACTTTCCGCTTCAAAAGCCGGGAAAGTAGATTGCGGTATCCAAGCTCAAGCCTCGAATAGAGCTCGTTAAAGCGATGGAAACCCCGCTGCACCATCCCCGTCTGTGCGTCGTGCTGTGGCCGTAGCATCAAGGCGCACAAAGCCGGGGATAAGGTCAAGGCATTCACGCCGGAAATAACTATGGCGATGGCCAGGGTGAGGGAAAACTGCCGGTAGAATACACCGATTGGGCCGGTCATAAATCCTACTGGGATAAATACGGCCGACATCACCAGCGTAATGGCTACGATGGCACCGGCGATCTCTTTCATGGCCGCCAGCGTGGCGCTGCGGGGCGACAATTTCTCGGTATGCATCTTCACATGAACGGCCTCCACCACCACGATGGCGTTATCCACTACGATGCCAATGGCGAGCACCAGAGCAAACAGGGTGAGCAGGTTGATGGAAAAACCAAACATATCCATAAAGAAAAGTGTACCGATCAGGGACACCGGGACGGCAATGGCGGGGATGAGCGTGGAGCGGAAATCCTGCAAAAATATAAACACCACCAGCGACACCAGCAGAAAGGCTTCCACCAGCGTTCGAACGACTTCGTGAATGGAAGTGTCGAGAAAGCGGGAAACGTCGTAGGCGATGTTATACTCCATCCCGGCCGGAAAGGAAACCTCCAATTCTTCCATCCTGGACTTGATCGCCGCGATGACTTCGCGCGCATTGGAGCCCGGCCTTTGCTTGATCATAATGGAGGCGGAAGGTTTTCCATCCGTGGTCGACACCATATCATAGTCCAGGGATCCAAACTCTACATCTGCGACATCTCTCACCCTCAAGATCGCACCATCCGGCCGCGATTTTACCGCGATGTTTTCGTACTCCTCCTCAGTGTTGAATTTTCCCGTATAACGTAACACGTACTGAAGCACCTGCGCTTCTTTGTCGGAACTGATACCCGTCGAGCCGGGCGCCGCTTCGACATTCTGCTCCCGAATGGCCTCAATAACATCTTGCGCCGACACGTTGTACGTGGCCATGCGATCAGGCTTCAGCCACACCCGCATGGCATAGTCCCGGGCACCCATAATTTCGACGAAACCAACGCCGTTGATGCGCTTGAGTTCATGGAGAATATTTATGTCGGCATAATTGTAAACAAATTTTTCATCCTGGAGACTGTCGGCACTTGTGATATTGAGATACATCAGCATGCTGCTGACTTCTTTCTCGGTAATCACACCGGCTTTGATTACTTCTTCGGGTAATTCATCAAGCACACTGGTGACCCGGTTTTGCACATTCACGGTTGCCAGGTCCGGATCCGTTCCCGATTCGAAAAATATCTGAATCAACGTAATGCCGTTGTTGCTGCACACCGAGGACATATAGGTCATGCCGGGAACGCCGTTTATGGCGCGCTCTAGCGGCGTGGCTACTGTTTTTGCACAGACCTCTGCATTGGCGCCCGTGTAATTTGCCGTTACCGTAACAGAGGGCGGCTCAATCGATGGGAACTGTGTAACGGGAAGCTTCAATAGCGACAGAAGCCCCAGGAAGGTGATGAGAATGGAAATGACAGTGGCCAGGATGGGCCTTTTGATGAATATATCGAACATGGCGATGTTTACTTTTGATGGGTCTCTACTGACGACTGATACGGATCGAATCGGCGGAGTAAGCTTTTGGGTTCACAGGTTGCCCATCGTGAATTTGTTGCAATCCCTCCAGGAGGATCCGCTCCCCGGGGCTAAGTCCACTCACCACAAAGCAATGATCAAATCGGGCCAGGGTATTAAAATTTCGCGTCCGGGCAATATTATTTTTGTCGACCACGTAGACATAGTTTTTATCTTGAATGGTAAAGGCGGAAGCTTCCGGCACCAACACCGCATTGTTCCAGGTGCGTTGTAACAGGACTTTCCCGGAGGCTCCATGTTTCAAAATAAAATCAGGATTTGAAAAGCGCGCGCGAATGGCGATCGATCCGGTTTCACGATCAAAATCACCTTCGATTGTTTCGATGGTACCTTTTAAGGGATAGGGGGACCCATCGGCAAGCACCAAGGAAATTTTAGCAAGCGCAGCATTGATTTTCCGTCCTTTTATCTCTTTACCGAGCAACTGCAGGTATTCGGTTTCAGACACTTTGAAATAGGCAAACACTTCATCAATATTGGACAATGAAGTAAGGAGTGTACCCGAGTTGATGAGGCTTCCCTTCTTAAAAGGGATTCTGTCGATGACCCCGTCGAACGGTGCGCGTATAAAGGTGTAGTTCAGATTGATCTTTGCGTTTTCCAACACCGACCGGGCCTCTCCCACCCCAGAGGATGCAGCATCCAGTTGGGCTTTGGCCACCTGCAGCTGCGATTCGGAAATCACGTGCTTGTCCACCATCAAAGCAATCCGTTCTACTTCCAGGCTTTTTGTTTTGGCTTCGGCCAGGGCACGTTGTACATTGGCCTCAGCCCTGACGACCATCTCTTTGTATTCGTTGGAGCTGATCCGAAACAGTGGTTGCCCTTTCCTGACCAGTTGACCTTCATCAATATATATGTCTTCCAGGTATCCCTGTACCCGGGCGTGAATTTCCACATACTGAACCGCATTGATCTGGCAAATGTAGGCACGCGGAATAGAGATGTTTTGTGCACGCAAGGTCATCACTTCCAGTTCGGGCAATGAATTTCTATTTCGGCTCGCCCGGCTTTCATTGCATGCAAAAAAAGACGCGCTGGAGAATGTCAACAGACAAATGTGTATCAAAAATTTCATAAGATGCAGCTAAGCTCGTCGGGGGGATTGTTGAATATAAAAAAAACCGAACAAAAATCCTACCACTATGAACATTTACCAAGCGTCGGCATCAACTTTATAACCGATTTAATCTGTCTTTAATTTCGATTTAATATCAGCGCTATTTTGCCTTCAATCGTGCGAGAATTTTTTTCATCTGCGCGATCTCTTGCTTTTGCGATGTTGCAATATGGTCGGCCAACTGGCGCACTTCGGGGTCCTTCAAGTTGGCCTGTTCACTTGTGAGGATGGCCGATGAGTGATGGGGTATCATGGCCTTCATATATTGCTCGTCTCCGACACCCACTTGTGTGCGTAAAAAAAACAATGACGTGAAGAAGACCGCGATGGCTGTGGCAGCGATGATGGCGTTTACCCGTTTGTCTTCGTACATCTGTCGCATCACCACCAGCATGATTAGTGCCATCGGGGCGGTCATCAGAAGGCTCATGTAAAGGCGCGTGACACTTAAATAAATATGATCGCCCTGTACAACATTTAAAA
>CBIHQM010000377.1:0-7063 GCA_966211885.1 uncultured Chryseolinea sp.
GGGACTACCCTCCGAACGATCGGGTCATCCGTTGGCGCTCCAGAGAAATATTGACGCCGTCGCCGAGGCCGATTGGAAAGATGGTTGGCTGACTGCGCGCGGGGAGTCTTTAAGTGAGCTTTCGAAAAAAATAGAAAGGCTCTACAATGTGACCATCCATTTTGAAAACGACAGTCTGAAGGCTTATAAGTATACCGGGCGCATCCAGCAGTTCAGCCTGGAGCAAGTGTTGAAAGCGCTGGCTCTGACGTCGCCGATCGATTTTGTGATCAACGAAAAAAGCGTGACGCTGCGCGAGAACAAGAACACAAAATCAAAATACAAAACCTTACCCACACCCTGACGATTTGAAATGCTTAACCCTTACGCTATGACAAAACAATACCACAGCACATAACCCTACGCATCGTCTAAAAAAAAGCAGGATCAAAAGATGCTGACACATCTCCTGATCCCTTAGGACAGACAAAATAGTTACCAACCCTGTGACGGAGTGGAACGATATTATTTTACCTAATCCCAGCGAATTCTATGAAAAAAAACGGATACGGCCAAGGAAACCTATGGCCAGTATTAATTAAAACGGCGTTGGTTATGAAAATCTGGCTTTTACTACTGATCCCCGCAGGTGTCGCGCTGGCGGGTACGGTGCACTCTCAAAACCTGAGCCTGGAGCTAAAGGATGTCACCATCCGCCAGGCGCTGCATGCCATTGAGCGGGAGAGCGGGTATTCCTTTTTTTACAATGACTCCTTCAGGGACCTGGAGAAAAAGATCTCTGTTACTGCGCGGAATGAACCGATCTCCGAAGTACTGGGACGCGTGCTCAGCAACACATTGCTCACCCACAAATTCCTGGAGGGAAAACTGATCGTGATCGTCTTGAAAGACGCCCCCGAAAAGATCAGGGTCCACGGGCAAGTGACCGGCATCGACATAAAAACTTCCCTGCCTGGCGTGAACGTTACCGTGAAAGGAACGTCAACCGGAACGGTGACCGATACCAATGGCGACTATGTGATCGACGTGGATCCGGGTGCCACGCTGGTGTTTTCTTTTGTGGGATATATTAGCACGGAAGTGAAGGTGACGGGCGAAACCCGGATCGACATCGAGCTGGAAGTGGAGGCTAAAACTTTAAATGAGGTCACCGTAGTTTCCACCGGCTACCAGGAGGTGGACAAGCGTTTGTTTACGGGTGCTGTGGTGACGCTGGGTTCAAAAGATTTCAAGACCGACGGCACCATCGATGTGAGCCGCATGTTGCAGGGGCGCGCCGCCGGGGTGTCGGTGCAAAATGTGTCGGGCACGTTTGGAGCGGCCCCTAAGATCAGGGTGCGCGGCGCCACGTCGATCACCGGCGACAACAAGCCGTTGTGGGTAGTCGACAATGTCGTGCTCGAAGATGTGGTGAACATTTCTGCGGAACAGCTGACAACGGGTGATCCCAATACACTCATCGGCTCGTCGGTGGCGGGGTTGAATTCCGATGACATCGAGAGCATCACGATCCTGAAAGATGCATCGGCTACCGCGTTGTATGGGGCGCGGGCTAAGGATGGTGTGATCGTCATCAAAACAAAAAGAGGACGTGTGGGCAAACCGGTCATTACCTACACCGGCAACTTCTCAACCTATCTCAAGCCCTCTTATGACAACTATAACATTCTGAACTCGGTCGACCAAATGTCGGTCTATGCCGAAATGGAACGCAAGGGGTTACTGAATCACTCCGACATGGTGTCGCAGCCCAACGGAGGAGTGTACAAAAAAATGTATGACATCATCAACAGTTCCTACAATGAACAAACCGACCAGTTCGATTTGCTGAACACTCCGCAGGAGCGACGTGCATTTTTGCAGCGCTATGCGTTGGCCAACACCAACTGGTTTGACAAGCTTTTCAAAAACTCTTTCGTACAGGAGCATTCGCTGGGCGTTTCTTCGGGAACAAAGGTATCGCAGCTTTATTTCTCCACCAGCTATTATGACGACAACGGCTGGACCATTGCCGACCACGTAGACCGCTACACCCTCAACGCCAACGCCACCTTCAAGCTCTCCGACAAAGTCGGCTTCGGGCTCACCGCCAATGGCTCATCGCGTACGCAGCGTGTGCCGGGAACGGTGGCGCGACAAGTGGATGTGGTGGAAGGCCGCTACAACCGCGACTTCGACATCAACCCCTTCAGCTTTGCGCTGAACACAAGCCGCGTGCTCACCGCCGAAGATGAAGCGGGCAACCTGGAATATTTCACGCGCAACTATGCACCGTTCAACATCATCAAGGAGACGCAAACAAACTACATCGACCTGAACTTGCTGGACCTTCGTTTGCAAGGTGATTTTAACTACCAGGTCACCAAAGATCTCAAGTATGAATTCGTCGGCGCCGTGCGCGATGTGCGCACCACCACGGAACACAAGGTGGGCGACGATTCCAATATGGCGGAAGCCTATCGCGCCGCAGGTTCGCAGGTGATCCGACAGGGGAACAAATTCCTTTACTACAACCCCGACTTTCCGAATCTTGACCCGGTAGTGGTCTTGCCTGAGGGAGGTTTCTATAATCGCTCCGACGATCAAATGCGAAGCTACTATGTAAAAGATCAACTCACCTGGAAACACGCGTTCAGCACCAAACACCATGTGAACCTTGTCGGGGGTCACGAGTTGCGCATGATCGACCGCCAAAATTCATACAACAACGGTTATGGCTACCAGTTCAACAAAGGGGGCATTGCCTTTACGGACTACCTCATCATCAAGCAACTCCTCGAAGGCAACTTCAACTACTTTGGCATGGGCTATACCAAAGAGCGGTATGCCAGCTTCTATGCATCGGCAAACTATTCGTTCAACGACAAATATGTGTTGAACGCGACCACGCGCATGGATGGCTCCAACAAACTTGGCGAAGCGCGCACGGCGCGGTGGCTACCCACCTGGAATGTGAGTGGCGCCTGGAACCTGGACGCCGAAAATTTCATGAACGGTGTTCGTGCCGTGGATTACCTCACACTCAAGGCGGGCTATGGGCTCACGGCAAACGTCGGCAATGCCACAAACTCATCGGTGGTGTATCGCAGTGGCACAACGCCTCACCCTCACTTTGATGAAACCGAATCGCAGATCATCATCGACGGGCTCGAGAACCAGGATCTGACGTGGGAAAAACAATATGAACTGAACATAGGGTTGAGCACTGGGTTCTTCAACCGGTTCACCGTGGCGTTCGATTATTATAACCGGAATCACTTCGACCTGATCAGTGTCATCAAAACATCGGGCATTGGCGGTGAGCCTTACAAAGCCATCAACTATGCCGACATGAAATCGCATGGCATTGATCTTTCCATCGGCGCCACCGTGTTTAACGGAGGAGGGTTGACGTGGACCACCAATTTTGTGTATAGTCAAAACAAGAGCCGCATCACCAACCTGAAAAACCTGCCGCGCATCTACAACCTGGTGTTCCAGGATGGTGGCGCGCAGCAAGGCTATCCGGTGCGGGGTCTTTTTTCGATCGACTACAAGGGCCTCAACCCGGAGAACGGCGTGCCCACGTTTATCGATCACGACGGAAAATTGGGCACCAATGTTTTTCTGCAGAGCCTGAACACGCAATATCTAAAATACGAAGGCCCCGTCGACCCCACCTACACGGGAGGATTTTCGAATACGTTCCGCTACAAGCAGCTTTCGTTGAATGTGTTCTTTACCTACCAGGGCGGCAACAAGATCAGGCTCAATCCTGCTTTCAAAAACGGTTATTCCGATCTCGATGCCATGCCGCGCGAGTTCCTCGATCGCTGGATCACGCCGGGTGACGAAAAGTACACTGACATTCCCGCCATTGCAGACCTGAACGTACTGGCCAGCCTAGGCTCGACATATCCCTACAACACTTACAACTATTCCACGGCACGGGTAGCCGACGGTGGGTTTGTGCGGATGCGTACCATCTCGCTCAGTTACACGCTTCCCAATAAAATCGTGGCGGGCACAACGTTCACCAGCGCCTCGATCAGCCTGACGGGCACGAATCTTTGGCTGGTCTATGCCGACAAGAAATTGTATGGACAGGATCCCGAGTTCTTTAGTTCGGGGGGTGTGGCATTGCCGGTGCCGCGGCAGATCACCCTCTCGGTGAAGCTCGTGCTCTGATGAAGACGAATGAATTTTACGATATCGAATTATTAAAAAGTAATCGGATGAAAAAGAAAGTAACGATCCTCTTTGTAGCCGGCGTCCTGATGATGACGGGCTGCAACGACTTTTTATCGGAAACCCCCGACAACCGGGCGAGTCTCGATTCGAAGGAGAAGATCGCGGAATTGTTGGTGACGGCCTATCCGGAAGCGAACTACATTCCCTTTTGTGAAGCGTTGTCGGATAACGTGGAAGATAATTTTGGCGGCACCGAAAATGTGACCAACGCCGATCCTTGGTTTTGGAGGGACGCTTCGGCGACCTGGCAAGACTCGCCGGAGTTTTATTGGAATGGATGCTACACCGCCATCGCCGCCGCCAACCATGCCTTGCGCGCCATCGAACAAAGTGACGACCCCGCTTTCTATGATGCGCAAAAGGGTGAAGCGCTTTTGGCCAGGGCTTACTCCCATTTTATGCTGGTGAGTTTGTTTGCGAACATGTACGATCCCCAAACCGCTTCCGGCGACCTTGGTATTCCTTATGTGACTGATCCAGAAACCGTATCGCTGAAAACATACGAGCGCAAGACGGTGGAATATGTATACGAAATGATTGAAAAAGATTTGACGGAAGGCTTACCGCTCGTCGACGACCGGTCTTATGGCGGATCCGGAACCAACGCCGCCAACCTGGCGCGTTTTCATTTTACGCGCGCAGCCGCACATGCTTTTGCTTCGCGGTTCTACCTGTTTAAAAAAGACTTTGCAAAAGTGATCGAGCATGCCAACGCGGTGCTGGATGGAAACGATATCCCCTCCATGCTCCGGCCCTGGAACACGACCTACCGAACTCTCACCTCAAACGAACTGACGTTGACCTATACGCGATCGACCGAAAAAGCGAACCTGCTGTTGTGCGACACCCAATCCAACTGGGGCACGAGCTTTAATCAGGTTCGCTATTCCACCGGCGCGACGCGGAGAGCGGAAATATTTTTTATCAACAATCCCGCACAAGGTAACTATGCCTACTCCACCTATTACACCAACACGGGAGTGAACTTTGTTTTCAAATTCCGCGAGCATTTTGTGCGTGTCGGAATGAATGCTACCACGGGATATTCATATACCATCATTCCTTTGTTCAGCACGGAAGAAGTTCTGTTGAACCGGGCCGAGGCCTATGCCATGCAGGTGCAGTTTCACGAAGCGTTGGATGAAATGAATTTGTTCATCAGCACGCGCGTACTCAACTATGACCCGGAGGTCCACAACGTGACGTTCAACCGCCTGTATAACCTCTATCATGAAACCGACAACAAAAAAGCAATCGTGCGCGGGATCCTGGAATTGCGGCGGGCCGAGTTCCTGCACGAAGGGCTCCGTTGGTTTGACATTCTGCGGCACAAACTTCCCGTGACGCATACTTCTTTTGATGGCCAAAGTACAACGCTGGCGCCAAACGATCCACGACGCATCTTGCAGATCCCGGCCGAGGCGATTTCCGTCGGCGGTCTTCGTCCCAATCCCCGGTAACGCATAAACGATCCTGACCATGAAGACACAGAAAAGAACTTTACTGACCATCCTCATCCTGGTGGTGCTCACGCTGGGATGTCAGGATGTTTATAACGACAAGGTCGACCCTTCCAAAACGGACTACGTCACCAACGACAACAACCACACCGATTCGGAGCTTGACAAATGGTTGCTTTCCAATTTCACCTATCCCTACAACATCGAAGTGAAGTATCATTGGGATGCTTCCGAGGGCGATCTTTTCAGAACCCTGGTGCCTCCCAAAGTTTCGCAGGTTCAACCGGTGATGGAGGTAGTGAAGAAAGTGTGGATCGATACTTATAGCGATCTGGCCGGCGCAGCCTTCATCAAAAAATATTGTCCCAAGCAATTCCTGATGATCGGCAGTGCGCGGTATAACCCCGATGGAACATTCACCCTGGGCACGGCAGAAGGCGGCCGCAAGGTGATGTTGTATGTGGTGAACTCCTTCGAGCCCACACAGCGGTCGGCCGTGAAGCAACTCATGCACATTGTGCAACACGAATTCGGGCATATTCTCAACCAAACAGTTTCTTATCCCTCGTCGTTCCGCGAGGTGACGCCGGGCGCCTACACCAGCGACTGGCGGTTCAACTCCGTAGCGCAGGCACGCGCCGCCGGCTTCATCACCAACTATGCCATGGCCTCGCCCGACGAAGATTTTGTCGAGATGATTGCCACCATGCTGATCGAAGGGAAAGAAGGCTATGAGGCCATACTCGCTTGCGAGACAAACAGTACGAGCCTCGCCTTATTGCGCAAGAAAGAAGCACTGGTCGCGCAATATTATCGCGATTCCTTTAACATCGACTTCTACGCACTGCAAACCAAAGTGCAGGAAGCCATCAACAACATTGCACCCGCCGGTCCGGGTCCGGAGGAACTGCCACCCCTTGCTGATGAATGGGGGTTTGACAAAGAGAACACTACCCTGCGTTTTGACCTCACGCTGATGAATGAACCGTCAGAATTTTCACGGCGCTTTGCGCAAGACAACCGGATCATTCACGATGCCGGCTTTGCACTCGACTACAACTTCAAGCTCTACTACACATCCGAAAACGAGCTCGCCCTGAAGTTATATTATTACGACCTGAGCGACGACGCCAAAGTGTACCAGCAGGCCGTGTTCTACTATTTCCTCACCCCCCATGAGGATGGGACCATCGACTTACTGTTCAGCTACGCCGACGACAACGCGGCGCATCTCAACAATGACCTGGGCGTCGGGGCATTGAATGCATTTTTCGCCAATCGAAAATTCAGGTTCAATTGGGTGCAAACCTGCAGCGGCGAGGTGTTTGTCGGACTTTATCCGCAAGACTCGCCCGAGACTTTCAGTTTTGGTG
>CBIHQM010000378.1:0-7033 GCA_966211885.1 uncultured Chryseolinea sp.
CTGTCCGATCATACGCATCGACACCAACCAGGGCATCTCTGGCTATGGTGAAGTGCGCGATGGGGCGAGCTGGCGTTATGCCATGTTCCTGAAGAGCCGCATCATGGGCATGAACCCCTGCAGCGTGGAGCTGCTGTTCAAACGCATCAAGCAATTCGGTTTTCATGGCCGTCAGGGTGGTGGCGTGTGTGGTGTGGAGATGGCGCTGTGGGACCTGGCGGGAAAAGCGTATAACGTGCCCGCCTACCAGTTGCTCGGTGGACGATACAGGGACAAAGTGCGCCTCTATGCCGACACCCCCGAAGGCGAGAACGAGGCCGACTTCGCCCAAAAGGTGAATGTGCGGATGGTGGAGCAAGGCTTCACGTTCATGAAGATGGACTTTGGTATTGAATTATTGAAAGGCATCCCGGGAACAACGGTGAATAGCAACTATTGGGACATCGGCCAGCAATGGTCAAACGAAGCCATGACCTATGGTGGCACAGAGCACCCTTTCACGCAAGTGCAGATCACTGATAAGGGGCTTGAGTTAATGACTCAGCGCATCGCGTTCGTCCGCGAAAAGATCGGCTATGAAATTCCGCTGGCTTCTGATCACTATGGACACTTCGACCACAACAACGCCATCCGTCTTGGAAGGGCTGTGGAGAAATATCGCCTCGCCTGGCTGGAGGACCTCATTCCCTGGAAGTTCACCGAGCAATGGCGCCAGATCACGGAAGCCATCGAAACCCCGACGTTGACCGGCGAGGACATTTACCTGAAAGAGGAGTTCATCAAATTGATCGACGCCCGCGCCATAGACTTGGTGCACCCCGACCTGGCCACGTCCGGCGGATTGCTGGAGACCAAAAAGATAGGAGACTATGCCGAAGAACGCGGCGTGGCCATGGCCATGCACTTTGCCGGCACACCCATTTCGTTTATGGCCAACGTTCACTGTGCTGCCGCCACGCAAAACTTCGTGGCCCTCGAACACCACTCCATAGACGTTGACTATTGGAACAGCCTCGTGAAAACAAAAAAACCGATGATTGAAAAGGGCTATGCGCACGTGCCGGATTCGCCGGGACTGGGCATCGAGCTCAACGAAGAGGTGGTGAAGAAACACCTGGATCCTGAATATCCAGCCTACTTCGCACCGTCAACAGATTGGGACAAAGACCGTTCGTGGGACAGACTTTGGAGTTAATCTGATTTTAATAAATTACCTTGCTTTGCGTCCTTGCTTCTTTGCGGTGTGCGCGTGTGTGTCACAACAAAAAGGAGGAAGGACGCAAAGCGTTTAACAAGCTTCTACGTATGAACAAAACCACTTCAAAGATTTTCTTTTTTCTCGCAGCACTCTTTATTCTTGGTTACATCGTCCTGCTCTACACACAGCCCCAGGAAGTAACCCTCACGCCCCGCAGTGCCACGCCACCGGTCGAGCCCGAATCGTTCCGCTTTGGTGGCCTGTTGTTGATGGGCTTCTTTGTGATGATCGCGCTGGCCTTTCGCGGCTATGAACTGCTCAAAGGATATTCCTATACCATCATGATCTTTGCCGCGGTGAGCGTGGCCATGTATTACCCGCAATATTTTGTGACGGTGGGCGATTTCAAACTTTCCAAACTCATCGTTCCCTTGCTGCAACTGATTATGTTTGGCATGGGTACAGCACTGAGTTGGAAAGATTTTACCCGCGTACTTCAGATGCCGAAGGGTGTCATTGTGGGTGTGTTGTGTCACTACACTGTCATGCCTTTTGTGGGGTGGACGGTGACGCAGATCTTTTCATTTCCGCCCGAGATTGCCGCGGGCATCATATTGATCGGAAGCTGTCCGAACGGACTTGCCTCGAACGTGATGACCTTCCTGGCGCGCGGCAACCTGGCCTTATCCATTACACTGACCGCCATCTCGACCTTGATCGCGCCACTGGTGACACCGATGTTCATGAAGCTGCTCGCCGGGCAATATGTGCCGGTCAACTTCCTGGATATGGTGTGGCACATCACCCAAATCATCGTGCTTCCGATTGGCGTTGGGTTGATCTTCAATCATTTCCTTCATGGAAAATTCAAATGGCTGGATGCGGTCATGCCGCTGGTCTCGATGGTTAGCATCGCGCTGATCATTGTGGTGATCACGGCCGCCGGTCGCAATGATCTGTTGTTGGTGGGTAAATTGCTGGTCGTGGCGGTGTTGATGCATAACATTACGGGATACATACTCGGATATTGGATAAGTCGTGGTTTGCGTATGAGCGAAAAAGATTGCCGCACGCTGGCGCTGGAAGTGGGGCTGCAGAATGGCGGGCTTGCTTCGGGCATTGCGCTCAAGATGGGCAAGCTGGCAACGGTGGGACTGGCTGCGGCGGTGTTTGGTCCTGCTATGAATATTACCGGTTCGTCGTTGGCGCTTTGGTGGCGGAGCCGTACGCCGGAGACAGAGCAGGAGACTGACGAACGCCATCATGCGTAAAATACATTAAACCGCCTCACCTTCGCTAAAGCTCCCGTCTTCGCTAAAGCTACGACGGGCAAGTCGGCGGGCAAGCAAAGTTAACGCAAAGTTGGCTTTGCGTTTTTCTTTGCGCCCTTTGCGTCTTTGCGGTTGAAAATTTTCGTATACTGGCGCATGGAAAATTCGGTAAAACTCTACGCCACCTCCACTGCTGTTGAACTTGCGGGCAAGATCGCCACTGCGCTCGGTTTGCCCCTCCACTATATTCAAACGGAGAAATTCTCAGACGGTGAACTATCTGTGCGCTTCAATGAAAGCGTCCGTGGCCAGATGGTGTTCCTGGTCGCCAAGGTAAACATGCCCTACGAGCACTTCTTCGAAATGCTCATGACGGTGGACGCCGCCCGGCGCTCGTCGGCCAAAGAAGTCGTGCTGGTTTTGCCCTATCTTCCCCACAGCCGCCAGGAACGTCGTGACGGTCAGCGCACTTCCATTTCTTCGCGCATGGTGGCCGACATCATCCAATTGATGGGTGCCGACCGGATCATCACGCTCGATCTGCACACCAATGCCATCGAAGGTTTTTATAAAATACCCCTGGACCCGTTGTCTTCGCTCCGGCTGTTCTGCGACCACATCAAAAACTCGGGGCTCGATCACCTCTGTCTCTGCAGTCCAGATTTTGGGGGCATTAAGCGCATCCGCGAATACAAAAAACACCTCGACGCCGAAATCGTAGTCATCAACAAAGAGCGCCTCAAAGCCAACCAGGTGGCCCACATGGAGATCATCGGGGAAGTAAGGAACCGGAACATCATCATTGTCGACGACCTGGTGGACACGGCGGGCACGCTATGTAAGGCGGCCGACGTGCTGATGGAACACGGCGCAGCATCGGTACGTGCCTATTGCACACACGGTGTATTGAGTGGTGCAGCGCTGGAGACCATTCAAAATTCGCAGCTTCTGAAATTATGTATTTCCGATACGGTGAACGAAAAGTTCGAACACCCAAAAATTGAAGTGGTCAGCTGTGCCCCTTTGCTTGCACGCGCCATCGAGCACCTGGTGAACAACAAAAGCCTGTCCGCGCTGGATAAGGTATTGTAAAAATCAGGATGTTGGAACGTGGCGTTCCAACAGAATGATCCGTACGCTCAGTGCATATACCGTTCCACAATAAAATCCTGGAGATTAATGACGGAGAGATAGAAAATCAGTCCGCAGGCGATGGCCTTGAGGATCACTTTCCACTTCGACTGATACAGGAAGAAATTTTTAAAGGTGAATACGGTATACACCAAAAAACACGGCAATTCAATGTAGCGGGTCTCCAGTGCCGGCCAGATCAATTTTAGAAACTGGATCAGCATGACCATCAGGAAAAAGATGGAAAGCATGTACAGCTGCATCACGCCGATCTCGGCAAATCCAAATTCACTGTTGTAGAAGAAGAGCCAGGTCAGCAACGCGCTTGCCGGAATGATGACCAACAGCATCATGACCAGGTATTTATTAAAGAACGCCATCTCGCTTCCTCCACCCACGTGATAGTAATGCAAGATCACATAGTTGATCCAATACAGCCCCAGGGCCGCCACGGATGCTGCAACGAAGTACATGGAAAAAGGCTTTTGATGCCGGTTCCGGTTCCCGGCAAGGAAGTCGCGTTGCATGGTGCCGGGAGCGGTGATGAGGTGTTTTAGCGTATAGCCGATGCCCTTGTCCAGGTGGGTAAAAAAATGAAATACCTCGTGGAGCAGATAGGGCAGAGTCACTTTCTTGATCACCAGGGATTGCCCGCAGTTGCTGCAAAATTTCCCTGTACCTTCCGTTTTACAAGCCCTGCAGGTTGTGGTTGCCGAATTCATTTTAAGGTCGTTATAACCAAATATAATGTAATCGGGGTGGATTTCCCGGGTGCCGTCGGGTAGCCCATGTGAAGTTTTTATAAAGTCCTCGTCATGTCGCAGGCACACGCTTTTTTAAACCTACGCCTGCAGTTCAAGACATCCCGAATTTCGAATGCAGTGAACGTGGATAGCCTTCGCACAGCATAAAACGAAACCTGGCAAACACCGAATACGTCACGCCCCATTCAAAGGCAGCACGGATCTAACGAGCTATCCACGGGGTTCCTTGAAAACGTGCGAAGCCAGAGGAAGTGCGTGCCTGCGGAACGACGTCTTTGCAGAACGCGCGGAAGCCCTTCGTCATGTCGCAGGCACAAACTATTTAAAAATCTACGCCCGCAGTTCAAGACATCCCGAATTTCGAGTGCAATGAACGTGGATATACTTCGCACAGCATAAAACGAAACTAGGCAGACCTTGAAATGCCGCTCCCAATTTCAAATGCGTCACACCGCCCCATAACCGAATGTGCCATCCAGATCGCTAAGTTCAAAGCAAACCCCCTAGTCCGCCTCCCCGCCGGTGTCGCGAGGACGACACTCCATCCACCCCACACCACAGTTCGGTAACTCCCATTCGCAAAACCGCTTCTTTGCCTGAATCTTTGACGTGTAAGCCCTAAAAAACAGGCACGTATGAAGATACTTTTTACCCTATGCTTTCTTTTCCCCCTGGCAGCCCTGGCGCAGACCACCCTTTCCGGCAAGATCACCGACGACAAAGGCGAGGGCGTCCCCGGCGCCAACGTAGTGCTTGAGGGTACCTACGATGGCGGCACCTCCGATGCAGAGGGCAGGTTTCAGTTCACCACCACCGAACAAGGCCCGCACGTATTGGTGGTTTCATTTATCGGCTACAAAGAATACCGGAAGGCCGTTGCCCTCGAAGGTAGCCCGATCGTTGTCGATGCCCGGCTGGAGGAAACCATAAACGAACTGGAGGCGGTCACCATAAACGCCGGAGCCTTCACCGCCAGCGATGCCTCACGCCGAACGGTGTTCAAAGCACTGGACATTGCCACCACGGCCGGCGCCACGGCTGATATTGCAGGTGCCCTCAACACGCTGCCCGGCACGCAGAAAGTAGGCGAGAGCGGCCGCCTTTTCGTACGCGGCGGCGATAGCAACGAGACGCGCACATTTATCGACGGTATGCTCGTGTTGGATGCCTATGGCCCATCGGCGCCCAACACCCCTTCGCGCGGCCGTTTCCTGCCGTTTATGTTCAAGGGGGTGAGCTTTAGCACGGGTGGATATTCCGCCGAATATGGTCAAGCCCTGTCGTCGGTGTTGGCCCTGGATTCGAGGGACGAGACGGCGATGACGCGCACCGACATCGGTATTCTTTCCGTGGGCGCCGATGTGGCGCATACGCAGGCTTGGGAGGGTGGCTCGGTGGCGGCCAAGGTGCAGTACACAAACATCCGCCCTTATTTCGGATTGATCAACCAACGCATCGATTGGAAAACGGCGCCCGCGTCCATCGAAGGCATCGGCGCTTTCCGCCAGAAAGTCGGCAAGCAGGGGATGGTGAAAGTGTATGGGAACTTCAATCATGCGGACTACTCACTTTACAGTCACGACATCAACGATTACAGCCACAGCACGGTCTACGACCTCACCAACAATTATCGTTACCTGAACGGCTTCTACAAGAATGTGCTGAATGAAAAGTGGAACGTGCGCGGCGGCCTTTCCTACACCTCGATCGAAAACAACACCTGGACTGGGCTGGACCATACCGTGGAAACTCAAAAGGGTTTGCACGCAAAGACCGTGTTCGAGGGATCGTTGTCGGACAAGGCGGAGTTGCGCACGGGGGTGGAGGTTATTCAAAGAAACTATGACCAGGTCAATGACCTGCATGTCGCACAGGATTATACGTTATCGTTCCATGAACTGATCACCGCCGGTTTTGCCGAGATGGACCTCTATACCAGCAACGCGTTTGTGATGCAGGGTGGTTTGCGCTCGGAGTACAACAGTCTCAATAAAAAATTCAGCGTCGACCCGCGATTGTCGCTGGCTTACAAGACCGGCAAAAGCAGCCAGATCCATTTTGCCTATGGCGCCTTCCGTCAAACGGCCAAGAATGAGTTGGTGCGGATCGATCATCAATTGGGAGCGGAGAAAGCCGAGCACTTTATTCTCAACTACCAGGTGATGGAAAACAACCGGACGCTGCGTTTGCAGGCTTACTACAAGCGCTATCGTGACCTCGTGAAATACGTGAACGGCGATCCCCTGCAATTGGCCAACACCGGCGATGGCTATGCGAAAGGGCTCGAATTCTTTTGGAGAGACAACCGCTCCGTTCGCAACCTGGACTATTGGGTGTCCTATTCCTACCTCGACACGCAACGCGACTATCTGGATTCTCCCTACCGCGTCACCCCCAGCTTTGCATCGGCCCATAATTTTTCGGTGGTGACCAAATATTTCTTTACCGACATCCGGAGCCAGCTTGGTCTCACATACTCCTACACGTCGGGCCGTCCTTACAACAACCCCAACACGGAGACTTTCAATGGGGGCAAGACACCTTATTATTCCGACTTGAGTGTGAACGTTTCGTATCTGCCGAAGCCTTACATCATCATTCACCTGTCGTGTACAAATGTGTTGGGGCGCGATAACATCTTCGGGTACGAGTATAGTACGTCGCCCGAT
>CBIHQM010000379.1:0-7012 GCA_966211885.1 uncultured Chryseolinea sp.
TTGCTTCCGTTGATGGAACAGCTCCAGGATTGGGGTCTGGAAAATGTGCCGGGCTCGCTCTCCATCCGCGAAATGCTGGACGCTGCCCGGGCGTAGACGATCTTTTATTTGTACTGTTCTAAAAAGGGCTTAAGACAACAAGATCTCCGTCAGGCAAACCTCCTGTTCTTTTCCCTTTAGCTTCATGGGGCCAATGCTGCGCACGGTATAGTGTTTGTCAAAATTCAATTCCCCCAACAGTGCCGAAGAGGAAACGATGCCCGCCCCGATCTCTTTGGCCTTGCTCAGGATCCGCGACGCGGTGTTGAGCACATCACCAGAATAAGTGATCTCGCGTTTCAAAACACCCACCTCACCGGCCACCACCTTGCCGCTGTGCATCCCGGCGCGGAATTCCGGCACAACACCATAGCGACGGATGTATTTCGCTTTGTTGGATTGAATGTTTTGAAGGATATCAAAATAGCAACGCACGCACCGGTTGTTCGCGACGCCCGCCACGTGGTCCCACGCCACCACCACTTCGTCGCCCACATATTGATAGATCTCTCCTTTTGCGTTCAGGATGGGATCAGTGATATCGGCAAAAAAATCGCGCAACAATTGGTGGTATAATTCGTCGCCAAGTTTTTCGGCCAGCGTCGTGGACGCATTCAGGTCGAGGAACATAAAGATCCGGTTTTCTTCCTGGGGAGTATGATATTTCCCGCGCAAAATATGACCCAGCCCCTTCTGCCCGACCTTACTGCTGACCTGGAGCAGGAATTGGGTGAGCGACACGACGATGAACCACACCAAAATATTCTTCACCCGGGTCGTGTCCCGGAGAAAATACACCAGCGACTGCGTGGGATTATGATGCGAGAACATGACGCCTTTCACCACGATAATGATCAGTATGATCAAACCAAAGGAAAGGATCACCGCCAAAATGGTGTGCACATAGGGTCGGTTTTGAAAACGCACATTAATATAGAATACCAAAAAGCTTCCCCCCAACACGCCACCGATCAGCGCCGAGATCAGGTTTTGTTTCAGGGAGGCAAAAAAAGTGTAGTCGGCGGAAAGACCTTGCGAGCTGTGCGTCAACAACACCAGGTGATCGTAGACCGAAATAACAACGCCGATCAGCAACCATGCCGTAAGGATGGTAAAAAGCTGACTGAATCGTATGCGTTTTGACCTGCTCATAAAGTTTGTGTTCCCGATTTACTTAACGTAAAACTACAGCCATGGCTGCATTTCGAACGGGGGTGAGCATGTCATTTAGCGGGGGTTTTGCGACTTTCTTGGGATCATCCACACCTTACCACGACCCTCCCCCAAATCGGTCACATATTTTTTTATACTTTGGCCTCACAACGTGATGCTTGTAGCTATCGTTTTTTTCATTAACCTAAACTTTATCGCATGGAACAAAATTCAACCCGGGACCTTCGCCTGTTAAAATGGTATGCCGCCGTTTCCACCGTGGCCATTCTTTTCTTGTTGTATCACTCCCTTCAACCTAAATCAACCCACCTGCAGTTGGAAGAGCTCGACGTGGAGCGTGTCAACGTCGTGGAAAAAGACGGCACCCTGAAAATGGTGATCAGCAACAAAAAACGTCAGCATCCCGGGCTCTCTAATTTTAAACTCATGACCGCCCGCGAACGCGAAGCCGGTATTATCTTTTTCAATTCATCGGGCGACGAATGCGGCGGTCTCGTCTACGACGGCACCCGCGAAGAGGCCGGCCTGGCATTCTCGGTCGACCAGTTCCGGAACGATCAACTCATGCAACTCCAATATGCACAGCGCACCCAAGGCGACTCCATCCGGCGCCACTACGGTCTCAGACTCTGGGATCGCTCCGAAGATTTTACGTTGGCCCAACAAATGGCACTCATCGATTCACTACAACGGTTGAAGCAAGAAGATGAGCTGAACAATCAATTCAAGGCTTTGCGCGAGAAAGGACTGCTGGGAGTGGAACGGATGTTTGCCGGCAAAAACGACAAAGGCGAAGTGGGGCTGTTCATTCGCGATGATAAGGGGCGGATACGGATAAAAATTTATTGTGATCGGCAGAACAATCCGCGGTTGACGGTGGTAGATGAGAATGGGGTGGAGAAGGGGCTATGAGAAATCAGGAGCCAGAAGCCAGGAGCCGGGAGCCAGGAGTTGGGAGGCGGTCTTCGGGAGCCAGTATTCAGGAGTCGGTCTTCGGGAGCCATGAGTGATTCGCTGAAGGACATTGGCTTGGAGTTGTTAATTTTGTGGGAATGATGGGGGTGGGTATTTTTGATGGGGGAGTTTAAACTACAAACTTTATGAATACGAATGATCAGGAATTGAGAGCGATTGCTTTTAGGGCGTTGCATGAGCGGCAGGGGATTTTTGTAGCGCCGAATCCATGGGATGCTGGATCGGCGAAGATGTTGGCCAGTTTGGGGTTTGAGGCGTTGGCGACGACGAGCGCAGGGTTGGCATTTTCGTTGGGGAAGCCGGATGGGCAAGGGTTGCTCCTGCAACAGGAGACGATAAAAAATGTGGCGGATATTGCGCAGGCGGTGACGCTGCCGGTGTCGGCACTTGCCGTCGGCACGTCGTCGACGATGCTGCCGGTGTCGGCGGATTTGGAGAATGGTTATGGTGATGATCCGCAGGCTTGCGCAGAAACCATCTTGCTTGCCGCCAAGGCAGGGGCCGTCGGTGGTTCTATTGAGGACGCTACCGGTCGGGCTGGTGATCCGATTTATGCCTTTGATCTTTCGGTGCAGCGCATCAAAGCGGCGGTGAAAGCGGCGCGGTCGCTCCCCTTCCCTTTTACGTTGACGGCTCGCGCGGAAAACTTCCTTCACGGTCGCATCGACCTGGCTGATACGTTGAAAAGATTAGTGGCCTATGCCGAAGCGGGAGCCGACGTGCTCTTTGCGCCGGGACTGACAACCCGCGATGAGGTTGAAGCCGTTGTGAAGGCTGTTGCACCGCGCCCGGTGAATGTGGTGATGGGCCTGAACAAGGCCACCTTCTCACTGGACGAACTCCAGGCCCTGGGCGTGAAACGGGTGAGCCTCGGATCATCGCTGGCACGCGCTGCCTATAGTGGTTTTATTTATGGATCGGAAGAAGTCATGAAAATGGGAACGTTCAATTTTGCCACCGGCTCGCGATCGTATGCACAAATCAATGCCATGCTGTCATGAGCCGTTAGTCTTTAGTAGTTAGTCCTGAGTAAAGAGGACTAAGTACTCAGGACTAACTACTAAAGACTCATGACTCACTCCGACCGGAGCCGATTCGCCGGATTTGCCATTGCCGCGCGGATCGACTGATAGCTTACGGTGAAAAGCGCGATGATCACTGAAACTACGCCCGCCAAAACAAACACGTCCCAGGTCACGTCAATCTTATACGCATAATCCTCCAGCCATTTCTGCGTCATGTACCACGCCAGTGGAGCGGCGATGACGAGGGCAATGAGTACGAGCTTTACAAAATTCCTTGTCAACAGTTGAAAGATGCTGCCGGTGGTCGCGCCCATCACCAGGCGGATGCTGATCTCTTTGCCGCGTTGTTCTACCATGAACGAAGAGAGTGCAAACAATCCCAGGCAGGCCACGATAATGGCCAGCGTGGCGAAACACGTGAGGATCTTCCCGGTTCGCGAAACGTCTTCGTACATGCGGGCGTAACTCTCGTCGAGAAAAGAATAACGGAAGGGCTGATGCGGCATGAATTTGTTCCACACCTTTGTCAACGATGCCAGGGTGTTGGCCATGTCGCGTGACTTTATTTTTACGGCGGCAATAGAACCTCCATTGGCGAATTTCAAACAAAGCGGCCGGATGGCTCCTTTCATGGACTCGAAATTAAAATCCTCCACAACACCGACTACGGTAAAGTCACCATAACCGTTGGTGATCCGCTCACCCACATGTTTCTTAAGCCCCAGGTTTTTTACCATGGCCTGGTTGATGACCACGGCCTGTGAGTCGGAGGCCAATCGTTTGTCGAAGTCGCGACCTTCGAGAACTTTCATGCCGAGGGTATGGATATAGTCGGCGTCGACAAACCAAATTTGGCCGGAGACGCCAACGTCTTCCCGTTTCTTTCCTTCCTTCCAGAAAGTATTCTGATCGCGGTTCGTTCCCGCCACAGGAAGATAGTCCGAGAGGGTCGCGCTTTCCACTTCCGAAAGTTGCAATAATTCTTCTTTGAAGGTTTCCTGTTGCTTGCGAAGCGTGTTCGTACCCTGGACCATCACCACCTGGTCCTTATCGAAACCGACCTTCGTGTGCAGGATGAAATTCATTTGCTTGTAGATAATGAACGTACCAATGATCAAGACGATGGACGTGGCAAATTGAAAGACCACCAACGCGCTGCGAAGACCCGAACTTTTGCTGCCCTTGCTCACGGTGCCCTTCAACACCTCTGCTGGTTTGAACGACGAGAGGTAGAAGGCAGGATACAAGCCCGCAAACACGCCGATCGCCAAAGCCGCCGCCGCGAGCAACGGAACGAACCACACGGTCTGCCACGGCACCGACAATTCCGTGCCTGCCAAAGAATTAAAGAACGGCATGACCAGCGTCACGATCAAAACACCAAAAACAAAAGATACCACACTATACACCAGCGACTCCGTGAGAAACTGACGGATCAAATACCCGCGCACCGATCCCACCACTTTGCGCAAGCCCACTTCCTTGGCACGATTGGCCGATTTGGCCGTCGACAGGTTGATGAAATTGATGCAGGCCAACAACAGGATGAACACGGCGATGCCCCCAAAAAGCCAGACGTAGCGCGCATCGCCATGACGCAGTTCGTCCTCTACTTTTTCAGGATTGAGATGAATGTCCTTCACGGGCTGCAACCCCAGGAAATGGTGCAGCTTGATTTCGGCTGCCGATTGATCGCCGGTTTGTGCGAGATAACCCATCAGGTAGTTGTCGCGGATGGCCGTTAGTTTTTTTTGCAGGGCCACGGCATCGGCACCGGGTTTAAGCCGCACATAGGTGTCATAATTCCAGCAACACCAGCTGGTTTGTTCGCCGGGCCAGAATTCAACTCCGGTGAGCGTGAGCATAAAATCATAATGAAGATGCGAGTCGGCAGCAAAGTCTGCCATCACACCGCCGATGACATACGGTGTATCCTTATGTTCGTTTAAGATCACGGTCTTCCCGATCGCCTCTTCTCCCGGAAAATATTTATCGGCCATGCGTTTAGAAAGCACGATGCTGTTGGGTTTGATCAGCGCATTCTCGCGGCTGCCGCTCACGAACGGGATCTCCAGGATGTCGAGCAGTTCGTTGTCGGCATAGACAAATCCTTCCTCATACAGGTTCTCCACCTGGTCTTCGCGCCGGAACAGGTTGCTGCCCGCTTGTTGCCACTTCTGCGGGATGAGACGACCGGCCTTCTCCACTTCCGGGTAATCCGTCTTCACGATCTGGGCCACCATCGGCGGCAGCGAAGTCCACCGCGCCGCATCCGGTCCACGGAAGTCGTTGTACATCCGGTAGAGTCGTGCGCCGTTCGCGTAGTTTTTATCAAAGCTCAATTCACGGCGGATGTAAAGAAAGATCACCAGGCAAGTGGCCAATCCCAACGCAAAGCCTCCAATCGTGATGCTGGTGTACATCTTCTGACGCGCCATGGTCCTCCAGGCGATCTTAAAATAATTTTCAAACATGGCGAGTTCATTTGAAGTATAAGACTGTCGTTTTCTTCGAAGCGCAAACGGCTGGAGAAAGGCCAGCACGTTCCCTATAAATAAGAGATCGGCTTTGCGTTTGCCAATCGAGGCACGTCGCCGGTCGTAGAGTTCCATAAAGTCGCCCAACGCTGCCTCCGACAAATAATCGTTGCAATACCAGCGAAAAAACCGCACGGCCCATGGCGGCGGACCTTCCCTTTGAGGTTTCTTGTTTTTCATACTGCGCCGGCCTCCCACACGATTTTCGGAACTTCGCGCCACATACTGTTGCGTAGCTCACGCGATTGACTGAGCACTTTCTTGCCCGCGGCCGTGAGCGTATACAAACGCTTGTCGCGTCCACCCCGAACCTGCGTGGCACCGCCCATCCGGGATTTCAGATAACCCTTGTCCTCCAGGCGCACCAACACCTTGTGCACGGCGCTCATCATGATGGGGCGTTCGGTTTTTTGTTCCAGCTCGTCCACGATGGCCAGGCCATAGGCATCGTCGAACAAAATGCCCACCGCCAGCAAGACCAGTTCTTCGAACTCGCCGAGGTATGTTCCTTTCATATTTGTTTCACCTTTGTCTAAAGATAGCGGAAATGGCGAAATGGTTGCATGGGGCCTCAGAAAAAAATTTCTCCTCCTTTCAAAAAAAGCGTTTTCGCGGCGGATAGCAGAATCGGCATTCGTCCGGAATGCCCCTAAGGTTGGCAGGTAATGTATTTCCACATTCGCCGAAAGGCTTCAATTTTGGATCAACAATAACCCACTAACCCCTAACCATCATGATACGCCTCATCCTCGCCATCGTTGCCGGCTTCATCGTAACGGCTATTCTTTCTACCGGCACTGACTTCGCGTTAGAATCAGCCGGCATCCTGCCACCCTATGGACAACCGCTGTTTGACACGAGCCTGTTGCTGTTGGCCACGACCTACCGGGCACTATACCAGGTCGTCGGAAGCTACGTGGCTGCGCGCGCCGCCAAAGAAAGTGCGAACGAGGCGGTATGGACTTTGGGAATATTAGGCGCTGTTATCTGGCTGGCTGGGGGACTCGCCATGCGGGATCTGGCTCCCCTCTGGTACAGTGTGCTCGGCGCTGTGCTTTCTCTGCCGACAACCTTGTTGGGTGGAAAATTGAATGCACTGAAGATGGCAAAGACGGCGGTGCCAAAATAAAGCTATTGCGTTCGGTGCTCCTGGAACCATCTCTTTTTAACTTCATAGTGCAAGAACCCTGCAGTGTGAACCTCACACCGTGTGGTCAGATCCAAAATAAAAAACTACTCAAAAACCGTGTAACATTACATCTG
>CBIHQM010000380.1:0-6982 GCA_966211885.1 uncultured Chryseolinea sp.
CACACGCCCGGCCCAAAAGGAGAGGCCGTGCTGGACGATAGTTTTTATATCATGTTCAATGCGCATCACGAACCACTGGATTATGTTTTGCCCCCACCAAAATATGCGCTCCAGTGGACGCAGCTTCTCAATACGGCCACCGGCCAAATCGGGGAAGGTCCCGCCTACGATCCCCAAGGCACGGTGACGGTGGAAGGACGATCGATAGTACTTCTTCACCATCCCCTCGACACATGATGCAAGCTGTCGCGATAGACCACCGCCGGCTTGGCGTGAATTTCACCGGTGAAGGCACCGCCACCGTAAGGTTGTGGGCGCCAAAACTTGAAGAAGTGCACATCCGGTTCCGGGACCAAAACTTCCCGCTTCTTCCTGAAGCGCACGGCTACTGGACCTTGACCACCCCAAACCTGCAACCGGGCGACGACTACGAATTCATCGCCTCCAACGGCAAGGCTCTACCGGACCCGGCGTCCCTCTGCCAACCGCAGGGCGTTCACGGTCCGTCGCGGGCGGTGGACCTCGCTGCCTTTGCGTGGACCGACCACAAGTGGGCGAACCCTAGCCAGGACGATTACATTTTTTACGAGCTCCACGTCGGCACCTTTTCACCGCAAGGAGATTTTCAAGGGGTTATCGATAAACTCCCACACCTCAAAGCATTGGGCATTACCGCTATCGAGCTGATGCCCGTGGCACAATTTCCAGGACTGCGCAACTGGGGCTATGACGGCGTGTTTCCCTATGCGGTGCATACGGCGTACGGTGGACCACGAGGTTTGCAAGAACTGGTAAATCAGTGTCATGCACAGGGCATCGCCGTGGTGCTGGATGTGGTTTACAATCATCTCGGACCGGAGGGGAACTACTTCAAGGAATTCGGTCCCTATTTTACATCGAAATACAAAACGCCCTGGGGCGATGCGATCAACTTCGATGACGCCCATAGCGATGAAGTCCGCCGTTTTTTTATAGAGAACGTGCTGATGTGGTTTCGCGACTTTCACATCGATGCCCTGCGGCTCGACGCCGTACACGCCATCAAAGATCTTAGCCCCATTCACATTTTGAAAGCGATCCGGCAGGAAGTAGATGCGTTCATCCAAAACCATGGGTGCATGCACTACTTGTTTGTGGAACTGGACCTGAACGATACGCGCTACCTCGATCCGCTCAAACGGGGAGGCTATGGCATGGACGCCCAATGGGCAGACGAATTTCATCACGCCATGCGCGTCACTGCCGGGCAGGAGCGAAGCGGCTACTATAGCGATTTCAACGGCATGGGTCACCTGGCCAAAGCGTATCGCGATGCTTTTGTATACGATGGTCAATATTCAGAACACCGCCTCAAATGCTTTGGCATTCCCGCGACACACCTGGCGGGCAACAAGTTTATTGTCTTCTCGCAAAATCACGACCAGGTGGGCAATCGCATGCTGGGCGAACGCACGAGTGCGCTGGTGAGCTTCAGCATGCTGAAGGTGATGGCCGGCGCGACCATCCTAAGTCCGTTCCTGCCGCTGCTGTTTATGGGAGAAGAGTATGGCGAAAAAAATCCCTTCCAATATTTTGTACACCATGGCGATCCGCAACTGGTCGACGCCGTGCGCCGGGGACGACGTGAAGAGTTCGCTGCCTTTCACGATGCAGGTGAGGCACCCGACCCGCAAAGCGAATCAACTTTTAGGAACAGCAAACTCCGGTGGGACCTCCTGCAAGCGGACGACCACCGAGCGTTGTTCCAATACTATCAGGCGCTGATCGCACTGCGTAAAAAACATCCCGCCTTGCGTCACCTGGACCGCCATACGCTGGAAGTTTTCTTTGAGGAAGACGGAGATGTACTGGTGCTTCACCGGTGGCATCACGCGGATCATGCATGGTGTGCCATGAATTTTTCAAAGCGGGCACAGCACGTCGCGCTGGCCGACGATCACCCACTGCAAAACGTGTTGGACGCTGGCGATGCGCATTGGAACGGAAAAGAAACTTCACCGGGAATGCTGCGGACCGGCAGCTTTATCCTGCCCCCCGAATCCCTGGTCGTATACACTGGAAAATATGACTAACCCCGCCGTCACGTATCGCATCCAATTTCACAAAGATTTCACCTTCCGGCAGTTGGAGGCGATCATACCCTACCTCGTGTCGCTGGGCGTGGGAGCCGTATATGCCTCGCCCATTTTTGAATCCGTGCCGGGAAGTTTGCACGGCTACGATGGCGTGAATCCCCACCGCATCAACCCGGAGATCGGCACGGAAGAAGACCTCTACCGAACCTGCCGGAAACTGAGGGAATGCGGCATTGGCTGGATACAAGACATCGTACCCAACCACATGGCCTTTCATCCGTGCAACCTCTGGCTGATGGACGTGCTGGAGAAAGGACGGTATTCCGTTTATGCGAACTTCTTTGACCTGGCGTGGGCGGGCGATCTTTTTCACGGCCGCATCATGGTGCCCGTGCTCGGTGCTCCCAGCGAAGACGTGTTGTTCAACAAGGAACTGCAGGTGGCCTATTGGCAACAGCGGTTTGTGATCAAATTTCACGACCATCATTATCCCTTGCATCCCCGGTCGTACACCCTCCTTTTGAACGACAACCAACCCCCGCAGGCGATCCAACAATGGAAACAGCAGATCGCCGAGTTGCACACCATCGACCACGCCGTGCCCTATTCCCTCCGTTGGCACGAGCTGCTGCTGCAACTGGACTCCCTGATGCAAAACACAGAGGTGAACACCTACATCCAAACCTGTCTCGAACAAGCGAACGGCGACGGTTTGGCGCTGAAGCGAATATTGGACGAGCAAACCTATGCGCTGACGCCCTGGCAGGTAACGGATCGCCGCATCACCTTCCGTCGCTTTTTTACGGTCAACGAATTGATCGGGCTCAACATGCACGACGAGAAAGTGTTCGACCACTATCACCTGCTCATCAAAAAATTCGTGGTCGACGGTGTGTTCCAGGGCCTGCGCATCGACCACGTCGACGGACTCTTTGATCCGCCGCAATACATCGAACGCCTGCGCAAACTGGTGGGTGACGACGTGTTGATCTACGTGGAGAAAATTTTGGACGCCGGCGAAACGCTCCCTTCCTGGCCGATACAGGGAACTACCGGCTACGAATACATGGCTTGGGTCAATCAGCTGATGACCTATGCTCCGGCCGAAAAGAAATTCTCAAACCTCTATAAACACATCCTTCAGAGCGACACGTCCATCGACGTGGAGATCCATGCCAAGAAAGCGCATATCCTGAACACCCACATGCAGGGTGAACTGGACAACCTGTATCACCTGTTCCTCGAACTGAACCTCGTCGATAAGAAGCTGCTAACACCTTCCGCCGTGGCGACGATCAAGTCATCCCTGGCGGCGTTTCTGGTGCATTGTCCGGTTTACCGCTATTATGGCGACGCGTTTCCATTGGGAACAGAGGAAGCGCAAAAGGTGAGATGCCTTTTAACCGAAATTCGCGAGCGATCGCCGGCGCTTGGCGATGGCGTTGCCGTTCTCGAGCAGGCCTTGTTGTTTCCAGGATCTGCCAATGACGAGACCCATGCACAACGGGCAGCCCAGTTCTACAAGCGCATCATGCAGTTCACGGGCCCGCTCATGGCGAAAGGATTTGAAGACACATTATTCTATACCTACAACCGCTTTATCGGCCACAACGAAGTGGGCGATTCACCTGCCCGATTTGGCATGTCGCCCGACGAATTTCACGCCCGCATGGCGCACCGCCAGCAGCAATGGCCGCTCAGCCTCAATGCCACTTCCACCCACGACACCAAACGGGGCGAAGACGCACGAGCCCGCCTCAACGCCATCACGAGTCTTGCCGAAGCCTGGGCCGACACCGTAACCGAATGGTTTACCTTGACGGACCCCTTGAAAGAAGACGGCATGCCCGATGCCAACGACACGTACTTCATCTTTCAAACGCTGGCTGGTGCTTACCCGCTTTCGCAAAGTGATAAATTTGCCGGCAGGCTGGAGACCTATTGTGTGAAAGTCCTGCGCGAGGGAAAACTGAACTCCACCTGGTCCGAACCCAACGAAGCTTACGAGGCGGCCACGGTGAAATTCATCAAGGCACTGACCACCCTAAACTCGCCCTTTGGCCTGGCCTTGAAAAAATACCTGGCCACCGTTGCCGACGGCGGCCTCATCAACTCCCTCGCACAAGTCGTGTTGAAGTTCACCACCCCGGGCGTGCCCGACATCTACCAAGGCTGCGAAGGCTGGGACTTCAGCCTCGTCGATCCGGACAACCGCCAGTCCATCGACTTCACAAAGCATGATGCTTCCCTGCACCAAAGCCTCGCGACGACCGAAGGCCACCGGCTGCGCTCGCTCTGGCAAACACGCGACAACGGCTACATCAAGCAATGGCTCATCGCCACCCTCTGCAACATCCGTTGGCAGGAGGCCGTCCTGTTTGCCGAAGGCGACTACATCCCCCTGTCCTTGACCGGCGATCACCACCAGCACGCCCTGGCCTTTGCGCGCAAGCGGGGACGCGACTGGATCGTGACCGTCATACCCTTGCACACCGCCTTGTTGGCGCATCGCCAGGACGTGGATCTTCTTTTCATCAATTGGGGAAACACGGCCGTAGTGTTGCCCGCCGAGATGCCGTCAGATTGGGTCAGTCTTTTAACGCCGGGCAAGGGCCGGCATGCGGGAAAAATACTGGTGTCGGAGATCTTTGCTTCGTTCCCCCTGGCAGTGCTGACCCTGAAGGATCAGACCGGCGACCGCGGCGCGGGCGTGCTCTTGCACATCAGCTCGTTGCCCTCGCCGTTTGCCGTGGGCGACCTGGGGCCCGGTGCGTATGCCTTTGTCGATTTTTTAAAACAGAGTGGTCAAACCTATTGGCAAATGTTGCCGCTCAACCCAACCCATGCGTCGAGCGCGCACTCGCCCTATAGTGCGTTTTCCAGTATGGCGGGCAACCCTCTGTTCATCAGCCCCGAGCTGTTGATGGAGGATGGGCTTTTGCCGCCGGAGATTTTGCAGACCCATCGGACACGCCCGAACGACAGCGTTGACTACCGGAGCGCCGAACATCAAAAAGACGAATTGCTCGACCAGGCCTGGATAGCCTTTCAAAAAAAAAATGACGGCCCGGCCCGGGAGGCATTTCAGGCGTTCATCGAAAAGGAAGATCACTGGCTTCACGATTTTGCGCTCTACGTCATCCTGACAACCCTGCATCAACGATCGTGGCGCGAATGGCCGGACGAATTGAAGCACCGGGATCCGGCGGCGTTAGAAAAAAATGCGAAACGATATGCCACGGAAATCCTGAAAATAAAATGGCAACAATTCACTTTTCACCGGCAGTGGCACCGGCTGAAAAAATATAGCAACGATGCAGGCATAAAGCTTTTTGGCGACTTGCCCTTTTATGTCGTCTACGATTCGGCAGACGTGTGGAGTCAACCGGAAATTTTTTGTCTCGACGAAAACAAAGCGCCACGTTTTGTTGGCGGCGTGCCCCCGGATTATTTTAATGCTCGCGGCCAACTCTGGGGTATGCCCGTGTTTGATTGGGAGACGCTTCGGGCCACGGGCTATGCGTGGTGGAAACGCCGTCTTAAAAAGAACATCGAGCTGTTCGACCTGGTGCGCCTCGATCACTTCCGAGCGTTTGCGGGCTTCTGGCAAGTAGCCGCCGGGGCAACGGATGCGGTGGACGGGCGCAGGGAGAAAGGACCGGGCAAGGATTTTTTTCGGGCGATGGAGCAAGACCTGGGTGAAAGCCCCTTTGTGGCCGAAGACCTCGGAGAGATCACACCCGATGTGTATGCCCTGCGCGATGCTTTGGCTTTCCCGGGCATGAAGGTATTGCAGTTTGCTTTTGGACCCGACATGCCGCGCTCGCTCTATGCCCCGCACAACTACGACACAAACTTTGTGGTCTACACCGGCACGCACGACAACAACACCACTCGCGGCTGGTTTTCGAAGGAGATCCGAGACAAGGACCGGGACCGCATCAGGAACTATTCCAACCTGAATGTGACGGACGAAAATATTTCTAAAGTATTTATTCGCATGGCCTATGGTTCGGTGGCACGCATCGCGATGGTGCCGCTACAGGACATCCTGGGCTTGGATGAGACCGCCCGCATGAACACTCCTGGCGCTGTAACCGCCAACTGGATTTGGAGGGTGACAAAATTACCGGGAAAGGAAACGGAGAAAGAACTCCGGTCGCTCGCCCGGCTTTTCAACAGGATATAGATCGTAGCGTAAAGTGGAATTTTTTTCACGTATCAGAAGGAATCTCTACACATGCACGGGTTATGCTCCCTCTTGGGTCTGCGGAAGCAGCTTTGCCGGTCCACCATTCCTGTATGATTTTTGAATGACCAAGGATAGTCAAACGATGAAACATCATGAAAAAAATAAATCTCTTGGTGACGCTGACACAGTATCCCGAAAACATCACACCCAAAATGCTGCCGGGCGACGTCACGGAATGGATAATGGATAGCAACTTTTTCGTGTTCCCCTATGCCAGTCCCATGTACCGCCCAAACCTGAAGCAGCTCAAAAGATATCATTATCTGCGACGGGTGGAGGTATTTTATGCGGTGTTGACCAGCAACAACTGAGGTGTCGATGATTGACGTCCTCCTATTCTTTTCCCACGCTGCCATTCACGGGCAGGTAGGTGATAAATTCGGCACCCTTGCCATCCTCACTCACCACGTGCAACGAGCCTTTGTGGTTATTGATTATTCCCAAACTTATTGACAAGCCAAGGCCAGTGCCTTTGCCGACTTCTTTCGTCGTGAAAAAAGGATCCATGATCTTTCGTTGCAGGCTAGGGGGGACGCCGGGACCATTGTCGGAGATACTGATTTTAATAACATCGCCGTGTTGCGCAGTAGAAATAATCAGATTCCGCGGCCCTTCGACCTTACTCATGGCATATACAGCGTTGTCGATGATATTC
>CBIHQM010000381.1:0-6956 GCA_966211885.1 uncultured Chryseolinea sp.
GCCAGTAGCCAGGAGCCAGGAGCCAGTAGCCAGAAGGCAGGGGGCGGAAGTCAGGAGTCAGGGGGTAAAAGCCAGGCGGTGGGGAGGATTTATTTTGTTTGTGAGAATACTTTTGATGAGGGGGAATCTTCGACGGGGGGGATTGGGCTTACGAATGCAACGCGGAGGCTTGAGTTGTTGTATAAGGACCGTTATCAGTTGGAGATCAAGAAGAAAAATAATCTTTACCGGGTGGAGTTAATGTTGATGGTATGAAAAAACTCAGTTGTATAGTCGTTGATGATGAGCCGGTGGCCCGGAAAATCCTGCAGGAGTTTACGGAGCAGGTTCCGTTCCTGGATCTGTTGGGGAAATTTGAGAGTGCGATGAAGGCGGAGGAGTTTCTTAAAAGCCATCAGCCTGACATTATCTTCCTGGACATCGAGATGCCGAAAGTGTCGGGGTTGCAAATGCTGAAGCGGGTTAACATCGAGTCGATGGTTATTCTGACCACGGCGTTTCCCCAGTATGCGCTGGATGGATATGAGCTTGACATTATCGATTATCTTTTGAAGCCTTTTGCGTTGCACCGGTTTTTGAAGGCTGTTCAAAAGGCGAAAGATTTTTATGAGATGAAGAATCTCCCGATGGCTATCGGGACACCGCCGCCGTCTTATATTTTTATAAAAAGTGAAAAACGGATCGAGAAGGTGGAGCTGAGTGAGATCCTTTATGCGGAAGTGCTGGGGAATTATTTGACGATCTATACGGACCGTAAAAAGATCATTGCTTATCTCACCATGAAGAGTCTCGAAAGTCAGTTGCCTCCATCTGACTTTATTAAGATACATCAATCCTTCCTGGTGAACCGCTCGAAGATAGAATCCGTGGAAGGCAACGATCTTATGGTGGGGACCAAGTCGCTGCCGATCAGTCGCAATTATCGCGACGGCGTGACGAACCTGATCAATCAAAGGCTTTTAAAAAGGTGAGTAGTTCCCGAAGGAAGTAACACGTGTTACCTTACCGGACCTCTTCCTCGTTGTCTTTCGCAACACCTTCCCACCGGCCTTCGAGGTATCGATAGGCTATCCAGCCACTCAGAAGACCGAAGGGAAATGCCATGAGGGTGATGAGAAAATCGGAATAGGTGCCAAACGACACCGAGAACATTAACAAGATAATGGCGATGACCACGGCTGCAAAAAGCAGGCCCCCATAATAGATCACAACACCCAGAACGGCATAGCCCCAAACATTTTTGCCATTTCTTTCGGCCAGTACATAAAAGGCCTTTCCAATCCAATAAATAAAAAGCAAACCAAGCATAGCTTTGTAGATTACGTTAACGGCTCCGCGCCAAAAGTTCTTCGCGAAGGATCTTAAAACCAACGCCAGGACCTATGGATCCTGCTTGCAATATGCCTGCTATTTTTGAAAGTCAGCGCATATCTTTCCCGCAATTGCGCACATTTTCTTACTCCAGGGTTATCGTTGCCCCGACCGGCGAGGAGCGCCATCGTTAACGACAAGCCACGTTTCGTATGCGCCACGCGAGGCATCGGCGCCATTTCTTACGCGTCCGGAAAAGGAAAAGCAAGGGGAGCCGGTTAGCGGCCCAGGAATTCTTTGAAATTCTCGTCTCTTTCCAGGAGCCTGGCGCGGAGAATTTTCAGGGCGTTGACGATGTGGTTCTCCACCGTTTTTTCGGCGATCTGAAGTTGTGAGGCGATCTCGCGGTATTTGAGGTTCTGGAACCGGCTCATCTTAAAAACCTTGCGGCACTGTTCGGGGAGACGCTCGATCTCATGGTGCAGAATTTCCAACAGCGCATGGTCTTCGCTGAGGTTCTCGATATACTTGTCGGTGATGTCCTCGGCAATGCGTGCGTGATGTTGGGCAATATTTTTTTGGCGGTTCACGTAGTTGATGGACTGGTTGATGACCGAACGGTAGAGATACGCTTTGAGGAACGTGATATTTTCAATGTGTTCCGGTGCTTCCCACAATTTCAGAAAAACATCCTGAACGATTTCTTCGGCAATGGCGGTGTCTTTCACAAACTTCAGCGCGGCGAGCGACAGCCCCTGAAACGTGTTGGAGTAGAGCGTTGTGAAAACGTCATGGTCTGCCCTTCGGATGCCTTCCAGCAGTTGTTCATCCGTGTATTTCGTTAGTATCCGCTCCCGTCCCATGGTGCACCGAAAAAGTTTACACTAACGAATCATCCGAAACGCCAATGCTTCATAGAGTTGAACTTTTTAACGGGCCTGGGATGGTCCAGTTCGACAGGCCTTCATAATTATTTTTCATACGATTCATTTTCAGGAAATCTTTACACACGGAAAACAAAGACAAGTCAGGCCTTAACCTTCACCCAAGCTGGGCACTATACAGCCTGACTGTCTTGTTTTCAATATTGTTGCTACAACAATTGTCGCTTCTCCAGGGCGACCGTTATCGATGTAGAGCGGTGTCTTTACCGGATAATTTCCCCGCGTTTAATAATTTTTTCATTCTTGTCCGTCGTGATCCTGAACAGCAGCACGCCTGCATTGAGCGGGCGGGTGTCGAGTACGTGGCGGACCACCGGCGTGTTGAAAGTGATCTCACTCAGTCGTTTCCCCATGATGTCGGTCACCAGGATGGAGCGGATCGGGCTGCCCTGACTTTCGATGGTCAGCTGTTCGCGGGCGGGCACGGGATAGACGGACAGGAATTTGTTGAGCGGATCTTCGGCGCTCATGATGGGATCTTGAATGAGCAGATCACCCGAAGCCTGCCCTTTGTAGGACCGGTGATCGATCGTGGCGATCACATAGTATTCGCCGATCTCCTTGGGAACTTCAGCGCCGTCGTTGTAGGTGATGGTGACGGGCAGTCCCGCCGGCGTGGTCACCGCGGTCACGGGGAAGGGGTTGCCGCTATAGTAGTGCGTGCCCAGGCCCGTCAGCGTTATCGGCGCTTCGGCTTTCTCGATCACGATCCTTGCTTTTTTGCGACCGGCGTAGTTGGGGTCGTTCACGATGGCGGTCACCTGGTAGCTGCCTCCTTCCACGGGAGGTGTTGCTTCTCCGTCATAGAGCAGGGTCACCGACAATCCCGCGGGTGTGGTCGTTGCTGTGGCGGCGTGTGGTGAGCCGTTGTAGGTGAAGGTTCCCACATTCGAGAGGTTGATCGCGGCATAGTCTGCATAGGCATGTCTGTAGATGCCGAGGTTGGTGGAGATGTACGCCAGGTTGTCGATCACGACAAGTTTTTTGTACTCGTGATTTTCGATGCCCGAAATTTCGGATTGCCACGTGTCTTCACTTTCAGCATAGAACACGTCCGAAGGGCTCACGGCATACAAGTGGCCAAGATCGTCGGTGGCCACGGCGGTGAATTCCGAGCCCTTCCCTCCCACGGCAATTTGTTGGGGCGTGGCATCCGGTGTTTCCAGGTAGAACAGTCCATCGATGGTGGCGGCGTAGAGGTGTCCCTCGCGAACCACCAGGTCGGTGATCTCCTTGTCTTCCAACACATGGGTTTGCCAGTGCAGGCCATCGTCGTATGAAATATAAACGCCCTGGTTGGTGCCGGCGTAAAGATTTCCGTCGACATCCTCTTTGAGATACAGGATCGATACGCCTTCGCCAATGACGGAGCGTTGCGAGCTTTCGTAAAATTTAGAGTCGATCATGTAGAGACCAGCGTTCGTGCCGACGTAAACAGAATCTTTCGATGTCACCAGTATATCGGATATGGTGCGCACCCCCCGGGGGAAGCCGATATTCCACCAATCGCGTTCGCCGAGATATTCGATGAAGATCTTTGCGTTCACCCAAGGCGTTCCCGCGAGGCCTCCCTTGCAGCCTACAAAAATGTCGAGGTTGTCTTTTTCGGCATAGCTGGTCACCACGCCTTCGCCATTTCCAAAATCATAGGTCCAGGTTTTGCCCTGATCGTTCGATGAATAGATCTTGTTGTTGTCGACCATGGCGATGAGTTTCGATTGATATGAGAACAGTCGATTGATGTTGAGGGGCACGCCGATCTGAACAAACTGGAAATTATCCTTCACATAGGGCGCTGTCCAGAAGCCTTCGTCGGTGCCCACCACCAGTTGGTCGGTGAACGGATCATAGAAAGAGCCGGCACGGCTGTCGCGGTCGGTGAGGCTGTTGAAATTCACGCCGTCGCTGGAATAGTAGCTGCCGGAAAAGGTTACGCTCACAAAAATTTCGTTGCCCTTGAGGATGTCTACTTGCCTGATCTGCGTGGTGCCCATCAGGTCGGCCGCCACGGGCACCCAGGTGTTGGGTTCGCCGTCGGCGGCATAGTTCACTTGCAAACCGGTGTCGCCGGTGCCGGCATACACATCGCCATTCGCATTCACGGCCAGACTCATGATGGCGTTGGCGGTTTCATAAAAAGCCGACAGCGTCCAGGTTTCACCGTCGTCGTCGGAGCGAAACAAGCCGCGGCCCGCGCCGGCGAAGAGGGTACCTTTGTGGTCGTTGCAGATTGAAAAAATGTAGTTGCCATAATCGGTCGGGATCGTCCGAAGCTCCCAGTTGATGGAACCACCTTTGCCAAGCGTCCTTTTGTAGATACCTTCGGTGGTTGCCGCAAAGAGGTCGCCGTTGTCGTTCACGGTCATGTCGCGCACCATGCCGGGCAATCCATTGTCTTCGCGCTCCCATTTCGTGCCGCCGTCTTTGCTGACGGAGAGTGTGCCTTCTTCTTCTCCGGCGTAGCTCACGTAGACGGTGCCGTTATATTCATGCAAATCCAGAATGGATCCGGCCGTTACGGAGAACACGATTTCCCATTTGTCGCTTCCCGGGAGCTTTCGGTAAACAAAACCGGTCCCTGATCCACCGAAGTAGGTGCCATCGGTGGTGACCAATGCCGCCGTGATCGATCCACCGTAAGGTCCCTCGGCCGCTTCCCAAAATTGGGCCCAGGCGTCCGTGGAGAGTGCCGTCGCAAAGACGACTATCAATACATTTCTGAGGAGTAAAATTGTTTTCATAGCATAATTTTTTCGTTCGGTAAAGATGATTTTATAGCGCGCGTCAGTTGGTGCCTTTCAGGGTAACCTCGTAGGGGCCAATCACCGCCTGGCTCCGGCCGCCGGTGGCATAGTCTTCACTCAGGTTGAACTGTGAGTGAAAATTGGTTGCCGTGATCTCTTTCACATTAACTTCCAGTTCACCGTCCAGCAACAACACCGTGGCGTCGGTTGACTTCCAGCGCCAAGTTCCAGACGCGCGGAAAAGATGTCCACCATTTTTTGAGGTGTAGGTTCCGGCCGAAACAAACGTGAGCTCCAGGCCCGTATAGTCGGCGCTCACATCGGTTCCATCTTTCACGATGGTGCCGCCGCCGCTGAGCGTCCAGGTTTTTACGATGAGCGTTTTTGGATCGACGTTGGTGGGTTCCGGGTCGTCGTCACTGCCTCCGCAGCTGGTGAACACGAGTGCCAGCATCAGCAAACTCGAGGTGATGATCAATAGACCCAGCCAGTGCGCATGCTTCGTCACTGCTCCGCTAAAGAATTGCCATGTTGTTTTCATTGATATTCATTTTTGGTTTAGGTTTCTGTTTCAATCGGTTAATAAAAGAATCCGGTAAAATAGATGTCGGTGTCGTCCACACTGAGATACTGCGGGATGAGCCCGCCCAATTCGGCGTAGGCATCATAGAATTCGATGTGGAACCGGTTTTTGTTTACGGTGCCCAGGATGTTGGGAAGAAAATCCTTCACGCGCGCTGCGTTGTCGCCCTCTTCGGTGCCCGTTTCAATTGCCTGGGGCATGAAGGTGTAGATGCCGTCGTCGGTCTTCGAGAACGTGTAGGGAAACTTGCCCCGCACAAATTGGCTCTCCGGGGTCACATAGTAGATGTAGAGATCCATCGTGTTTTCTTTCACATGCAAATCGAGCACCATGTAGTACAGCGCGATGTTCTCCTGCCGCATCAACGCGTTGTCGTCTATTAACCATTGGGTCTGAAACTTTGGCGACCAACCGGGCATTCGCTGCACAAAGGGAGAAGGCACGACGGTGCCGGGAGAATATTCATCACCCAATAAATAGTGCAGCGGTATGGCGGGGAGGGTCGATGATTGCAACTCCATGCGTTGACCTTTGTAGTAGGTGTATAAACTTCCCTTCGTGGCATCCCACAAAATTTCTGCAGGTTCATATCCACCAATGCTGGGACTGGTTTTCAGCAGGATGCCCCGGGGAGAATAAGAATAGTCGCTTCCAAAAAACTTCGCGCGTTGTTCCAGGTACGTGTTGTAAACGCTCCGCGCCAAGGGGTTCAGCGAAAACTGTATGATCTTGCCCGGCTCGGGTTGAAACGACAGGTAGCGCACGCCAGAAAGATATTTCGCGATCTGCTGCATGGAGCTTTTCAACTGGCGCGTCTCGTAGGCCTGTCGCTCGGCGGATGTGGTCTTTGTCAATTTCAACACGTCGCCATACTGGCTTCCCAACAGGAACAGCGTGTCGCCCGAACTGTATTGATAGGCATACTCCTTGTCCACGATGGAGGGGATCCGTTCAAGGTTGGATCCCGCTTCAAACACCACGCTGGCGTTGACATGTTGCGTGAGCTCCACGCGGTACTTGCTTCTCGAAAACGTTTTGGCCGCCACCGTGTCGGCGTCGGCCAACATGGAAACCTGTCCCGCGTTGTCGAGCGTGAAGAAGAGCGTGAACATCTTCCCTTTCTTGGGGGTGAGCAGCCCTTGCCAGCCGTCGGTGCCCGAAGCTAATTTCTGTTTGAATTCGTCCAGCTTCAGCTGCGGGTCGGCATAGGATGGTTCGACGGGAATGACCAGGTCGTCCTGTTGACTGCAGCCTACCAGGAAGAGGATGGCTGCCGTTGCGATGGCCAGGTGTTGAAAGAGAGAACCGAGTATTCTTGTGCGTTTCATTTTCAAAGCTTAAAAGGCTGAACCAAAATTTCCTGAGAAGTAAAAC
>CBIHQM010000382.1:0-6955 GCA_966211885.1 uncultured Chryseolinea sp.
AGATGAGCGTTTTCAAAGGCGTACGGTTTTAGGGAGATGGTCAAAAATATCGGGTATCACAGGAGTGGCTATCCTGTGCTGTCGGGCAACATGGCGTTCCGCGTGTTCATGAAAGTTACACAACAACGCGCCATCCTGAAATAACCCGGAAGTGAAAATTTTGAAGTACATTTCAGGAATTATGAAGCTTCACATTTACCCCGACTATAAAACCCTGAGCCGCGCCGTGGCGGACGTGGTCGGTCTATATATTTCCAAAAAACCAAAATCGCTGGTTTGCCTCGCTTCCGGGCACACGCCGATGGGTGTGTTCCAATGTATGGTGACCGATATTTTGGACAAAAGACTGGATGTAAGTCAATGCACCTTTGTCGGCCTCGACGAATGGGTGGGCTTAGGCCCGCAAGACGATGGCTCGTGTCGCGCCATGATGGACGATTCCTTTTTTATTCCCGCCAGCATTCTGCCGGAGCAAATTCATTTCTTTGATGGCTTGGCGACCAACCTGCAACACGAAGCCGAGCGCATCAACGCACTGATCAACAAGCACCACGGCCTGGATATTATGCTGGTGGGCGTTGGCACCAACGGTCACATCGCCATGAACGAGCCGGGAACACCGTTCGACACACCGGCCCATGTGAGCACGCTGGCCGAAGAAACAAAGACGGTCGGACAGAAATATTTCACCCAATCCACCACGCTCGACAAAGGCCTCACCCTGGGGCTACGTCACGTCCGCGAAGCCAGGCTGCCCATACTCATCGCCAATGGCTATACGAAGAACGCTATCTTGAAAAAAGCCCTTGGTCTTCCTCCCTCCGAGGCACTCCCCGCGAGCCTCTTTCAGCAATTGGAACACGGTGTGGTCATGGTCGATGCAGAAGCCGGCGAAGGTTTGTAGCGCGCGAAAGCGTTGTGAAATTTAAATCAGACTAATCTCCGACAACTCCTTGCCTATCGCTTGCATGCCTTCCAAGATTTTCTCGGTCTGTTTTGGCGAAGGTTTTTTTACGCCCTTCACATATTGGATCAAAAGCGTGTAGTTCATCCCCACACGGTTTGAGAACGCCTTCACATTGATGGGGAAAATTTCAAACAGGTTGCTCATGTCGAGCTGAAAATCAAGATCGCGCGCCGTCACCTCCCGCCCTTTTCCCTCCTCCTCAAAATAGAGATTTAAGGATTCGATCATATTGGTGGAGAGTTCTGTCAACGTTCTTCCCGTGGTAAAGGCTGGATACTTTTCGCAATAGGCGGAAAAACCTGTTCCTGTTTTCTCAATTTTTACAACCAACTTCTTCATGTTGTTCTTTTTAAGGGTCTTAAAAAAATTATGTTCACTATTTCTGTTTTCTAAAGGCCTGCTCTTTTTTGAATATTCCGGAGAAGCCCTTTACCGATCTCCGCACTGCCATGATTGGGCACGGAGATAAACGCCTTTTCTTTTTCCGGATGCTTCATGATGACGTGCGATCCACTTTGCCGGTCCACATACCACCCCGCACGCTGAAGCCTGCGCAGCAATTCACTCGCTTTCATGCTTTTTCATTTGCTCCCAACGTTTACAACAAAGTAAATAAAAGTTTACCTAAAATACAATAAATAAGTATATAATAATTTACCTTAAAATGAGCGATAAGCATAACATTTCCGAGTCCGGAAGCCAGAATTAGAATTCATGAATCGGAATTAGAATTTTATTAATCAGGAGCCAGGTAGTAGTAGTCAGAATCAGAATCAAGAATTCTGCAGCCGGTGGCTGACCGGTAGTCTGTTATTTTCGAAAACGTTTCTTGATCTCGTGGTCCAGTACGTATAGACATCACGATGCCATCGTGACGCCAGGGATCATCTGCACAGCCCGTTAGTAAAAGTTAATATGATCGGCGCTTCATCGCGCCTATACCTTTATCCGCAGATGAGAATTTTATTTTCTACCATAAGAATAATCTTAACGAAATAATAATCAATACTTAATACTTGTCATATGCTATTCATGAAGAGAAGAAGAACGCAACGAATGAACATTGTCCGTATGGGATTACTGTTGAGTCTGGCGATTTGTGTCGGTGGTGTTTCCGTGGCGCAGACAGGCTACGTCAATCCCTGGGCGATAAAAGATGTAGGTACATTGCCGCCGGTTGCCAGTCTCACGGATGGCGTGTGGCTAAAGGGTGATCTTCACGTACACTCGCGGCATAGCAAAGAGTCTTCGAATCATCCCATTGCAAAAATCACAGGGTTCGCAAAATCAGTTGGTATAGACTATCTGTGCATCACCGATCACGACAATCATGTGAATGGCGATGTTGCGCACAACACCTGGGCAGATCCTGAGTTCAAGTCATCGCCGGTGTTGCTTTTATATGGTGCGGAGTGGACTACCACCCGCGGTCATGGCAACACGTTCTCGGCGAAGCCTTATGATCATCAGCGGCTCTATGATGTGCGCGATCAGCGCGACGTAACAGTTGGCGCGGTGAAGAAGGAATTGGGCATTCATCTGTCGGCCAATCACCCGAGTGGGAAAGATCATTTTGGATATTCATATGATATGATCGAGTCCATCGAAGTCTGGAACTCGGCGATTTGGTCCAAGAATGCCAACACGATCATGATTTGGGACGACATGCTTTCGTCGGGCCGCAAGCTCACCGGTCGCGGGGGCAGCGATGTGCATCATGGCACCCCGGATACACCCGAACAGGCGACAAAAAATACGCCCCAGGCAAAGGCCAACTACATCGGAACGCCCACCACCTGGGTGTTTGCCACGGCGAGGACTTCACAAGCGATCATCGACGCCCTCACCAACGGGCGGGTTTCGGTCAGCGCAAACCCTTATGCACCCCGCGTTGAATTTTATGCAGACCTCAACCAGGATAGCAAGATGGACATGATGATGGGCGACAACGCCAAGGCTGCCGGAAAGCTCTCAGGGAGCCCTGCGGATGGCGAGTACACGGTGAACGTGATAAAGAATGGTGGTACGTTCGGCACCTATCAGATCAGTGGCAAAACACCTTTTGTCGAGTTTACAGATACACCGGCTGCCTTGGGCCGCACCTACTACCGCGTCGTGGTCGAGGGCACACCCACGGCCTATCCGCAAGTTCCCGAATCGATGGCACTGAGTGAGCGCATGGTTGGGTTGTCGAACCCGATCTGTTTCAACTTCGACCCGAACTTCTGATACCCTGGCCCGCTACGCGTTGGCCAGTCCCCTATCGAGATGAACATATCCACCGTCCACGTAGACAAGTTGTCCTGTGGTGTGGCTGGAGCGTTCGGAGAGCAGGAAGGCCACGGCGTTGGCAATTTCCTCGGCGGTGGTCATGCGCTGGCCAAGCGGGATCTTGGATTCGATCTCGGCTAATTTTTCTTTGGGATTGGGCAGCGTCTGGATCCATTTTTCATAGAGCGGCGTGTAGCACTCCGCGACGATGAGCGCATTCACGCGGATGTTGTATTTCAACAACTCGACGGCCCACTCGCGGGTGAGCGCATTGCGGCCACCGTTGGAAGCGGCATACGCTGAGGTGCCACCCTGACCTGTCTCGGCGGTCTTTGAGCCGATGTTCACAATGGCACCCCGGGTCTCTTTCAAGGCTGGCAGCGCGTAGTGCGCCATGAGGTAGTAGTGGATGAGGTTCTTATGCAGGGAGGCTACAAATTTTTCGTAGGAGCCCTTCTCCAACCCCACACCATCGTTCACGCCGGCGTTGTTCACGAGACCGTGGATCTTACCATATTTTTGCAAGGTGGCTTTCACGGCCTGTTCCGACGCTTCGGGGTCTGTGAGCTCGGCAACGATCTGCGAAGCTTTGCCCCCGGCGGCAACGACTTCGTTGACGATCTTCAGGTTGTCTTCTTCACTGCGGCCAACCACCACGGGGATGGCACCTTCGCCGGCCAACACTCTGACGATACCTTCGCCGATCCCTTTGGCACCGCCCGTGACGATGATCACTTTATCTTTCAGGAGTAAGTCCATATATCAATATTTTTATAGGTTATAGAATTTCATTGCATTGGTTCCAAAGATCGCGTCCTGCTCGGATGTGCTGAAGGGCGAAAAATATTTCTTCGCCAGGTCATACACTTCCGCATAGGAGGCTGCTACCAGGCACACGGGCCAATCGCTGCCAAACATGAGCCGATGGGTTTCAAAGGCTTCAACGACCGTGTCGAGATAGGGAACAAAATCGGCGGGCTTCCAATGTTTCCAGTCGGCTTCGGTCACCATGCCGGAGACTTTACACCAGACGTTGTCGTGTGCCGCCAAGGCTTGGATCCCTTTCTTCCACGACGACAAGTCGCCTGTGCGAATGGAGGGCTTGGCGATATGATCCAGCACAAAGGGTTGATCGGGAAACGCTTTTGCAAATTTTTCAGCGTATGCCAATTGATCCTGGTGGATCAGTATATCGTACGTATATCCGAATTGTTTCAATTTACCAATGCCACGCATGAACGCCGGGTTCAGCATATAATCGCGCTGCCGTTCGCCTTGCAACACGTGGCGAAAGCCCTTCATTTTTGAAAAGGTTTTATAGTGCGCCAGTTGATCCTCCACGTCCTCCGCCTGCAGATCGACCCAACCCACCACGCCTTTTATAAAATCACGACCTTCGGAATTCTTTAACTGAAAAACATTCTCCGCCTCCGATTGATCCGACTGCACGACCACACACCCGTCGATCCCCTGGGCATCCAGCAACGGCTTCAGGTCGCCCGGAAGAAAGTCGCGTTGGATGGTGGCCATGGTGGCGTCGATCCAGCTGTCGCGCACGGGATCGAACTTCCAGAAATGTTGGTGAGCGTCGATGCGCATGCCGAAGGGTTAGAGTTGAAAAATCTTTTCCATGGGTATCCACTTCTCGCCGGGCTTGGCATGGGGAAGCGGCTTCTGGTAGTTCCACATCAGCTCCTCCCATTGCTGCACTTTGGGGTTGGCTGCATCTTGTGCGGCCTTGGCCTGTGGATCGAAACTGTCGGTGGTTTCCATGATCATGAAGAGCCGGTTCAGGATGCGGTAGATCTCCATGTTGGTGATGCCGGCATCCAAGATGCTTTTCCGGATCTCGGGCCACACATTGCGGTGCCAGAATTCGTATTCAGAGATCAGGGCGGGGTCATCCTGCAAGTCCAGGGCAAAGCAAAAACGTTTCATAATACGCTTTCCATTTTTATCGGTGGCTTTCGTGCGATTGGAAAGATTATCTCTCCGATCCGTCATTCCTTAATTTTTACAATCGTGTACGTCCTTAAATATAGTAGGATTCCCGCAACACAAACAATTTATCTTATTTCCCATCCGCGACAGCGCTTCACAAAAAAGCATTTTCGTATTTTCGCCCGTGCCTTTCCAGAGGCAAAAACGAAACGCGCACGACATGAAGGCATGGCTTCTTTCTGTAGGAAATAAAATCAAAAACGTTTTCCTGTTCCTGTTTGCCGCCCAACTCATCTACATCATCGTCCTGAAATGGGTGGACCCACCCGTCACGGCCACCCAACTCATCAGTTGGGTAAAGGGCGACGGCCTGAAACGCGACTACATCCACCTGAACGACATGTCGCCCAACGCCTGCCTCGCCGTCATGGCCTCGGAAGACCAGCTCTTTCCCGACCACAACGGCTTTGATGTGAAGAGCATCAAGAAGGCCATGGAGATCAACAAGAAAAAACCCAACCGCCTGCGCGGCGCTTCCACCATTAGCCAGCAGGTGGCAAAGAATGTCTTTCTCTGGCAAGGCCGCAGCTGGCTGCGCAAGGGCCTGGAGGTCTACTTCACCTTCATGATCGAAGCCGTGTGGGGAAAGAAACGCATTTTGGAGATGTATCTCAACGTGGCCGAGATGGGCAAGGGGGTGTTCGGCATTGAGGCCGCATCCCGAAAATTCTTTAATAAGCCCGCCAAGAAGCTCACCCGTACCGAAGCTGCCATGATTGCGGCTTCGCTGCCTAATCCCAAGAAATATACCGTGAAGCCGGTGTCTAAATACATCGCCAGGCGCTACCCCTGGGTAGTCCAACAAATGAATTTCCTCGACGGCGACGAGGACATCCAGGCCCTTATGCCTGCAAAAAAACAACGCATCTAAAAATACTCGCCGTTTAACCCCCAATGTCGCCTCGATTGCCGCAGGCTGTGGTAGTCTCCTGTTCGGTTCCCTGGATTTTACATCAGCGGCGACAGCAGTCCTGCATTGTCATTGCTTAAATCGGAATTCTTCCTTTACCTTTCGTATTCCTTATTTACTATGACTCTTGCCATTATGAAACGACCATTCTATTTTATCCTCTTCGCGCTCTGCGTGTCAACCGCCTTAAGCGCGGCACCCAAACGTGAATTCTACGAAATCAAGATCTACCATGTTGCCAACAGCACCCAGGAACAACGGGTAGAGAAATTTTTGAAAGAGGCCTATCTGCCGGCTTTGCACCGAGCGGGTATTACCAAGGTAGGTGTTTTCAAACCGGTTGAAACCGACACTACGTTTGGCAAACGCATCTATGTGCTCACCCCGTTTTCCTCGATGGACCAGTTTGTGAAGCTTCCCGAAACCCTGTTAAAGGACAAACAATATGAGTCGTCGGGTACGGACTATCTCAATGCCCCCTACGACAATCCACCCTATGCCCGCATCGAGACCATCGTGCTCCAGGCCTTCACCGGCATGACACAATTGGAAGCTCCCAAATTGACCACTCCGGTGAACGAACGGGTCTACGAGTTGCGCAGCTATGAAGGGTACACGGAAAAGATCTACCGGAACAAAGTAAAGATGTTCAACGACGGCAACGAGGTCGCCCTTTTCAAACGCCTCGGCTTCAACGCCGTATTCTACGCCGAAGTGCTCTCCGGCAGCCGCATGCCCAACCTCATGTACATGACCACCTTCGCCAACCAGGCAGCCGTCGCACTGGAACTCGCCGAGACCCGCCT
>CBIHQM010000383.1:0-6947 GCA_966211885.1 uncultured Chryseolinea sp.
TGACGAAGGACAAGCAGAAGCTAGTGCTTGAACATTTTTTCGTTGAATGTATGATGATGACCCGTGCGGACACGGACGTGTAAATTCTTGTCCATCCAGGGAGCATACTTGCGATGAGCAAATACCGAATAGATCAGCAGGGCCGTTACCGTTCCCAGGATTGCGCCCACCGTGACATCGACCAGGAAATGCTGGAGCAAGTACATCCGCGAATACCCGACGAGCAAACCAATGATCAGCAACAACACCGACACATTTTTGCGGCCGCTCAACAACGAAAAGAAGACAACAATGCCAAAGATGGTGGCCGTGTGGCCCGAAGGAAAAGAGTGATGCGAATGAACCTCAACGCCGGGCACGAAGTAAAGCAGGGAATTGTCGATGTGTGTGATCGGCCTACCGGCGTCGGCATAGATCAGTCGCTTTAAAACGGAAGTGATAACGGCCAGCAAGACGGCCAGTGACGTCGCCGCCAAGGCATCGTAGAACCGGACAAAAAGCAGGATGATGATGATCGGCACAAAAACTGCGCCATCGCCTAAATAGGTGATGACCCGGAAGAGGTTGTCCTGGAATTCGGTATGCGTACTATTGACCAGCAGGATGTCCTGCGTCTTCGGGATCAGTATGGAGAACAGCACCATGATGCCGATGACCACACCGTACAGGTACGATAGAAATTGAATATGTTTCTGATGGGGTAGGGGCAGTCCCATGTCAATTCGTTTTTATAACACAAAGTTATTTCGCGACGAAGAAATGCGTTCAAACTTAAGGTCATGCTATTATTAAGAATTTCATCGCCGTGTTATGATTTTGATAACGAAATCCGAATGTTCCTTGTTCACTTCTTGCCATCTTTTTTAGCGGAGGCGTTGTAAAATTTTATAGTGAAGCATGTGACAGATTGGCAAAGAACCAGCGAAAACTGTAGACGGATTCGTCTAATCGTCCGGTCCAGCCTTGCCTCTTTGAGATGAGCGAACATCTTTAAAATATAGGTCCATAATATCTTCTTAATGCGCCGATAATCTTCAATCGATTTCGAACTTTTTAACAAATACACAACGATGACCCTACCAGCCGTAAAACAAAGCGGAGGGCTGTTCCAAGGCTTCCGATCTTCTTTTAAACCGACCGATGTCAAAATGGCGTATAGCCCGGGTGATGAGTGGTAATACAGGAATAACAAAAAGATTCCCTGGGGAAAGCTTCCGGCCTCCTGTATAAAGTTTACAGTGTGGCCCTGTCGTATTTTCCACATTCGTGGATCAACCCATCCACTCGAAAACCTGGATAAAAGAAAATCAGATCCACGTACCAGTCGTGATCGACAAGCCCGACAATGAATACTGGATGGAATTTTGGTCAGGCACCCAACATGTGCTACATCATCGATGCCGATGGCGTAGTGGAATACCGGCAGACGTGGTACGATGAAAAAAAGCTGGAAGAAAAGATCAGGCACATCACCGAATAGAGGCTACATCCGCTTTTTTTCCACCGCAGGAACAACGCCCATATTGTACCAGGCAAACGTATATTGATCGGCAACCGTCTCAATGGCTTTCGAGAGATTGGAGGCGCCGTGTCCGGATTTTGTGTTCACGCGGATCAACACGGGATTGGATCCGGCCTGCGAGGCCTGGAGGGTAGCGGCAAACTTGAACGAATGCGCGGGCACTACGCGGTCATCGTGGTCGGCCGTGGTAACCAGTGTTGCCGGGTAAGCGGTGCCCGTTTTCAGGGCGTGGACCGGGGAATAGCGTTTCAGGTATTCGAACATCTCTTTCGAGTCCTGTGCTGTGCCATAGTCATAGGCCCATCCGGCGCCGGCCGTAAACACATGGTAACGCAGCATATCCATCACGCCCACATCGGGAAGGGCAACCTTGGCCAGGTCGGGTCGCTGTGTCATGGTGGCGCCCACGAGCAAGCCGCCGTTAGATCCGCCGGAAAGCGCGAGGTAGTTGCTGGAGGTATAATTTTGTTGGAAGAGGTATTCGGCGGCCGCAATGAAGTCGTCAAATACATTTTGTTTTTTTTGCTTGGTGCCGGCCAGATGCCATTTCTCTCCATATTCGCCGCCACCCCTTAGATTGGGTTGGGCGAATACGCCGCCATTCTCCAGCCAGACGATACGCGACGTATTGAAGTTTGGCGTAAGGCTCACGTCGAACCCGCCGTATCCATACAGCAGGGTGGGATTCTTGCCATTCAATACCAATCCTTTCTTGTGTACAATAAACATGGGCACTTTCGTCCCGTCTTTGCTGGTGTAAAAGATCTGCTTGGTTTCATACCCTTCCGGGTCAAATTCTACTTTGGGTCTTTCGTATACGGTCGACGTACCGGAAGCGATATTGAATTTGAAGATCGTGGGCGGATAGGTAAAGGATGTGAACGTATAATACACATCGCTGTCTTTTATTTTTCCATCGAAGCCGCTGGCCGTGCCGATGCCGGGCAGCACAACGTCGCGCTCGGGTTTGCCGTGGTAGTCGAACTGCCGGATGAGCGTGCTGGCATCTTTCAGGTAATTGACAAAAAGTTTTTTGCCAGCGATGCTGACGCCCTGTATAACATTTTCCGTTTCCGGAATGATGTCCTTCCAATGGGCTGACGTAGGATGGGCAAAGTCAACCGCTACTACGCGGTTGTTGGGCGCCTTCAAATTGGTGCGGAGGATGAGGCGCGCGCCGTCGTTGTCCACCACGGTGTGATTATTGTCGAAGTTGTCGGCCAGGGCCACCAGTTTGCCCTGGGGATCGTGCAGGTCCTGCACATATAATTCGTTGCCTGTGGTGCTGTTGGCCGCGTTCACGACGAGGAAGCGTTCGTCTTCCGTGAGACCCGCGAAAATATAGCGGCGTGGTGTTTTTTCGCCGCCAAAGATCAGCACATCCTCGCGCTGTGGCGTGCCGAGCTTGTGATAGAATAATTTATGGTGCTGCGTCTTCGATGACATTTCGCTGCCCACCGGTTTGTCATAGCTGCTATAGTAGAAACCCTCATTTCCTTTCCAGGAGATGCCCGTAAACTTCAGATCCACCAAAGTATCTTCCACCACCGATTTGTCTTTCGTGCGGATCACGATCGCCTTGCGCCAGTCCGAACCGCCTTCCGACAACAGGTAGGCCGCCAGGCTTCCATCTTTTGTGAACGACAATCCCGCAAGCGAGGTGGTGCCATCGTGCGAAAAGGTGTTCGGGTCCAGGAATACCTCGGGTGTCCCATGCTCTTCTGCCTTCCGGTAGAGCACGCTTTGATTTTGAAGGCCCGCGTTCTTGTAGAAATAATAATAGTCGCCCTCCCGCGAAGGCGCGCCGAGGCGTTCGTAGTTATAAAGTTGTTTCAAACGTTCCTTGATGGTCTCACGATAGGGAATTTTTTCAAGGTATCCGAACGTGATCTCATTTTGATCCTTGACCCAATCGGCCGTCGCTTGCGCCGTGTCGTCTTCCAGCCAGCGATAGGGATCGCTCACCGATTCGCCAAAGTAGTTATCGACGGTGTCCGTCTTTTTTGTTTCGGGATAAGTCATGTGGATCGCAGCTTCTTTCTTTTGCGAACATGCCATAACAAATCCTGTGATGCAAGCGATAAGATAAAGTTTCTGAAGTTTCATAGGCGCCAGGTCTTTCCCGAAATTTAAAAGGCAAAGAACAAAGACGCCAACAGCAGATATAATTTTTAACTGACTCCTGAATTCTGACTCTTGGATTCTGCCTTCTGCCTTCTGAATTCTGACTCCCAGGATTCTGGCTCCTGGCTCCTGGATTCTGGCTCCTAACTATTTGTCCACTTTCTCCTCCAACACCTGAATCTCCGTCCGTTCCCGCTTGAGATCCATGCGGATCAATCCGAAGAGACTCATATAAATGTTTGCCACCCAAACCAACGAGAATCCGGCCAACAAATACCCACGCCAGTCCTGGAGCAGCAGCGTGTAGTCGGTGAGAAACAGAAAGGCGACCGTGACGTAATGACTGAAACAGTACTCGCAGGTGAACAGGTAAAAGAATTTTCTCTCCCCGAGGGAGCGACCCTCCTTGCTTCTCCGGAGGCAATATTCCCGGGGTTCGCGGAACACTTCTTCGTGGGTAACGGTCCACGCCACGCAGGCAATGGGAATGGCCAGCACAAAGAGCCAAACGATTTGGAGTTGGATAGTCATAGACCCTCTAACAACAAACCCGCCGATTGGTTAGGAACTTTTCACGGCTCCCCGCAATAAGTGTCCCTGCTAAACCCGGTAATAAAAAATCATGACGATGGCCTACCGTTTCGGAACGGCTTTCTGTTGGGTGAGCCGGTAGAGGAGGACGGCCGTGCGCTTGCTTTGCATGGCCACGGTACGGGGGTCGGCGATCTCGTGGATGGTGTGTCCGCCGGCACTGCCCAGCCCAAGCCCATCGATCGCCATGTCGACGTAGCCCGAAGTGAAGGAGATGTCGGCTGCTCCGGCATCGCGGGGTTTGTTGGCGGTGACGGGTCCATAGCCCAGGTCTTTGCTTACCTGGTCGAAATATTTTAGCAGTTCATAATTGCCGGGCGAAGGGGCGAGGGGCGGATAGCCTTCGTCGAAGGTGATCTCAGCTTGTGTTTGAGGAAGGTGATGCGCAACGATGCCCTTCATGATTTCCTGTGCCTTGCTGAGTTGTTCGGGGGAGATGGCACGGATGTCGCCCGTGACGATGACATCCTTGGCGACGATGTTTTCCTTGCCAAAAGCGGAGCCGCCGTTCTTGTCGCCGTTGTGTTCCACCGTCGAGCCGCCCAGGATCACGCCGGGGTTGAAGGTGAGGTCGGGTTCTTTGGAGAGGTCGTTGTAAAAACTGTTGAGGATGCGGCTGGCCTCATAAATGGCACCGGCGCCGATTTTGTCTGTGAAGATCTGTGAGGAATGCGAAGGAACGCCCGTCACTTTCAGGATCCAGCCCGAAGCGCTGCGACGCGAAATGTTGGCGGTCTCCGTAAGGCCGTCACCATCTTCGAAGCCAATGGCAATGTCGGCTTCCTTGGCGGCCTCAATGAGATCGTACTTCGATTTCGACAGCGGGTCGCCGCTCATCTCTTCGTCGCCGGTCATCACCACCAGGATGTTCATGTCTTTCAAAAGCCCGGCATCGTTCAGGGCTTGCAGGGTTTGGATGATCACCACATCGCCACCCTTCATATCGCCTACGCCGGGGCCGTGCACCACCGAATCATTCTCTACTGTATATTTTTGGAACGGGCTCGACAATTCAAATACCGTATCGAGGTGGCCGATGAGGAGAATGGTTTTTCCTTTACCGGTATGCCGGGCCACCAGGTGACCGGCGCGATTAAAGGGGGCACCGTCCACCCATTGGGTTTTGAAGCCGAGGGCGTCCAGCTTGGCGCGAAAGACTTGTCCCACTTTGCGCACGCCGTCAAAATTCATGGTGCCGCTGTTGATGTTCACCACTTCTTCCAGGAGCTTCAACGCTTCAGCCTGATGGGCATCCACGTAGGCGGCGAGTTTCTTTTCGGTTTTGGAGAGCTGGGCTTGCGCGGTCACCACCACACCGAGAAAGAAAACCAAGATTCCGGCTGCGCGGAGAAGAACAAACGATAACGAAGTTGATTTGGGATGAGCGATGGTCGGCATGGCAGTTAGGGGTAGTATGTTCAATGATGTCCAAATTAAGCATCTCCCGACGATTTACAAATACAAATGCGGCGTAGCGGATGCCACGGCCGACCGGCGTTTCCTTTTGACGTGATCAAAAAAAAATAAAAAAGCGTTGCGTGTAAAATGGCCGAAAAGTATATTTATGTAGTCAACTACCTAATTTGAAGATCCCGAAAAAACATATGCCATCCTCATCCGGATTTCTCCTCCGTCCCGCCACCCAGGCCGACGTGCAAAGCATGCTGGACATTTTCAATGACGCCATCATCAACACCACCGCCGTGTACTACTACGAGCCCAACACGCTCGACATGCGCCAGGCCTGGTACGACGACAAAGTAAAAAACGACATTCCCGTGCTCATTGCCGAAGTGAACGGCCGGGTGGCAGGCTTCGCTTCCTATGGCGAATTCAGAACGCGCCCTGCTTATAAATACACTGTAGAGCATTCTGTTTACGTCCATCCCGATTTCAGAAAACGCGGCATCGCGCGCCAATTGCTGGAAGCGCTCATCGCCATCGCCAAACAAAAAGACATCCACTTGTTGGTCGCCGGCATCGATGGAGAGAACGCCGTCAGCATTCATCTGCACGAACAACTCGGCTTCGAACATGCGGGCCACATCCGCCAGGTAGCCTATAAATTTGGACGATGGCTGGATCTCGTGTTCATGCAACTGACCTTGGAGGGTCCGCCACACCCCAACGAACTGACGCCATGAGCAACCTCATCAACGAACTCGGCGAACTCGCCTTGTCAACGCGCCTGATGCGTCTCAGCGAAGGCATGCGCAAAGACGTGACCCGCATCTACAACGAACACGGTATCGACTTTGAATCCAAGTGGTTCCCCGTATTGTATGTCCTGTCGAAACGATCGCCCCTCAGCGTACTGGAGCTGGCCAATGAGATCGGCTATACCCACCCCTCGGTGATCGCATTGGTGAAAGAGATGGAAAAAAAGAAGCTCGTCAAATCCGTGCCGGGCAAAGACGATGGGAGAAAGCGCATGCTTCACCTCACACAAAAGGCGCTGGACATGGTGGAGGAGTTGGAGCCGCTTTGGTATGTCATGCGGTTGGCATCAAAACAAGTTTATAACAATGGAAGCAGTTTGCTGAAAGCGGTGGAGGATGCAGAGGCGGCGCTGGAAGAGGAAGGGTATTATGAGCGGTATCGGAAGGTGGAGTTGCAATCCGGAACCAGAAGCCAGGAGCCAGGAGCCAGAATCCAGAAAACAGGAGTTAGCATCCGGAAATCGAAAGGTGGGATTCAGACGTCAGGGGGA
>CBIHQM010000384.1:0-6924 GCA_966211885.1 uncultured Chryseolinea sp.
TCTCCATTCACCGGGGAGCGCCGGCAACAGGCTTAACGCTCCATCGTGGCTTTGCAGCAGCATCTCCGTCATGCCGGCGGTAGCTCCGAAATTGCCGTCGATCTGGAAAGGCGGGTGCGCATCAAAAAGGTTGGGGTACGTTCCTCCCCCACCCATCGTTTCTTTTTTTTGCGTCGGGTCGATGTACGTGAGCCCTTCTTTCAAGATCGTATAGGCATGGTCGCCGTCTTGTAACCTAGCCCACCAGTTGGTCTTCCAGGCCATGGACCACCCGGTGCTTATATCACCCCGTTGGATCAGCGATTGTTTTGCGGCGGCGGCCAGTTCCGGCGTACCCGCCGGTGAGATCTGGTTGCCGGGGTGCAGACCAAAGAGGTGCGATAAATGCCGGTGCTTGTCGTTGGGATCATCCCAGTCTTTGAACCACTCCTGCAATTGACCATGCTGACCGATGTGGTAGGGATAGAGTTTTGCTGTCGCGGTTTCTATTTTTCTGACGAAGTCATCCTTGATCACCAGGGCTGCCGCTGCACTCAGGCAATTCTCAAAAAGCTTGCGGGTAATGGCCATGTCCATGGTCGTGGCCATGCTGACCTGGTATTCTTTGCCCTCCACTTTAAATACGTTTTCCGGCGATGTGGAAGGGTTCGTCACCACGTAGCCGTCGGGTGACTCCACCAGCCACGCCAAAAGGAATTGTGCCGCGCCTTTCATAGCCGGCCAGCCTTTATCGTTTAAAAAGGTTTTATTCTCTGTAAAGAGGTAATGCTCCCAAAGGTGTGTACTCAGCCAGGCGCCGCTCATCGGCCAGCAAGCCCACCGCGCCTGGCTGCGGGGATCCCATTCGTATCCACCCGGAGGAGAAGTCTTGGCCCAGATATCGGCATTGTGGTGGGCACACCATCCTTCGGTAATGCCGTAGTTGACCGCCGCCGTTTCCGCGCCATTGACGGCCAGTTGCTCTATAAAATCCAATAGAGGCTCGTGGCATTCCGACAGGTTCGTGCTTTCGGCGAGCCAGTAATTCATTTCGGTATTGATGTTGGTCGTGTAGTTGCTTCCCCATGGTGGTTTGACGTGGTCGTTCCAAATACCCTGGAGGTTAGCGGGTGGTCCTCCAGGCCTGGAGCTGGCAATTAACAAGTAGCGCCCGAACTGGTAATACAAGGTCTGAAGCTGGGGGTCCGGCTTCCCTTCGTTCAGGCGCAACATGCGCTTATCGGTAGGAAGTTTCATCGCTTCCGGGTCGGTACCCAGATCGAGTGTAACACGATTAAATAATGCCTGGTAGTCGGCAAGGTGTCCGGCCTTCAGTTGCGACCATGTTTTAGCGGTTGCTGCGTCGAGTGTTCTTTGGGCCTCCACCGCAGCATCCTTACCCTGCAGGCCAGGCGATGTATTGAATCCGTTAAAGCTCGTCGCCTCGGTTAGATAGAGGGTGACGGCATCGGCGTCGGACACCGAAAGCAATGTGTCCTGCTTCTGGACCGTGCCGCCTTCGGCTTTGATTTTCAAGAGCACCTCAAAATTCATCCCCTCTCCTTTCCAATCGTCATAAACAACCTGGAGCGGTTCAGCCTCGCGGTTCGCGACCAGCAACGGCGCCTTGCCCCGAAGTATCAATTGATCATTCGCCGGCGCCGTGACGGTATATTTCAATTTACTGCGTAAGAAGGTCTTGAATGAGATGCTTTTCTTTTTATCGGCCGACAACCGAATCACCAGTGTTTTATCCGGGTAGCTGATGAACATTTCGCGGGTGTAGGTTACCCCCGCCGTGGTATAGGTAACAGCAGCGGTGGCTGTACTCAGATCTAGGCTCCTGTTGTATTTCCTGACCACGGTATCTTTTACTATGAAATCGAGGAAGAGATCGGCCATCGGGAGGTATCGTGCCGAATAAGGTCCCTGCATCTTTTTCCAATACGCCGCCGCCAGGGCATAGTCACCGTCGGATACGGCTTTCCGCACCAGCGGAAGGTAGACGCGACCGTTGGGGTTATTGCCCGGATCGGGGTATCCTGACCACAGGGTGTTATCGTTGAGCTGCAGCCTCTCGCGGCGGATACCGCCAAAGACCATTGCGCCCGTTTTACCGTTGCCTAACGGCAATGCTTCTTCCCAGGCGGAAGCGGGTTGTGTGTACCATAGTTTCAGATACGGATCCGTTTTTAAAGACTGCGCACTGCACAGTGGCGTCAAAAAAAACAAGGATACCAGAAAAATCAATTGTCTTTTCATTAAAATCACTTCCCTTTCACAGACTAAAAAATTATACAACGCCCTTACTACGCGTCAGACTTTTACGTTCTTTTTACATGGCCTACTCCATAGCGTGCCGGGCGGTTGTTTCACGGTATGGCTAGTGCTTTTAGAAAAGGCAGTCAGATGTCTCCACCTGACTGCACTAAACTGAACCCCAAACTTCATTATCTTAATTCCAGGGCGCATTATTTTGCCATACACCCTGCATAATATCCATCTGCCCTTGGGGAATAGGCCACAAATACCCGTCGAATTTCCGCTTGGCTCCGTTGGCGGCAAATACGATTTGCGGGATCACCGTTTCGGCTATGCCCCAGCGGATAATGTCGTTATAGCGTATGCCTTCATACGCCAGCTCCACCCTTCTTTCGTTGCGGATGTTATCGCGTGTCAACGCGACTTGTGGCGGCATATTTACACCGGGCCGGGCGCGCACATCGTTCAACGCCTTCAGCGCACGGGTATCACCACCCTGGCCGCTTTCGAACATCGCCTCTGCATAGAGCAGCAGGAGGTCGGCGTACCGCATCTTCACAATATTCTGATCACTCAAGGTGGAGGCATTCGGCGTTCTGATCGTTGGATCGATCCATTTTTTAAAGGCCATTTTCGTAAACGGTATCGTACTCTCGGCCACACTTCCATCTTGCTTAAAGGTGCCCGTTTTGGTGTTGTTCACCCACGGATCTCCATCCTGGAAGATCGTCATTCCCAAACGCGGATCTTTCAGGCCGGTGTTGGGATTCGTTTCATACGCGTCGCGCAACTGGGGCGTCGGGAAGCAGGACATCCGGCTGCCGACGTATTGATCCAACTGATGGTAATCTGCAGGCGCCTGGTATATTACCGAGAACATGATCTCCTTGTTGTCGGCCGCTCTTTGTTCTTTGAAGAAAAGCCCGGAATAGTTCCTATACAGACTGTAGGGGTTCGCGGGATCGCCGATCAACGACCACGCTACATCCGCCGCTTCGGTAAAGCGCTGGTTGTTCATTAAAATCCGAACCTTCAGCATAATGGCACTGCCTTTCACGGCATGGCCATCGTTATAGCGATCGGCCGGTAACCCGGCAATGGCCACATCGATATCCTTCAACATCCTGGCAACCACATCTGCTTTGGGAGAACGGGGCTTGGCTTTGAGCTGGCCAACACTGTCAATCGTTGACGTATAGAGTACCAGTGGCACGTCGCCATATTTCTGCACCAGCTCATTGTAATAATAGGTACGGTTGAACAAGGCCTCGCTTTTGTACTTGGTGTAATTCGCATCGGTCAAAAAGCTTTTAGCGTCGTCGATATTATCCAGGAAATAGTTACACTTGGCTATGCCGTCGTAACAGTCGGACCAGAACTGGTTGATCGCCCCACCGCTGCTGGGGCTGACGCCTCCCTGCAGGATGGTGCCATAGCTGACGTAGCTAGATGCCGTGATGGCGTTGTCGGAAAGCGATTCGATGTCCATAGCCACCCCGTTGGCGCCACGCACGGAGCCAAAAATGCTGGTGCGGTGTGTCGAGTAGGTGGCGGTCAGCGCGGCTTGCACATCCTGTTCGTTTTTCCAGAAGGTGTCGCTATCCAGCTGTGTTAGCGGGTTCTTATCCAGGAAATCGCTGCACGCCATGAACACCGTGGCCATCGCCATGCATAACAATTTTAATATTATATTCTTTTTCATACGTGTTGAATTAGAAGGTAGCTCTTACACCAAAAGAGTAGATCGTCGGCTGAGGAAAGATTGCCGCCCGGGTCGGTACCGATGTGCTTGTGCTGTTGAATTGGTTTCCGAACGACGACGCGGTTGACGGTATGGGTTGCGCCGCACGTTCAGGATCGAGACCCTTGAAGAACTTGGTAAACGTATACAGGTTATCCCCCGATGCAAATACGCGGAGATGCTGCATCTTCACTTTTTGGCTCCAGGCTGCTGGGAGTGTATATCCCAACTGCACATTCTTTATGCGCAGGTAAGACGAGTTACCCAGCCAGAATGTAGAGTTTTGATTGTTGGGTGTATACTGGGAGTCGACGTATACGGCAGGAATGGTGTTCGAGGTACCTTCGCCATCCCACGCCTTGGTTGCCCACCAGCTTGGAGGCGCCGCAGCCTGGTTAAAAGGCGAAACACCCCAATCTTTTACAAATGTTTTGCGACCATACACGCCCTGAACAAAAACGGTCAGGTCGAAGCTTCCGTAGGTAGCCGTAACGTTAAACCCATAGTTGAATTTGGGAAATGCGCCTTTGACCGGCACGCGGTCGTAGGTAAGATCTACACGACCATCGGGCACGCCATCGGGACCACTGATGTCCTTGAATTTCAGATCTCCGGGTTTGGGAAGGAGCCCTGAGGTGTACGACGGTGTAGGTCCGTTGTCGATTTCTGCCTGATTCTGATAAACGCCATCCTGAACCAGGAGGTAGTACTCATTAAAGGGTAAACCTTCCTGCCGGATATTGGTGCCTACGATTTCACGATTGCCATAGCGAACCAGGGTATTCTTGTATGTTTCAAGGTTGGCGCTGATGCTGTAACCGAACTTACCGATCTGGTTTTTATGGCCGAGAATAAATTCCCATCCCGTATTTTTCATGATGCCATCGTTGATGGTAGGTGCTCTCAGCCCCATGTGGTCGGGAACCTGCAGTGCCCGGAGAATATCCGAGGTTCTCTTTTCATACCAGTCGACCGATCCGAATACTTTCGAATGGAATAAAGAGAAGTCAAGACCGATGTCGGCAACGGAGGTAGTCTCCCATTTGATTTTTGTATTATTCGTGGTGCGCTTGGAAACACCCTGCGCGATCGTACCACCAAAATTATAATCCAGCTGTTCAGTGCCCTCACTGGATATACTCAAAGAATTCTGATACGGGTAATTACCGATGTTCTGGTTACCCAGTTGCCCCCACGACCCTCTGAGCTTCAATTCATCCATCCAGCTCACGTTCGACATGAACGACTCCTGCGTCAAACGCCATCCCGCCGATACGGAAGGGAAAAAGGCCATGCGGTTATCACTCGGGAAACGGGAAGAAGCATCATCACGGAAGCTGAATTCCACCAGATACTTGTCTTTGTAGTCATAGTTTATTCGTCCGAAAACGGATTGCGTCGCCCATTCGTAGGAATTGCTGCTGGTGCTTTGCGCTGCCGCGGCTCCGGCAGCCAGATCCCATAGCGTCTTGGAGGGAAGCTTGGTGCGATACGCCTCCAGGCGGTCGTAGCGATAGTTCTCCTGCTGATATCCCACCATGCCGGTGAAATGGTGCACACCGGCAAACGTTTTGTCATATCTCAACGTGGCATACGCGGTGTATTGGTTCTCACGCGCGTTGCGCTGGGCCAGCGAGTTGGTTCCACCGTTCCAGACCGAGGCATTCGCTTTATAAACACCGTTGGCATCCGGGAAAAACTCATTACCATACGATGAAACGATCAGGGCTTTGATCATTTCTTCCTGGAACTTAAACGCGCCACGGACATCTGCCGTTAAGCCCGGGAGGATTTTGAAATTCAGGTAAGGGCTGAACAACAGGTAGGTGTTGTCCGCTCGTTTGCCGCCGCCATCGGTGGCAATCGCTATCGGGTTTTTGTTACCGCCATGGTTCGGATAGGCGTAGGCCGTGAACCTTCCGCTTCCGTCGGGCAGCCAGGGTGTGGCAACGGGCGGCGCAGCGTAGGCCGACAGCATCTGGTCTTCCGACGCGTTAAAATCGATCAGGTCTGCAATCGTGCTCCCCGCCGTTATCGCCGTATCGGTCCGTTTGCCGCGGGCGATCGAGATATCGCTGCCGAAAGTAACAAACTTGCTCAGCTCGGTTTTGAAGTTGATCTGGGCATCGTAGCGTTTGTAGCCCGTCGCCAACAGCATGCCGGTCTCATCCAAAATACCCAGGCCGGCGTTGAAGGTGGTACCACCTTTGCCGCCGCTCAAGCTCAGAAAGTGCTTGTGCATCGGTGCCGTGCGGATCAGCGCATTGGTCCAGTCATAGCTGGGGTATTGCGCCGAATTCGGATTGTCACGGTACGGCTGGATCATTTCGGGTGTGTAATACCAGGTAGGTTGTTTGCCGGAATGATCAATCGCTTTGTTCATCAACTCCATATACGCCACTGCATCGGTAACCCGGTCCACCTTCATGGAGGGTTTCATACTCGAGTACGTATAGCTATAATCGATATTCAAACGGCCTTCCTTCCCTTTTTTGGTAGTCACCAGGATTACGCCATTGGCGGCACGTGATCCGTAGACGGCAGCAGAAGCAGCATCTTTCAAAACGGAAATATCGGCGATCATATTCGGGTTCAGCAAATCCATACGGCCTTCCACGCCATCGATCAATATGAGGGGGTTGTTCCCCGCATTACTGAAGGTACTTTGCCCGCGGATGCGTATGTCGTTGTTCTCCAGGCCCGGCTGCCCTGAATTCTGGACGATCTGAAGCCCGGGCGTACGGCCCTGTAAAAGCGAAATCGTGTTGGGCGATTGCCTCGAGACCATGTCTTCCGCTGAAATCGTGGCTACCGCGGCGGTGAGATTCACTTTCTTTTGCACGCCGTAACCCACCACCACCACCTCGGCCAGCTTTTGAAGGTCCGCGGTCAGTGTGACATTGATGGTCGTTTGACTTCCGACTGTCCTGCGTTCTGTTGTA
>CBIHQM010000385.1:0-6916 GCA_966211885.1 uncultured Chryseolinea sp.
ATGAAAGATGGTTTTGGGCAGGTCATGAAATCGCTGGGTTTTATCATTGTGCTAGGAACGGCGTTGGGAATCATGTTGGAGCGCACGGGAAGGACTACCGCCATCGCAGGCTTCATTTTACGGACCGTCGGTGCGCGTAATGCCGCATTCGCGATGAGCATCACGGGGTTCGTCGTGGGCATGCCCATCTTTTGCGACTCCGGCTTCATCGTATTGAGCGGCCTCAGCAACTCTTTGGCGCGCAAAGCAGGGCTCGCCACAGCATCCGTCTCGGCCTGCCTGGCCACGGGATTGTATGCCGTGCATTGTCTTATCCCGCCTCATCCGGGCGCAGCGGCGGCGGCGGGAATTATCGGCGTCGATTTTGGCAGGGTATTACTTTTGGGGATTCCCGTCGCGTTGCCGGCGATGCTTGTCGGCTACGGCTGGGCCGTGTACGCAGGAAAGTCCGCAGCATTTTCCGAAGAAACTGAAAGCGTTGAAGCCGAAGTCCCGCCAAAACATTACGGCGTGCTATCGTCTCTCCTACCGCTATTGGTTCCCATACTCTTGATCGGATTGAAATCTTTCCTGGTCACGCCGACACAAACTTCGTCGTTTGCTCAGGTGCTAGCGTTTGTTGGCGATCCTTCCATCGCCCTGGTGATTGGCCTTGTTCTTTGTTTTATTGGAAAGGGAAATCGCGATCGCGAAACGGTTTCCGTCATGTTTCGTGAAGCGGTGGAAAAATCCGGAGGCATTTTGGTGATCATCGGTGCGGGTGGGGCCTTTGGCCATGTGCTGGCGGCCACGAAGATCGGCGATCATTTCAGCGAGGTGCTTCCCCTACAGCATCTCGGTATTTTGTTTCCGTTTTTGCTTACATTTTTATTGAAGACTGCGCAGGGTTCATCCACTGTAGCTATTCTTACCGCTGCTTCTCTTACTTTCCCACTATTGCCGGCATTGGGGATGGATACCGAAAACGGCAAGTTACTGTGCGTACTGGCAATGGGTGGTGGGTCGATGATGATCTCGCATGCCAACGATGCCTATTTCTGGGTAATCTCGCGATTCGGGGGCGTGGCGATGGCGCCCATGCTAAAAGTCTACACGGTGGCCACCATCGGCATGGGACTTACAACTTTGTTGATGGTGTACCTCCTGTCTTTTATTCTTTAAGGTGATATTGCGTCTAAAGGGCAATTTTACCGGGCAGTCACGAGGTTTTGATGTGAGCCTTCGAGGAAATGTTTTATATTTTCAATCGTGGTATTTAGTATTCTGCTCCGGGCTTCGACGCTTAGCCACGCCGTATGCGGTGTGATGATGCAATGCTTCACACCCGTCAGAGGATGACCAGCTGGTGGAGGCTCTTGGCTCAACACGTCAAGTGCGGCTCCTTTTAATGTACCTTGTTTCAGTGCCGTGGCCAGATCCATTTCATTGATGAGTTGGCCGCGCGAGGTATTAATCAAAAAGGCGGTCGGTTTCATAAGTGAAAGCAAGGCCTGGTTCACAAAGCCGATGTTGTCTGGCGTTAGTGGGCAATGCAGCGATATAAAATCGCTTTCGCGAAAAAGTGTTTCCAGTGATACCTGCTTCGCTGGAAATGATTTTTTTGACGGACTGTAGAAAATAACATTCATACCAAGTGCCTGTGCTATCGCTGCCGTGCGTTGACCGATTCTCCCAAAGCCTACTATCCCGAGCACCTTGTCACTGAGTTCAATCAAAGGGCTGGCAGAGTAACACCAATCGCTAGCCGTGGACCAATCGCCCTGGGACACGCTACGACTGTTTTCACCAACGTGGTTGGTGAGTTCCAGCATTAACGCTATGGTGTGTTGCGCTACAGAGTCGGTGCCATAAGCGGGCACGTTGCAGACGGCAACCCCTTTTATATGAGCTGCCGCAACATCAATTATGTTATAACCGGTAGCCGTTACGGCGACCAACTTCAGTTTGGTTGCTTGCTCAAGTGTGTGGGCATTTATCGGGGTTTTATTCGTTACGATAATTTCGGCATGACGGCATCGGTCTGCTATGTCTTCTGGCGCCGTTCGGTCGTGATAGCGCACGTTTCCCAATGCTTGAATCCCGCTCCAGTCGAGGTCGCCGGGATTAAGGGTATAACCGTCTGTAATTACGATTTCCATCACAGGTGTTGAACGTTCATTTTGCTGCTACTTGCTTTAACCAACCATTGGCCGACAGCCAGGCTTTGCAGCGATCGAGCCATACATCGTCTGTGGTCTTATTAAACAGTCCAAAGCCGTGCCCTCCTTTTTGGTAGATGTGCAATTCGGCCGGCACGTTGTGGTGAATCAGTTGCTCATAGAAAACAATGCTATTCTCCGGCTTCACTACTTCGTCATCGCTGGCGTGAACAAGGAATGTGGGTGGCGTGTCTGCGGTCACTTGAAGTTCGTTGGAGTACCAATCGATTTTTTCTTTGGACGGTGTTTTACCGATAAGTTGCTCGCGAGATCCCTTATGACAGATGCTGTCCTGGAAACTGATCACGGGATAGACAAGGATCATAAAATCCGGCCGCAAGCTGGTTTTGGTTGGGTTGTCGATGACAGGGCTGGCATAATGCGTTCCTGCTGTTGACGCCAGGTGGCCGCCTGCAGAAAAGCCCATGATGCCGATTCGTTGGGGGTCGATCTTCCATTCCCGTGCATGCTGCCGAACGGTGAGGATGGCTTGCTGGGCATCCTGCAGCGGGCCGATCTCACGATTCACCATCGTTTCATCGTTTGGAATTCTGTACTTGAGCACGAAGGCAGCAATCCCCATGTCATTCAATTTCCGGGCCACGTCTATCCCTTCGTGCGCTATGGCGTTGACCCAATATCCACCGCCTGGATAAATAATAACGGCTGCGCCCGTCGCGGATTTTTCGTTGGGCAGATAAATACTCAGCGTGGGTTTGGTGATCTGATCGACCACGGTTATGCCTCCATTGATCGAGGTTTTTTCTTTGTCTACACTGGGTTTGCTATTCGGTATCTGGCCTTCGTATAAGGGTAAGGTTTTCTGGCCAAATGTATAAAGGGTCATAGATGTGAAAAGAATTAACAAGTAAGGCTTCATGGTTTCAGAAGGATTTAGGGAGTAATATAGAAAAAACAAAAAATAGTATCGTCCTTCCCTATGCCGGGCGAAATATTGTTATTTCCATACGCCATCGCTATTTCACGCTTCCATGAAAATGAAAAAAAATTAGAAGTCTATCAGTTTAATAGACTATTTTTGCCGCGAACGCCATTTTTAATATGATCCGGAAATCTATTGAAGCCCTCCAACGTGAAGCTGCGGAAACGGGTACGCAAACCCTGAAAAGAAGTCTGGGGGCCATCAACCTCATCGCCATCGGGATTGGGGTGATCATTGGTGCGGGTCTTTTCTCCCTCACGGGCATTGCGGCCGCCAATCACGCCGGTCCGGCCGTTACGCTGTCGTTCATTATCGCCGCCATCGGTTGTGCTTTCAGCGCTTTATGTTATGCGGAATTTGCATCTATGGTTCCCGTGGCGGGGAGCGCCTACACCTATGCGTACGCGACCCTGGGAGAGTTCTTTGCATGGATCATCGGGTGGGATCTTGTGTTGGAATATTCGGTGGGCGCGGCGACCGTGGCGATCAGCTGGTCGCAATACCTGGTCAGGTTTCTGAGCAAATACAATATCTATTTGCCCGCTCAATTGCTGCATTCTCCGTTCGAGACGGTGACCCTTCCGAATGGGAGTGTCGTGACCGGATGGATCAATGTTCCTGCGGTGCTCATCGTGGTCATCATCACGGCGCTCATTATCCGGGGCACGAAAGGGTCGGCTTTGTATAACATCATCGTCGTTTCCCTGAAGATCGGTGTGGTGATCGTGTTCATCGCACTGGGTTGGAATTATATCAATCCCGACAACTTCGTTCCCTACATTCCGGAAAATACCGGCACGTTCGGCGAGTTTGGGGTGAGCGGTATCTTCCGTGGGGCTGGCGTGGTGTTCTTCGTATTTATCGGTTTCGACATCGTCGCGACCATGGCACAAGAGGCAAAGAATCCGCAGCGCAACATGCCCATCGGCATCATTGGGTCCCTGATCATCTGCACCTTACTCTTTGGTGTATTCAGTTTTGTGATGACGGGGCTAGCCCACTACACCGAGTTTAAAGACAGTGCGGCACCCGTTGCGATCGCCATCGAAAAAACGCCGTACGGTTGGATGGCGCAAGCCATCATCATGGCGATCATCATCGGATATACTTCAGTGATCCTTGTCGATCTCCTGGGGCAGTCCCGTGTGTTCTTTTCCATGAGCCGCGATGGTTTGTTGCCAAAACTTTTTTCGCAGGTTCACCCTAAATTTCAGACGCCCTATAAAGGCAACATGCTTCTTGGACTCTTCATCAGTCTGTTTGCGGGCTTCGTTCCGATTCGCGTCGTCGGTGAGATGACCAGCATTGGTACGTTGCTGGCTTTCATCATGGTGTGCCTGGGTGTCATTATTCTGCGATACCGGCAACCGGAACTGCCCCGGGCATTTCGTACACCTTGGGTTCCGGTCGTGCCGATATTGGGCATTGTTACCTGCGTAGCGATGATGATATCCCTTCCCCGCGACACCTGGATCAGGTTGGTCGTTTGGTTGTTGATCGGGCTGGCCATTTACTTTTTATACGGGAAGAAGAATAGTAAAATCAGGAACGCCCAACCGTAGCGGGCTACTTCCATCCATGACTATAAAACACAAACAACCCATCCTTACCGGCCACTACGATATCTTTCCAGGCATTGCCATCTACATCGGCAACGGCAAAATAGATTCCGGTTCCTTTTCCGTCTCCCAAAGGGCCATGGGAAATGATCTGCTTCGTGAAACCTTCCCCATTCCAAACAAAATAATATAACCCGATATCGTCGAAAGTGCCGGGGTCTTTTTCATTGTGGGCGCGATAGCGTTTGCCGGTAATGAGTTCGTTGCGACCGTCTTCGTCAAGGTCGGTCCAAAGCATGGCGTGAAATTGTGAGTGCAAAAGATCAATGGGGTGCTGGATCCATCGGCGGGTTCGCTTCTCCATTTTTTGCTCGTACCAAACCAACCCGTAATCGTGGGCATGGCCAACAATGAAATCGCTCAGTCCGTCTTGATTCACATCGGCCACAATCATGGGTACACTGCCCTGGCCGATGTCAAACTCGGCATGAAAAATCCAACTGCCGTCTGATGTTGCCGGCGCTTCCACCCAGCCGGTGCTAATGATAAAATCGCCTCGTCCGTCACCATTCACGTCGCCAAAGCCGAGGCCATGGCCGTGTTGATCGATCACTTTGTGCGCGGTGAAGGTAGGTTTTCCGTTGTCTTTCTGATAATAGTACAAAGCTTTCCCCGGCGTGTTGGGCACAATCTCCAGCTTACCATCGCCGTCTACATCCCAGGCCCGCGTAGTTTCCACATTGCCCGTGGTGGCGATGATGTGTTCAGGCCATGGTCCTTCGTTGCCCGGATTTTCACGCCAACGAATGTTATTGCCCCACCAGCCACCGGTGATGAAATCCATTTTGCCGTCTTCGTTCACGTCGTATGGAATAGTGGAGAAATCGTCATAGTATTCTCCCTCCCTGCGAACATCACCAATAAAATATTTGAATTTGAAATCAGGACCCTTGTACCAATAGCTGCCCGAAATAATGTCAGGATGTGCATCACCATTTACATCGAAGACCTCGGCGGACTCAAAGTTCTCTGAAGCGACCTGAACCTTGGTGAATTTCAATGCGGCGGTGGCCTGTGTGGAGGGACCGGGCTGCGCATTGGCTTGGAGAATACAAAGGGTCAGGATGAAGGTCGTCGTGCAGGTTTTCATGGTCTTGGCGATGAAGTAAACTTAACTCAGAAAAAGTTCACCGCAAAGACACCGCCTTAGCCTTTTAGTCCTTAGCATCGAGTCTCAGGACTAAAGCCCAGGCGTAAGATCATTCCATCATCTCCGACAGTTCAAGCCAACGAAGCGTCTTGGATTCCAGGTTGTCGATGGTTTTTTGCAACTCTTCTCCCCACATGATCAACTGCTGATGGTCGTTGCTGCCGGCATTGAGATGACCGTCCAGTTCGGCTTTTCTTTTTTCCAATGCATCGATTTCCTGCTGAAGGGCATCGAACTCCTGCTTTTCTTTATAGCTAAGTTTCTTTTTTGTCGGGGAAGAAACGGGCTCAGCTGAGACTGTGGATTTTGCAGGCTTAACTTCAGGGGCGGATTGCTGATCGTCGAGCCAGTCGCGATAGTCAGAATAATTGCCGTTGAAGAGTCGGATGTTTCCGTCGCCTTCAAAAACAAAAAGTTGGTCCACAAGGTGATCCATAAAATAGCGGTCATGGCTCACCAACAACAGACATCCTGAAAATTTCTCCAGGAAATCTTCCAACACATTGAGCGTGTCGATGTCGAAATCGTTCGTGGGTTCATCGAGAATGAGGAAGTTTGGACTGGTCACCAACAATTTCAACAATTGCAACCGCTTCTTCTCTCCCCCGCTCAGTTTGCTGATGTAGTTGTATTGTTTTTCGGGGGGAAACAAAAATATGTCGAGGAATTTGGAGGCCGACACTTGCGAGCCATCGGCCATGGTAATGAACTCGGCAATCTCTTTCACCTCCTCGATCAAACGATTGGCCGGATTGAGGGCGATGGACTCCTGTGTGAAATATCCGAATTTCGTGGTAAGCCCGGGCATAACCTCGCCTTTATCTGGCTTCGACTTACCCACGAGCATATCCAGAAACGTCGACTTGCCTATTCCGTTTTTGCCCACTACACCAATGCGGTCGTTTTTCTTGAACACATACGAGAAGTCATTCACGATAGGTAATGTGGCATACTTCTTGGAGATATGGTCCACCTCCAGGATCTTCCCGCCCTGGCGCGCTTCCTT
>CBIHQM010000386.1:0-6897 GCA_966211885.1 uncultured Chryseolinea sp.
CATATTTTTCTTTCCATTCCCAGGCATACTTCAGGAACTCCTCGCGGGTGAGGTCCGATTTTTTTATGCCCCGTTCCCGTAGCATGGCCACCACTTTGGCCTCCGTCGCAATGGAGGCATGGTCCGTTCCGGGCACCCAACAGGCCTCTTTGCCCTGCATCCGGGCTTTTCGCACCAGGATGTCCTGGATGGTATTGTTCAACATGTGGCCCATGTGGAGCACACCGGTTACATTTGGGGGGGGTATGACGATACAATACGGTTCCTTGGAGGGATCGGGCTCGGAATGGAAGAAACCGTGCTCCATCCAGTAGCTGTACCACTTATTTTCTACTTCAGAAGGGTTGTATTTGGTTGATAGCATGGGGCGACGGCGGTACAGTTGGTTGAAAATGATTCAAAATGGGCGTAAAAATAAAGAAATTGGCCTGAATACGGAATTCCCGCCCTCCGAAATCCCGGCCTTTACAATACCTCGTATATCGCATGTCAAACGAACCCAAGCTCATGGAAGCTGTACTGCTGGCTCCTGAAAAGGAGTCCATCCAATGGAAACAAATGCTGAGTCTGGCCGCGCTATACGGCTCGATCGTTATCGGTTGGATCGCCTACCAGAACTACCAGCCCAAACTGCTGGTCCAGTTCCATTTCGATGATTTCACGTTCCTGCTCACACTGGCCCAAGCCGTGATCCTGGTGGTCACGCCACCTCTGGCGGGCAAAATAGGCGACCGCTACCGGTTCGAACAGGGTCACCGCATTCCTGTGATCACCGCGGGGATCAGCTTTGCTTCCATGGTCTTTATGGCCGTGGCGTTCACCCTGTTCACCAATCCCGGCGAGATCTTCCGCTGGATATTGCCGGTGCTCATCATTTTCTGGCTCATTGCCATGAGCATTTTCACCAGCCCGGCGTTGTCGACCATGGAGCTTTTCTCGCCCGTCGATAAACTGCCCCGCGCCATGGCCATCCTCACCATCGTGGCCAACCTCATCTATGCCGTTGAACCGGTCATCGTCGACATCATTGACTACATCGGCGCCCCGCTCACGTTTATTTCGGGCGGCGCAGTCGTTTTTGTTTCGGGATTGGCACTGAAGAAGAATTCGCTTACGCTGTTTTCCCTGCACGAAGAAAAGAAGGACGAATCTCCAGCGGCCGCACCCCTTGAGGAAAAGTCCAGCTACGGTTTTATATTCTTTATGGGCGTCGTGCTCGGCACGGCCACCACGGTGTTGTTCAACTTGTTCCCGGACATACTGGAAGCCAAGCTCGGCGTTCTGTTCAACGGTTGGCAGGGCAAGATCATCCTGGTGAACATCCTGGTTCTTTCCGCACTCATCTCGTGGCCCGTGAGCAACCTGGTGAACAAATACGGGCTGGAAAGATCTTTCTGGATCAGCTTTGCGCTGATCATGGCCAGTATGTTGTCAATCTTTGTTTTTCAGTCGACGGTCGTGGTGGTTGTGATGGTGCTCCTGTTTACGGCTGCCTTCACGTCCCTGTCGGTAAGTTCCCTGCCCATGGCGATCCAGCGGGCTTCCTTTCATGATAAAGTTTTTTGCGTCGGTATATTTTTTAGCGGAGTGGCATTGCCGGATGGTATTCTGGAATCTATTCAGGCCTTCTAAAATATAAACAACGGTTGGTTTATGGAGAATGTGCCGGTCGGGTTTTCTGACCGGCCATTCTTTTTTAGTCGACACCACAGTAGCTGATCACGACAAAATCTTCTGCGAAGAAGTGGGTTGTCACGACCCTTTTCGGATCCTCCAATCAGAAGGATAAAGATTGTTCATGCGATTATCCAGCACGTTTGCCCAGCCCAGGGGGATGTCGTTGTGATAGATGAGGGTGAATCCCTTTTTTTCTGTGGAGATCGTCAAGGGTTCTTTTCGTAAATATTGTAGCGCCTCCGGGAGGCCCACGTCAAGCCGGAGGAAGTTTTCCGGTTGCAGGTCTATTGACAAAGCCAGGGGATGTTCGGGAATAAGTTTTTCGTGCTTCACCGTGGCCATGACGATGCCGGCCGTGATGAGGTAGAGATTTTTAGCGAGGAAGTCGATGTCTGGCGTTTTATTTTGGGGAAAGCATTGCACCTGGTCGTGCCGGAGGATGAATGTTTTTTCGGCGCCGTTTTTTACCCAGGCACTAAGTTGTTCGATTATTTTTTTTGAAGGACCGGTGAACGAATTTTTATGTCTCACCCGGCTTTCCCGCGCCTCCTCTGTTTTGCGGACTACGCAAAGGAAAAAACCTTCCCCTTTTACGCGGTGTGGATAGAACCGATAGCCGGGGATGCCGTGGTGGTCGACAGCCTCAACGCCCCATTGTTCATTCAACATCAGCGGTACGAATTCCACATCGTGTTCTTGTCGAAGCCATTCCAGGTTGTCTTCGTTTTCGTCGGGGTTGTAGGTGCAGGTGGAGTAGAAGAGGAGGCCACCGGTTTTCAGGGCGGGCCACACATCGCTCAGGATGCGGCGTTGCCGTTTGGAGCAGAGGGCCACGTTGTCGGGCGACCATTCTTCCATAGCGTGCTTGTCCTTGCGAAACAATCCCTCGCCCGAACAGGGGGCATCGATCACCATCACATCAAAGAAACCCGGGAGGCGCTGAAAATCCTGCGGATCATTGTGCACGACCACGGCATTTCCATAGCCCCACTTCTGTATGTTCTCGGCCAGCACGTTCGCCCGGGACCGGATCACTTCATTGGACACCAGCAGACTTTGTTCATTCATCAGGCTGAGCAAATGTGTTGACTTGCCACCGGGCGCCGCACAAAGGTCCAGCACATTGATGCCTTTCTGTGCATCTACCACCTGCCGAAAGGCTTGTTCCAGGAACATGGAACTGGCCTCCTGAACATAATAGGCACCCGCATGAAAATGCGGGTCGAGTGTGAAGGAGGGGCGTTCGTTCAGGTAATATCCCGACGTAGTCCAGGGCACGGGCAGGGCGCCGGCGGGTGGACGCTGCAGTTTGGCTGCATTGAGTCGAATGCTCACCGGCGAAGGTTGCTGATGGGCCGCGCTGAAGTCATCCCAGCGCATACCCAATTGCTCGCGCATGCGCAGCTCAAATGACGGTGGAAATTGGGTATCGCTCATGAAAAAAATTAAGGGGTCTGGATACGTCGCGAGAGTACGCCGGTCTGGCGCATTCCTTTTGTTAGCGGGGCAAATTAGCGCTTTGCATTTGATTTATCGATTTGATCACGACGAGTTGAAGATCAGTTTTGAGAAATGGCTAACTTGGCTTTTGTATGACCAACCCAAACGACCCTATTCTTAAAAGCTGGGTGCCTGTGCCCCCGCACAGCGACTTCCCCATCCAAAACCTGCCCTTCGGCATTTTCCGCACGGCCAGCACCTCGCCGCGGGCAGGCGTGGCGATAGGTGACGCGATCGTGGACCTGGCGGCTTTAGCGGAGCTAGGATTTTTCAAGGCGCTGAATTTGCCATCCGGTATTTTTAATCAATCTACTCTCAACGACTTTTTTGCCTTGGGGAAGAAAACGATACGCAATGTGCGGGAGCGGATTTCGCTGTTACTGCGTCACGACAACAAAGAACTATCATCACACGAAAGTGTAAACAAGGTATTGATCCCTCAAAACGTTGCGACTTTGCTCTTGCCGGTTCGCGTGCCGAACTACACGGACTTCTACAGCAGCGAGGAACACGCCACCAACGTGGGGTCTATGTTTCGCGATCCGAAAAATGCATTGCTCCCCAACTGGAAACATTTGCCCGTGGGCTACCACGGTCGCGCTTCTTCCATCGTGGTGTCGGGCACACCCATTCGCCGGCCGCGCGGCCAGGTGAAGATGGGAGAGGAGCCACCCGTTTTTTGCCCTTCGCATAAATTGGATTTTGAAGTGGAGATGGCCTTTATCACCTGTAGTGAAACAGCGTTGGGTCATCCTATTCATACCCACGAAGCCGAGGACCATATCGCCGGTTTTGCCTTGTTCAACGATTGGTCTGCACGCGACATCCAGCAATGGGAATATGTTCCCCTGGGCCCTTTCTTAGGAAAGAACTTTGGATCGACCCTGTCGCCCTGGATTGTCACGATGGACGCCCTGGAGCCCTTTCGGGTGGAAGGGCCATCGCAAAATCCGCACGTGCTTCCGTATCTTTCTTATGCGGGAAAAAAGAATTTTGATATTGTGATGGAGGCGCTCATCCAGCCCGAGGGCGTGGAGGCATCCGTGGTGTGCCGGACGAATTTCAAGTACATGTATTGGAATGTAAATCAACAACTCGCCCACCACACCGTGAACGGCTGCAACATACAAGTCGGCGATGTCTATGCATCGGGCACGATCAGCGGCCCGTCGCCCGGTTCGTTCGGCTCGCTGCTGGAGCTCTCCTGGAATGGACAAAAATCCCTTCACATGGCCGACGGCACCGAGCGCACGTTCCTGCGCGACGGCGACACGGTGACGCTGCACGCCTGCGCCGAACGCGACGGGGTTCGCATTGGCTTTGGAGCCTGCAGTGGCAAAATACTTCCCTCGCTATAAACGAAAACGTGTATGCGCAAACTGTCATTTTATTTCTTCCTCATCGCATTGGTCATCCTGGACAGCTTTCTGCTTTCAAAGCCCAATTTGCTGGGCAAGATCGGCTTGATCATTTATAAGTATCACTACCTGCGAAGCTTTCCCCGCACGTTGCTCACCGTGTCTATCGTGGTGGTCATCGCGTTTCTTCTTGCCGAGCTGGTCAGCTTTTTGGTGAAACGGAGAACGTTGAAGCGGGCGCTGGGAACCATCGTGCTGGCCCTCCTCATAGTCGTTTCTTTTGCCGCGCTTGTCAAAACAGGTATGGATTTTTCGACCTGGACCTACAGCCACACGGGGTTGCGTTTTCGGTTTGGTGCCTACCTGTTGCCTACACTACTGATCGTGCTTTTCACCTATGCGCTGGTGAAACTCCCCAAACCGGATGAAGTCTTCCCAGAGTCGCCGCTCAACCCCGGTGTTCCTGCCAATAAGGATATCACACCCATGCCCTGATGTTATGCTGACCCTGGATCCCACAAAAATACCATTGCCTCAACTCCACCAATACCTGCTGGGCGCTATCACCCCACGGCCGATCGCTTTCGCCAGCACGGTCGATAAAAGCGGTAAGGTGAACCTGAGCCCCTTCAGCTTCTTCAATTGCTTTGGCTACAATCCGCCCCTCCTGATCTTCTCGCCTTCCCGGAGAGGACGCGACAACACGACCAAGGACACGTATGAAAACGTGCTGGAGGTGCCGGAAGTGGTCATCAACATCGTGAACCACGCCATGGTGCAGCAAGCCTCCCTGGCCAGCGTTGAATATCCACGCGGGGTCAACGAATTTGTGAAGGCTGGGCTCACGCCCGTGGCTTCCACCCTGGTCAAGCCTCCACGCGTGGGTGAAGCGCCGGTGTCGCTGGAATGTAAGGTGACACAGGTCATTGCCACGGGCGACCAGGCCGGTGCCGGCAACCTCGTGCTCTGCCAGGTGATGCTGATGCACATCAAAGAGGAGATCCTCGATGAACAAGGGAAGATCGATCCCTTCAAGCTCGACGCCGTGGCCCGGCTGGGCGGCGACTGGTATTGTCGTGTGGGACCGGAATCGATTTTTAAAGTGCCCAAGCCCTTGCAGACCATTGGCATCGGTGTTGATCAAATCCCGGAACATATCCGGCTCAGTAAAGTCCTCACCGGAAATGACCTCGGCATGCTGGGTAACGTTGAAAAATTGCCAGGTGAGTTGTCTCTTCAGACCATCCGAAACCAACCGGATTTTCTCCAAGCCCGGACAAAAGGTGGAGAGGCTGTTCACCGGCTGGCGCAAGCTTACTTGAAGCAAGGCCGTGTAGAGGAAGCGTGGAGCATCCTGTTAGCTTGAGAAATACAGAGGAGCTTTTCTTACATCATCACCAACGGTCAGGGTATACTCCGAGTCAAATCTAGAACGAACGAGAAGAGGCTGCCTCTTGAGCAGCCTCTCTATGTTAAACTAAAAGAATTAAATCTTAATCTCTGTACATCACTCCTTTCACAGCCTTTATCGTCTTGCTGACGTTGGGCAGGATGGCTTCAATGAGTGTGGGTGCGTAGGGCAGGGGCACGTCGAAGCTGTTCACGCGTTGGATGGGGGCGTCCAGGTAATCGAAGGCATGCTTTTGCACGTGGTAGGTGATCTCCGTAGCGATGGAGGACAGGGGCCAGGCCTCTTCCACGATCACCAGGCGATTGGTCTTTTTCACCGACTCCACGATGGCTGCATAGTCGATGGGGCGCACCGAACGGAGGTCGATCACTTCGGCGGAGATGCCGTCTTTTTCCAGCTCGGCGGCAGCGGCCAGGGCCACTTTCATGATCTTGCCAAACGAAACGATGGTCACATCCGTGCCGGGCTTCTTGATGTCTGCCACGCCAAGGGGAATGAGATATTCTTCTGTGGGCACTTCCATCTTGTCGCCATACATCACTTCCGACTCCATGAAGATCACGGGGTCGTTGTCGCGGATGGACGACTTCAGGAGGCCTTTTGCGTCGTAGGGGTTGGAAGGCACCACGACCTTCAATCCAGGGGTGTTGGCAAACCAGTTCTCGAAGTTCTGGGAGTGTTGGGCACCCAGTTGGCCCGCGTTGCCTGTAGGGCCACGGAATACCATGGGGGCGCTGTATTGGCCGCCCGACATGGAAAGGATCTTGGCGGCACCGTTGATGATCTGGTCGATCGCCACCAGCGAGAAGTTGAAGGTCATGAACTCCACCACGGGGCGAAGGCCGTTCATGGCCGCTCCCACGCCGATGCCGGCAAAGCCCAGTTCGGAAATGGGTGTATCCAGGACGCGTTCCGGTCCAAATTCGTCCAGCATACCCTGGCTCACTTTGT
>CBIHQM010000387.1:0-6874 GCA_966211885.1 uncultured Chryseolinea sp.
AAAATCCCCACATTGCCGGAGTGACCACCGGGGGAACAGTGGTGGGAGCGAACGTTGATGGAGCGATGAATTTCTGGGCGGAGACTTCTTCGGGCATGAAGCAATCGGGCTATACGGTGATCTTCGTTGGCGAGGACTATGTTAAAACCATGGGCCTAAAGATCTCGGAGGGTCATGATTTCAGGGCCGGCCCGGTGGCCGATGACGAAACCCCCTACATCGTGAACGAAACGGCGGCCAAGCGGCTGGGTTGGGGTGCTCACGCGGTGGGAAAGGCCATGAAGTTTTTTCATGGCGACATCCCCGGACATGTTGTTGGCGTGGTCGAAGATTTTAATTTCAAGTCGTTGCGCCACGCGGTCGAACCTCTCCTGATCATTCGAACGAATAGCGAGAGCGGCTATCTCCACATCAAACTGAACGGTGACGAACTCTCCCAAACCATTTCCGACATCGAAGCGAAATGGGCGCAGCATGCCCCCGGCCATCCCTTTAACTTTTTCTTTCTCGATCAGCGCTTCAACGAGCAATACAACGACGATCTGCGGCAGCATAAGCTGTTGTCGATCTTATCCGGTATATCCCTATTCATCTCCTTGCTGGGCTTGATTGGCTTATCGGCCTTTGCGGCAACGCAGCGCGTTAAAGAGATCGGGATCAGAAAAGTGTTGGGAGCAAACATCCCGGATATTCTTTTCTTGTTATCGAAAGATATTCTCCTCCTGGTTGTCTTTTCGGCCGTGTTGGTCATCCCCGTTTCATGGTGGGTGATGACCCAATGGATGGAAAATTTTGTATACAAAACCCGACTGGATTATTCACTCTACATCGTGGTGACCGTCATGGCATTGATCCTGGTTTTTCTAACCATAGGTCTTCAATCGTTCAAATCGGCACGAGCCAATCCAGTCGATAGTTTGAAATACGAATGATGCAGCTTCATTACCAGCCCTTTCGATGATGTTGTAACCGACAGGGGCAACAAGGCCCTGGGGGAACCCATCGCGATCGCCATCGCACAGTCCTTATCTATTCTGAACCGGTTCAATCCCTGTTTTCGCTGTCCGCGCATCCCCAGCAGGCAGGGTGTGGGTGCCTGATTATCTGTGATTTATAAAAAAAGCAACAATTCTCGTAAAACCGTGTCACGTTTTTTTGGGCTGTTTAGTCTTAAGCGAAACAAACAAAAAATATGAAAGCAGTTAAAGTAACCTACACCGTAGCACAGGAGTTTGCAGAAAAGAACAACCAAAACATCCAGGCCTTTTTAGATGAAGTCAAAGCGATCGGTGATCATGGCATGCGCTACCATGTTTTCCTCGCGGAAGATGGAAAGACTTTCACGCACCTGTCCATTTATAACAACGACGCGTCGCAGAAAAGATTTCTGGCACTTAAGACCTTCCTCTCCTTTCAGCAGCAACGCGATGAAAACCTGGAGTCCGAGCCACGCATTGAAGCGCTCAACCTGTTGCACACATCACACGCTGTCTTTAACTAAACGCCTTGACCACACATGAAAAAGCAGCCCAAACGGTGGAAGATCTCCGTCCTCACCTGGATAGCGATCTACCCCACCCTCACCCTACTGTTCGGCCTTTTTGGCGACATTTTTAACCGCATCGAACCCATGCCGTTAAGAACGCTGGTCATCACGCTCATCGTAGTACCTTTTATGGTATTTTTGCTGATGCCATTCCTGTTTAAAAAATTATCCAAATGGCTGGAATCTTAGCGAGCGACCAATGAAGGATTATCAACGCGTTCTTTTTCCATATGCCTATAACATCCTTGGCTCGGCCGACGACGCCAAGGATGCTATACAAGACGTCATGTCTGCTTTTCTCACGGCAAACCACGAGCACGTGGAGAACGAAAAGAATTACCTGATCCGGAGTGTCATCAACCGAGCCATAACCATCAAGAACAAAAAGAAGAAGTTGAGCTATGGCGATGTGTGGCTGCCAGAGCCTGTAGCCACCGAAGGTGCCGATACGCAAGCCGACCTGAAAGATATCGTTTCCTACTCCATGCTCATTCTGCTCGAGCAACTCACGGCAAAAGAACGGGCTGTGTTCATCTTAAAAGAGGCCTTCAGCTACTCACATGAAGACATATCGGGCGTGCTCTCGACTACCGTTGAGACGTCACGAAAAATACTGAGCCGGGCCAAAGAAAAGCTGAAACATCAGCCGGCCAACACCAAGTCTAAAACGGGTTCCTCTTCCGAAATTCTCCACCATTATATCGCTGCCATTCGCGCACGGAACATCGAGCAGTTGGAAGCGCTGCTCTCGCAAGACATCGCATTCCACGCAGACGGTGGCACTAAAATGAACATTGTCGCCAAATATCTTTCCGGCGCACACGAGGTTTCGGGTCTTTTACTGTATATCTACGACAAATACCAGACGGGTTTCACTATTATTCCCGCGGAAATCAATCACGAGCCTTCGCTCCTGTTCTACTCCGGGACAACCCTGGTAAGCTGCCAGGTGTTTGATCTTTCACCCGAAGGAAAAATTCTACGGATCAACACGATCATTGACCCTGAAAAGCTCAAGAACATTCAACTTCCGGTCAGGTAGGGAGAATTCTCCAATAAGAGATTCATATAGTATGATCCATGCACCGGCAGGTCCATACAATATTAGATGCAAATATGGTCTTTGTCATGCCACACTCTGGGGGATGGATTAGGATGGTGTATGAGCAAAGCCGTTCCGGCTCCTTAAATTCCAATCGTACCGGTCTTCATCTTTCCACTTCGCTTGTAATGGGCATAGTCGCTGCGGTTGTTTACCAAGCGGCAACCGGTGACTACAGTAATGAAGATTTGCGCAGCCACTCCAAGCCATCCGATTCCGAGGAGAATAATTGAACGGCCACCCCGGCTGTTTTAGACTGATGGTGAATTTTTGAAACGGCTGCCAACGCAAAAACATCGTCGGGCACTACTACGGCGACCCTCTTTACTCCGCTGTCGCCCACCTTGGCAGCGTTATCAAGAATCAACGACTGCACTTCACCCGACAGCACTTTGATATCCCGCTGGTTGATCAACAGCGATCGGACTTTTTTCTGGCGGATGGTTTGGGCCAGTACCTGGCTGTCTTTCGCGGCCTCATCCGGTTTCTGAAACCCGTGAAACCGGACGATCAAAACAGCCCCTTCTGCCTGATATATAAACTCCGTATTCGTTTTTGTAGCAATACTATCCTTGTTCATGTGAATTTGTATTTTAATTTAAAATTTTCTGTGTTGTTTCTGAAAATTGCTGATCGCACTAACATGAATGCATAATCATATCATCCTTGTAAAAACCACAAGCAAAGTCTTCGGGTACGTCTCCGGGACGATTGTCAATTCAAATTGCCGCTCTCCCTCCAATTCATCACACTCAGCAATCGGGATAAATGCATCTCACCGACAGCGTCATTTACCGGATCAGGTGTTGCTGTTATGGTCATCAAAGTGACTCCGATCATGGCCAATAAAAAGGCCTGGTCAGAAATGGGATGGCTATCGAATTCAGTCCGTAGGTTTGAAATGAAGCGTTCTATTTCTGCTGCGGATTGACAATTGCGGACGATCTCTGTCAACTCGCGTATGGAAAGTGCGGATCTATTTTCCATGTTTTTATTTTGTTAAAGGATGATCAATGCGACACAACCGTGCCGGAAAGGGTTTCTTCTTTTTTTGGAAATCTCTTTCTCCAGAGGTCGCCTACCCGGTCAATACAGTAGTATGCCATCGGTACGACAAAAACAGTGAGACAGAGGCTTGTGGTGAGTCCCCCGATAAGCACCCAGGCCAACCCATTTTTCCATTCACTGCCTGCCGCCGTGCTGGTGGCAATGGGGATCATACCGATCACCATGGCCAGGGTGGTCATCAAGATGGGACGCAACCTCGTTTTTCCGGCAGCGATCAATGCGGTCCAGGTGCTGTCGCCGTGTTCTTTGCGATGGTTGGCAAAATCGACGATCAGGATCGCATTCTTGGACACCAACCCCAGCAGCATGATCATCCCCAGGATGGTAAAAATGCTCATCGAAGATTTGGTAAGCGCGAGCGCAAGAAACACACCGATAAAGGCAACCGGGATGGCAAACAACACCACGAAAGGATAAACGAAATTGTTGTACAGGGCCACCATCACCAGGTACATCAGCAACACGGCCGCCACGATCGCCGCGGCCAGCGAACCAAACGACTCGGACTGACGCTCGGCGTCACCCGTCCATCGCATGTCGATACCTGCCGGCAGCGGTTTTTCGGTCAGCGATTTGTTGATCCTGTCTCCCAATTCGCCTGACGTGATGCCGAGTATGTTGCTCTTCACCGTCACGGAAGCGCGTCTGTCCTTGCGCTCCAGCACGCTGGGGCCGCTGCTCTGCACGACGTTCGCAAACTGCGATAGCTTGATGAGTTGTCCTGAATTGTTCAGGAACGTCACATCTTTCACATCCTCTACATCGTGTTTGTTAAAGTCATCAAACTTTACACGGATGTCGTATTCGTTATTGCCGACGCGGTACTTCGCGTCGTCGTTGCCGGCATAGGCGTTCTGTAACGTCGCGCCGACGTTGTAAATGTTCAGTCCCAACTGCCCCATTTTCTCCCGGTCGATGTTCACTTCAACTTCGGGGTTTCCCGCTTCTACGCTCAAGCTGGTATTGATCGCACCGGGCATGGCAGCAATGCGCGCTTTCAATTCGTTGGCGGCAGCCATCAGTTCGTGGCTGTCCTCGCCATTCAAAACGATCTGTATCGGATCGCCGCCGTTGACCAAGCTCACCATGCTGGGGCTCACTTTCACGCCGGGGAATCGCCGGGATATCTCCTGGCTCTTCTTTAGCATCAGTTGTTCGGTAGAAACCGTTCGCTCTGTTTTATCGATCAGGGTTACCGTCAGCTCGGTCTTATAATCTGATCCTACCCCCGCAACGAGCGAGGACGTGCTGCTACCGGCCACGTTGCTAAAAACCGTTGTCACATCGGGCTGCTTGCGCAGATAGTTTTCGATATCCAGACTACGCAGGTTATTCTGTTTCACCGTCAGGCTCTTGTCGAACTCCAGGGCAAGACGGAATTGTCCTTTGTCGCTTTCGGTAACAAATTCGTTGCCGATCACGCCCATGTTCATCACCACGCCGATCACACCAAAAAGCGCAACAATAAAACCCGACATGATCAACTTGTGCTTCAACGCCCATTGCAGTGCCCCGGTGTACCATTCGGTCAACGCCTCCAGCATCTGCTCGAACCAGATCAGTGGCTTATGAAAAAAGTTATTGTTGCTGAGTATCGTTATTTTTCCAAAACGCGACGCAAGCCAGGGGGTGAGCGTGTAGCAAACAAACAAGCTCATGAGCGTCGCCACTACGATGGTAACGGAGTACTGGCGGAGCACGTCGCCAATGGTATTCTGTATCAGACACAGCGGACCGAACACCACAACGTCGACCATGGTGATGGCCAGCGCCGAAAAACCGATTTCATTGCGGCCGTCCAGCGCCGCGGTGCGTTTGTCCTTGCCCATGTGCAGGTGGCGGTGGATGTTCTCCAGCACCACGATGCTGTCATCAACCAGGATGCCGATCACCAGCGAAAGGGCCAGCAATCTCATCAGGTTAAGGCTGAACCCAAAGAAGTACATGGCAATGAAAGTAGAAATGAGTGAGGCGGGAATGGCCACCAATACGATCACAGAATCTCTCATGCTATGCAGGAACAAGATCATGATGGCCGCAACCAGGAGTACCGCGATCATCAGATCATGCATCACCCCCTCGGCCGAATCCAGTGTGTAATCGGCCGAATCGTCGGCGATAATAAACTGGACGCCGTCGCTTGCATACTTCTTTTCCAGGGACGCGATCTTTTCTTTCACTTGTTTGCTGATGTCCACGGCGTTGGCATCGCCTTGCTTCTTTATCAACAGACCGATCGCATTCTGCCCGTTGTACCGGAAGACCGAAGCCGGATCTTTTGTTAAATCAGAAACGGTTGCCACTTCACTCAACTTCACCGGACTCCCCGCCACAGGAAGGGCAACCGTAAGATCATTTAATTGCGAAACGGACGTAAACTTTCCAGCCAGGCGTACCGTCATCTGCCCATGGCTTTCCGACTTCACTTTACCCGCCGGAAATTCCACATTGGCATTGTTGATCGCCTGGGTTATGCTCAGGATAGAAAGACCATAGTAATCGAGTTTGTCCTTCATGACATTCACCTGGATTTCCCTTTCCTGTCCACCGATCAACGTGATCTCGCCCACACCGGAAATCTGTTGAAACTGCGGGTTGATCTCGTTCTTCATGATGTCGTAAAAATCCGCATTGCTCAATTTCGACGTTGCGGCCAATTGCATGATCGGCGAATCGCTTGGTGTAACTTTTGAAATGCCGGGCGATTTCACATCACTCGGAAGCTCACTTAAAATGTTGTTGATCTTCCGCTGCACTTCCTGCTCTTTGCTATCGATGTCGGTACCGACGTTGAATTCGGCCGTGATGATCGAGTTGCCTTCCAGCGACTGCGACGAAATGGACTTGATGCCATCCACACCGCTCAGCACATCTTCAATTTCCTTGGTCACCGTTTGTTCGACGTTGACGGGTGCGGCACCCGGATACCGGGTGGTTACCACCAGCGTAGGCTGACTCATGTCGGGCATCAGCTCATAGCTGAGCTTGGTGTAGCAGAAAATTCCGCCGGCAATAAGGACCGTAAAGATCACGATGATCAAGGAGGGTCGTTTGATTGATATTTCGGGTAATGTCATCTTTTTATGATTTTTATTTTGATGAAATTTTGAGACACTCAAGGGCGGGTTATTAGCGATAGCCCCTGTAGTTCCACAACT
>CBIHQM010000388.1:0-6862 GCA_966211885.1 uncultured Chryseolinea sp.
TTAAGTTTTGATTGGTCACTTGCTGGCGCGTTGCCTTGGGTCATTATGGGGGGCTCCGGTAACTTGAAGGCGATGTTTCTATTCGTTGCTTCCCGCACAGCCAGGACCATGAGCGCTTCGTTAGCATCGCCGCGCAATTGCAAAAGTGCAAGGAGTTGCTCGTTGGTTAAGCCGCTTATTCTTCTTTGAAAGAATTCTTGGTCAAACTTTTTTGAAGGCATGCTCAAGGGGATAGTCGCAGAATGCTGCAAGGCAATTGAGGAATTCCATTAATCACAATTTATTAAAACTACTTTCCATCGGCACACCTTTCACCAGGGTTTGATACACCACACAATACCGTTCGGTCAATTTCGCCAGCGTTTGAATTTGTTCGGCCGTGGCTTTCGTGTCCAGGTGGAACAAAAGCCTGATCGCTTTAAAGCCAACAGAAGCTTCTTTTGAAACTCCCAACGTTCCGCGAAAATCAAGATCGCCTTCTGCTCGTACGGTCCCGCCATTGATCTCTATATTAACCGCCGTAGAAACTGCGCGCAGCGTCACGCCAGCACAAGCCACCAATGCCTCCAACAACATATCACCCGAACATGCCAGCATACCATCGCCACCCGTTGCCGGATGAAGACCTGCCTCAACAATAGCTTTCCCGGTTTCCACCTTGCAAGAAATGCCTTCACCGATTTTCCCCTCGGCGCGTAGCGTGATCGTGGCGGATTCGGGTTGGTCGCGGTATTTATCTTTCAAGGGGGACTGCAGGTTGCGAAGTTCTTCGGCGTTCATTTTTGTATGCGTTAGTAAGCCTTCCAAAAGTAACGCTATTTGATATAGGATGGACGGATTCAGGTTCAGGCGGCGATACATCCCCATCGATCGCCCCCGAACGACAGTGTTTCCATTCCGGACAGCGCTGCGTCCGTTTCAATTCGAAAAGTCGATTTCCGTTAAAATTTCGGCCTTTTTCTATGGCAGACTATTTGATCAGCAAAAATGGATTTAATAGCTATCCCATGAAGAGAGTCTACCTCGGCGAATTTGAAGAGATCGTGCTGCTGATCGTGGCCGTGCTGGAAGGCGCGGCCTACGGCGTGAACATCATGCACGAAATATTGGAGCAAACCGGTCGCTCCGTGCGGCTCAACCAAGTCCATGCGTCGTTGCAGCGCCTGGAGGAAAAGGGCATGATCGTTTCAAAAATGAGCGACCCCACACCCGAACGCGGCGGACGACGCAAGCGGATCTTTAGCATCACGGCCTACGGCAGCTCGACGCTGCGGGACATTCAACAAGTGCGTGCCACGCTGTGGAGCGCGGTGCCTTCCAACCTCAAATCCTTTACGGCGTGAACCACTTTCAAATCCCGCCTTCGCCGCCCCGCTGGGCCACGCGGCTGCTGCACTGGTATTGTGCTCCCGAGCTGCTGGAAGAAGTGCAGGGCGATATGCTGGAAGAATTTTACTTCCAATGCCGGCACAACGGTGTGGCCGCCGCCCGTCGCGACTATGTGCGCAACGTGCTGGGGTTCATGAGACCCTTTGCCATAAAACGAAAATCATCACCATCTTATCCTATACTTCCTATGAACATGATCGGACATTACTTCACCGTGGCCCTGCGCCAGGTGTTGCGTCACAAAGCGTTTTCTGCCATTAATGTCGCGGGCCTTGCCATCGGCATGACCTGCTGCATGGCCATCTTTCTTTGGGTGGCCGATGAGAAAGCAGTCGATAACTTTCACGCCAAAGGCGATCAGCTCTATAATGTCTACATGACCGTTCGGTCCGCATCGGGTGTGGAGACGGTCTATAACACACCGCGACGTTACTACGACAGCGCGGTCCACATCCTCTACGAGGACGCTAAGGAGGTGATCCCAGAGGTAGAAGGAACGGCCTACTACGCCACGGGCTACTCGATGCCATGGGGTAAAGCGGAGACCTTTCAGGTGGGCGACAAGATCTACAAGTTGGAAGGCTCCCGGGCCAGCAACGATTTCCTGACCATGTTCAGCTACCCGGTCATTGCCGGCGATCCCAAAACGGCGTTGCAGGATATGAAGGGCTTGGTGATTTCGCGAAAGATGGCAAACCTGTTTTTCGGAAGCCCCGAAGAAGCGATCGGCAAAAGTATGCGCTATGAGAATAAGCGCGACTTTCAGGTAACGGCCGTCTTTGAAGACCTGACACCACAAAGCTCGCGCAAGTTTGAGTTCCTCGCCAATTGGGACGCGCACATGAAGGGCGGTATGGAGTGGTCGTCGAACAACATGGAGGCCACTGTTCTGTTGGCCGCTGGCGCCAATCCGGAAGACGTCGCTGCTAAGATCAACAAACTGGTACAACCCCGTCTCGATAAGAATCAACCCTACTCGGTAGAGATCGGCCTTCAGCCCTACCGTGATCAATACCTCAAATCAAATTTTGTCAATGGCAAGCAGTCGGGAGGTCGCATCGAGTACGTGCGCATTTTCAGTGGAGTAGCCATCTTCATTCTGGTGATTGCCTGTATCAATTTCATGAACCTGGCCACGGCTCGTTCGGTGAAGCGCGCAAAGGAAGTGGGCGTCCGGAAAGTTATCGGTTCGCCTCGGCTCTATCTCATCGGGCAGTTTTTTGGCGAGTCGCTTTTGTTATCATTCTTCGCGCTGGCCCTGTCGTTGCTCTTGTTGCAGGTGCTGCTGCCGGTGTTTAATGACGTGACGGGAAAAAATCTCGTCGCTCCGATCACCAGCTTGCCTACCTGGACCACACTGATCGTGTTGGCGTTGATCACGGGAATATTAGCGGGTAGCTATCCGGCCTTGTTCCTTTCGTCGCTCAAACCGGTGCGGGTTTTGAAAGGCGCGGTGCAGTTCACGCAAAACGCGATCTGGTTTAGAAAGGGATTGGCCGTGTTCCAGTTTGGTCTTTCCATTTTGTTGCTCATCGCCACGATCGTGGTGTCGCAACAAACCAGCTATATGCAAAACATGAATCTCGGCTATAACCGGGAAAACCTGCTGTACTTCACCATCGAAGGTGAGCTATCCAAATACGACAAGTTCCAGGCCTTCAAACAAAGCGCCTTGCAACTCCCCGGCGTCCGGGTGATCGATCGCAGCAGCGAAGCACCCCATGCCATGAAATTCCTCGTCGACGACAACGACGGCTCCGCCGAGACGGCCGAGGAGGACGAAAGCGCCATCAAGTGGGAAGGCAGGGAGAAAGGACAAATGGTGGGCTTCAAACCTACCTCCGTGGGATTCGATTTTGTGAAGCTCATGGACCTGCACGTGGTAGAAGGCCGCAATTTTTCGCGCGACTTTGCCACCGACTCAGCCGACGCCTTTCTGGTCAACGAACAAGCCGTAAAAGAAATGGGCATGAAAGATCCCATCGGCAAATGGGTGTCGGCCTGGAAGAAAAAGGGACACATCATCGGGGTGCTGAAAGACTATAACATCAACTCCTTGCACGAACGCATCAGGCCGTTGATCGTCGATGTAAAAGAGTATGAATACTTCGGCGTCATTCTCGTACGCACGGAGGCGGGCAAGACCAAGGAGGTGCTGACGGGTCTGGAGAAAGTGTATAAGGAACTCAACCCCAACTATCCTTTTACTTTCCGGTTTGTGGAGGAAGACTACAACGCCATGTATCGCAACGAACAGGTGATGTCCAAACTTTCCAACGCCTTTGCCGTGCTGGCCATCATCGTGTCGTGCCTGGGATTGTTGGGCCTGGTGATGTTCTCCGCCGAACAGCGCACCCGTGAGATCGGCATTCGCAAAGCGTTGGGTGCCACGGTCTCGAGCATTGTCGGCCTCTTGTCGCAAGACTTTGTGAAGATCGTGCTGGTGTCTTTTGTGTTGGCCACGCCCATCGCCGCCTACCTGATGCATCAATGGCTGAATGGGTTTGCCTTCAAGATCAATTTGTCGTGGTGGATATTTGGATTTGCCGGAGTAGCCGCACTATTGGTAGCGTTGCTGACCATCTCCTTCCAGGCCATACAATCGGCGCGCGCAAATCCTGTAGAATCATTGCGGTCTGAGTGAGCAGTATAGTTTGTTTGGGTTACAAAAGTTGTTTACTTTAAGACCGAATACGAAACATTGGGATAACGGCAAGAGGCCGCGATCCCTTTGTTTTTTATAGTCCATCCCAAACCATCTGGAAAAAATATTATGTTTATCATCGACCTGAAATATATCGTACCCCTCGAGCAACTGGACCTGCACATGGCCGATCACGTTGCCTTCCTGCGAAAGTATTACAAGCAAAATGTGTTCGTGGCTTCGGGCCGCAAGGTTCCCCGCACCGGTGGAATCATCCTGGCCCTGGCGCCGTCGAAGGAACATGTTGAAGCGGTGATCCAGGAAGACCCCTTCTATATTCATAAGCTGGCGGAGTTCACCATCACGGAATTTCTCACGTCGCAATACCACCCGGATTTGAAAAAGTTTTTGACAGGGAAGATTTAATTAGTTGTCCAGGGGTTTTTTTTATGGCGAGCGACGGCGGCCATTTTGATGTATCGTAACAGGGTCCCTTGGGACATCATCGATTTGCGTGTTGAGCAGCTTTATGTTGAGAACGCTTTCAATGTCACTTAAGATGTCAAGCGTAAAATTATTTGTGCCGCTCAGCCACTTATTAATCGCAGAGGGTACTTTGCCCATTTTTGTTGCAAAATCCTTTTGACTTATCTGATTGCTTTTCAGGGCTTCGGCTATTTTGACAGCGATTTGCATTTTGTTGTCTGTTCGATTCTGCTCCTCAGGCGTAATTGTTGCCATGATGTTTTTGACGATTGCGCTAGAGTGTCTTCGTGCTTTCTTCATGCCTTTGGTGATTATGACCGATTTGTCATTCTACAATTTTACCAGGAAAACATTTTTGAAATTGCCCAAACCACAAAAACATCGCGAAGCGCCTTTGCGTTAACTTTGCGCCCTTAGCGCCTTTGCGGTTCAAAATCCATCACGCTTATATCTAAATATAGAGTAAAAGTTTTAAGTAATTCACTTATAATAGAATTTTCGATTTTGGTGACTGATTCAGCAGGAAAGGTAAATTCGTATCATTTTTCCCGCTTTCCGTATAAGACCCACCGCCCTCGCCCGCCATAGCTTTGTCCTATAATTTAATTCCCAAAACAAATGGCAAAGACAATCTTTATTACCGGCGCTTCCAAAGGATTTGGAAGAATTTGGGCCGAAGCATTTTTGAAACGCGGCGACAAAGTAGTGGCCACAGCAAGAAATGTAGAATCCGTAAAGGACCTGGTGCAACGCTATGGCGCATCCGTGCTGACGTTGGCGCTGGACGTAAACAATCGCGCACAATGCTTTGAAGCGATCGCCAAAGCAAAAAAACATTTCGGCTCCATCGACGTGGTGATCAACAACGCCGGCTATGGACTGTTCGGCTCCATTGAAGAGACCACCGAAAAAGAAGCCCGCGATCAGATCGAGACAAACGTATTTGGACTGCTCTGGGTAACGCAAGCCGCATTGCCGGTGATGCGTGAACAAGGTCACGGTCATATCATTCAAGTATCGAGTGTGCTGGGCATCGCGGCATTGCCGGTGTTGGGTCTTTACAATGCTTCCAAGTGGGCGGTCGAAGGCCTCAGCGAAACATTGGCCTCGGAAGTGAAGGGCTTTGGCATCAACGTTTCCCTTATCGAACCCAACGGGTTTTCAACGGATTGGGGCGGAGCATCCGCTTTCCACACGCAATCCCTGCCGGCATACGACGGCGTGAAGGCCGCTTTCCAGGCCGGCATCACCGAAGACAGTTTCGGTATCCCCGAAGCCACGACCGACGCCGTTTTGAAGCTGGTGGATGCCTCCAACCCGCCGCTGCGCCTTTTCCTGGGCAAAGTGGCCTATCCCTGGGTGCAACAGGTCTATGCTGACCGCCTGGCCACCTGGGACGAATGGAAAGAAGTTGCCGAAAAAGCGCACGGAAAGTAAATTAAAATGCCCGGCACTTTGTTACCGTAAAATACTTCACGGCAGCTGCGGTTTTGCCGCAGCTGCTTTATCTATTCCCTCATGAAACACTACAAGTCCATTAGCGAACTCCATCGCGACAACGGGTTTCCGCCACCTGAAAACCCATTGATGAGCATGGTGACCTGCGATCATAGCGAGTCGTGCACATTGCGTCAAAACGCATTTACTACCGACTTCTATATGATCGGCTTCAAAAAACTAAAGTCGGGTGTCTTCCTGTATGGCCGTACAAAATACGATCACGACAACGGGTGTCTTTCGTTTGTCAAGCCCAGGCAGGTCATTGAATTGAGGGATATTGCATTGGAAGACGATGGTTTCCTTTTGTTTTTCCATGAAGACATATTGAATGGCCATGAACTGCACGCCGCGATAAAGAAATACGGCTTCTTCGACTACGAAGCCAACGAGGCGCTTTACCTCTCGCCAAAGGAGGAACAAGTGATCTGGGAGCTTTACCGTAAAATTGAAACGGAATACCACAACAATCAGGACGAGTACAGCAAGGACATTATCCTCACGCACATCGATTCCATTCTTAAATATTCGCAGCGCTTTTACAAGCGACAGTTCATCAACCGCGCCGCGGTCACCGGTAGAATTGTTTCCCGCTTCAACGATATTCTGGGGGCCTATTTCGAGAAAGGCGACCTACAGCAAAAAGGATTACCCACCGTGAAGTTCATGGCGTCGGAATTGAATCTTTCTTCGCGCTACCTGAGTGATTCGTTAAAACAAGAAACCGGCAAGACGGCCCTGGAACTGATCCATATCTTTTTGATTTCGGAAGCAAAGAACTTGCTGAAAGGCGCCGACACCACCGTGGCGGAAATTGCCTACGCGCTGGGCTTCGACAACCCTCCT
>CBIHQM010000389.1:0-6824 GCA_966211885.1 uncultured Chryseolinea sp.
GCGGTTGATGAGCGGTATATAAACTGTGCCACCGTTTTGTTTGAGTCGAAGGGGATCGGCCAAATAAAAATTGTGGACTTGGAAAGTTTTGCGTTCTATGATCGATCAAAAGAACAAACGTCTTTGGAGAAAGTCCATAACGAATTGCGTGAGGGCGATACCATCGCGCTGGGTGATTTAGGCAATGTGATGAGACTGATTTTGCGCGAATGCCTCTGGTGCTTTTTGAAATCCCCCTCCGGCGACATAGGGGTTCGGTTTGGCTATGACTATTATATGTATTTCTTCTCCAGCGAGCCCTTTCAGGAGGTGGTCAGTAAAATATTTGCTGCAGGACTGTATGTTGATTGATGGGCGTTTTGCCGGGATTTCTGTCGCAAGCCGGGGAGTTATGCCCGCACGATCTCCAGGTAGGCCACAATAAACGGCGCGCAAATATACAATCCATCAAAGCGGTCGAGAAAGCCGCCATGACCCGGGATGCTGTCGCCGGAGTCTTTGATCTCGATGCTGCGTTTCAACAAGGACTCCACCAGGTCGCCAAAGGTTCCGCCGATGATGATGATCAACCCCACGATCACCCATTGCATCTGCGTAAGTGTATGAAAGTAGTGGGCGATGCCAAACACAAACGCCAGCGCCAGCAAAGCGCCACCAAAAAATCCCTCCCACGACTTCTTGGGCGAGATGCGCTCGAAAAGTTTTCGCTTGCCAAAAAATGTTCCCGCGAAATAGGCCCCGGTGTCGCTGGCCCATAAAATGAAGAGGCAGCCAAAAATAATTTCATAGTTATAGACCCCATCCTCAAACACCGCCACGTTGAGCAACGCGAACGGTACGCCTACATAAAAAATACCGAGAAACGTGAATGCGATATTCGTAAACGGCTTGCGCTCGAATTTTTTATAGAGCTTGATCATGTACACACACGACACGATCGGGAAGATGAGAAAATAGTACCGGTAGGAGATGTCACCCTTCTCGATAAAAAAGGAAAGCAAATAAATGGCTACTCCGCAAATGGTACCAAACGCTTTCTGAGGGACCACGCCATCCAGGCCGGCCAGTTTATAGAACTCCAGCAGCGAGAACAGGCAGATGATAAAAAACACCAGGCAGTAGGTCCATGGACTGTAACAGATAGCGGCTATGATACCGGCCGAGCCGAGCACGCCCGCGATGATGCGTTGGGTAAGGTTATTGTATTTGGAGAGCGAGTTGGTCACGATGCAAAAGTCGGTTAGCGAAATATGGCAAATGTGCAATTTACAAACGTTAAACTAAAGGTTCTCATCCTGCAGGGCTGAAGGCGAATGAAAATCTTCGATGATGGGAGGATTTTCGCGATAGTGTTTCCAGACAAAATAGAGCAACCCCACCGTGGCTACAAAGGCGACCGCCACATAGGGCCAGGGCGCCGAAGTGGTGTCTTCCACGTCGAGATTGGTCACGTTCTGCTGGTTGAGATACACCGTCACCACGGCAAATCCGTTGTTGAAAAAATGAGCAAACATGGGGACCAGCAAATTATTGGACCAGTAATAGAGATAGCCGAAAAGTGCCCCCAGAAACAAGCGAGGAAAGAACCCAAAGAACTGCAAGTGAATGGCGCTGAACAAAAACGCCGACGTCCAGATGGCGACGTGAATATTTTGGGTCGAGCGCCACAGTTCGCGCTGGATCAAGCCCCGGAACACCAACTCCTCGCCGATGCCCGGCAGGATGGCAATGACCAGCAAGGCGATCAGCATCTGCCCCACGGACTTAAATTGTGTGAGCGTCTCGGTGAGCTTCGTAGCCATCTCTTCTTTTTCACGCGCCCAGGTCTCGAAGTCATTCATGAAAGAAGGAAAATGGACTTGGCTATTCCACTCCACCACCGGCGACATGGCCACAATAAATGCCAGGCCTAGCAAGGTGACACCCAAAAGGACCTGACCCAATTTAGGTTGGGCAGGGAAAAAAGGTTGTAAGGGTTTATGTTCCAGTTGGGTGACGTGAAGGATCGGGAACACGATCAGGCCTACGAACGTGGCGATCCCCTGCACCACCATGACGGCCAGGAAATAGCCCGGCTGGTCGGATTCACTCAAAAGGTCGGTCAGCAGGTTGCCCTCATAAAAAGTCGATGCCACCGCCACACCCAACAGCGGGCCCATCACCACAAAGCCGATAAAAACCGTGGCCAAAACCAGACACAATGACATAAACGGAGAGCGATTGGAAACCAGCAGGCGGGGATCGAACATTGAATATTTCCTGATTATCTTTGCGCCAAAGATGGTAAAAATAGGTCAAATAGAATTGGGCGAATTCCCCCTTTTGCTGGCGCCCATGGAGGATGTGAGCGACCCGCCGTTCCGTGCTGTGTGCAAGGAAGGAGGGGCCGACCTGATGTATACGGAGTTTATCTCGTCGGAGGGCCTCATCCGCGATGCGGCCAAAAGCCGTCAGAAACTCGACATTTTTGAATACGAACGCCCCATCGGCATCCAGCTTTTTGGCGGCGACATCGGCAACATGGTCGGCTCGGCCGAGATCGCCACGGCCGCCAACCCCGACCTGATCGACATCAACTACGGCTGCCCCGTGAAAGCGGTGGCCTGCCGCGGCGCCGGAGCCGCATTGCTCCAGGACATCCCCAAGATGGTCCAGATGACGGCCGAGATCGTGAAATGTACCCACCTGCCCGTGACCGTGAAAACCCGGTTGGGCTGGGATGATAAAACCAAGAACATCGTCGAAGTGGCCGAACGCCTCCAGGACATCGGCATCAAAGCCCTCACCATCCACGGCCGCACCCGCGTGCAGATGTACAAGGGCGAAGCGGACTGGACCTTGATCGCCGAGATCAAGAACAACCCCCGCATGAACATCCCCATCTTTGGCAACGGCGACGTCGATACGCCCGAGAAAGCCCTGGAATACCGCAACCGGTTTGGGGTGGACGGCATCATGATCGGCCGCGCCGCCATTGGCTATCCCTGGATCTTCAACGAGATCAAACATTTTTTCAAGACCGGCGAAAAACTCGGCGCCCCCGGCATGGCCGAACGCGTGCGGGCCACCAAAAAACACCTCGAATTTTCCGTGCGCTGGAAAGGCGACCGGCTGGGCATTTTCGAAATGCGCCGCCACTACTCAAACTACTTCAAAGGCATACCCGATTTCAAACCTTTTCGCACACGCCTCGTGGAAGTGGAGACGGAAGCCGAAATAATGGCCATTCTGGATGAGGTGGTCGATGCCTACGCCACTTCGCTGGTCACGGTCTAAACTACGCAAGAATCAGGTTTGATGGGGAACCGAAACCCGCCACTTTTGGGTTAAGACGATCCACAGTTGTCCTCGTATTTTTTTTTGATGCACCATTTTCATGAATAACAATCCGCGCTCAAAAGCCTTTTTATTATTAGGCATTCTCTCGCTCATTTGGGGCACCTCGTTCATTCTCATCAAGCAAGGCCTCAAAGCCTTTGCACCCGACGAAGTGGGGTCGCTTCGTGTAGCGTTTGCTTCGCTGTTCCTGCTGCCGATGGCGATCGTGAAAGTGCGCGAACTGAAACGCGACGACTACTGGAAACTTTTTGCGTCGGGCATGATGGGCGTTTTTATTCCAGCCTTTCTCTTTGCCACGGCCCAAACGCGAATGCCCAGTTCCATCGCCGGCATCCTCAACACACTCACACCGATCTTCACCATGCTCATCGGCGCCGTCGTCTTTCGCCAACGCTTCAAACCCCTGGCCATCGTGGGCATCTTGTTGGGCTTTGCCGGAACGGTGATGCTGAGCCTGTCGCGATCGGGAGGAAACATCACGGGCTTCAATGCCTTTGCGTTGCTGATCGTGCTGGCCTGTTTCTTTTACGGATCGAATCTCAACCTCATCAAATTCAAGATCCCCGACCTGGGCTCGCTCACCATCACCAGCGTGTCGCTGATGTTGGTCGGACCGTTGGCGTTCGTCTACCTCATCGCCTTCACCGACGTGCCGCATAAACTGGAAGTTGTGGAGGGCGCCTGGCGCGCGCTCGGATTTATTGCTTTGCTGGGACTGATGAGCACGGCGGTAGCGACGATCTTGTTCAATCAACTCGTAAAGATCAGCACACCGATGTTCGCCAGTTCCGTAACGTACCTGATGCCCATCGTGATCGTGATGTGGGGCTTGCTGGATGGCGAGCAACTTCAGGCAGGGCACTTTATTGGGATGGCTGCGATTGTAGGCGGGGTGTATCTGGCGAACCGGAAGAAGTGAGGCTCGAAGCTGCAGTGCGAAGTTCGATAGAGTGCGAATGGTCCGTGCCAAGAAGCGCGAAGATCGATCTGATTTTCCTGTGGCACGTTTCTACTTCATCCGCATAACCCCAGGCTAAAGCCTGGGGTTACTGAATTGAATAAATTACGCTGTTCTTTTGAGCTGAGCGCTCGCAAAACAAAAACCAAGGCTAAAGACCAAATCACTGAATTGAATTTAAGACTAAGACTTGATAATTGAATTGAATTTAAGGCTAAGACTAGATCACTGAATTGAATTTAATAACCCTGGCCTTTAGGCCAGGGTATCGACACAAATCCCAAAAAGGGCTTTAGCCCTGACGTTACGGCTAGAGGGCACCTTCTGCAAACCCGATTTTCTAATAAGGCTGGCTTAACAATAACCCCAGCCTTCAGGCTGGGGTGCTCACATAAAACCTCAAAAGGGCTTTAGCCCTGACCTTCGGGCCAACCCTCCGGAATGATGCGATGTCTTTCACGCAGTTCCCTTCCCTATAGCAACGAGACTTGAAGAGCAAGCACCACCAACCTCAAAAAAGTTATTATTCCTCGCAAAACCGTTGGGAATAAGTGCAATTTTGTTTTAGGAAGGAAAAATAAATAACCCAAAACTTTGCAACCCCTCAACACCCTGCTATCGACTGCCGCCGGCTACATCTGGTGGCCCGTGCTTTTCCTGATCATCGGTGGCGGCTTGTTCTTTTTGGTTTACTCGCGGTTTATTCAATACAGTTATTTTCTTCACGCCCTGAGACTGCTGGCCGGAAAAGACGGGAATGAAAACGGACCCGGGCAGATCAGCGCCTACAAAGCACTGTGCACGGCGCTGGCGTCAACGGTGGGGATGGGTAATTTGTCGGGGGTGGCGGCGGCCATTGCGTTGGGTGGACCCGGTGCACTGTTTTGGATGTGGATGACCTCGGTGGTGGGCATGTCGACAAATTTTTTTACCAGCACGTTGGCGAGTCTCTACCGCGGCAAAGATTCCAACGGCGAGTTGCAAGGCGGACCCATGTACGTTATCCGCGAGGCACTGCCAAAAAAATACATGCCATTGGCTTTCCTGTTTTGCGTGTGTTGCATGCTGGGTGCGTTGCCCATCTTCTCGGCCAACCAGCTCACCCAATCTTTGGTGGATATTGGTCTGCCGCTGGTCGGCGTGGAGGAATCATTTGTGTCGATGGGCGTGATCACCATCAGCCTGCAGAAACTGATCCTGGGCATTGCCGCTGCGGCGTTGGTCGCGGTGGTGATCATCGGAGGCATCCAACGCATCGGCACTTGGGCGGGCAACTTGGTGCCCTGGATGATCGTGTTGCATTTCATTTCGGTGGTGATCATCCTCAGCGTGAACTGGAAAGAAGTGCCTTATTATTTTGGATTGATCTTCACCGACGCCTTTGCCGCCAACCATTTTCACGGCGACCCCTTTCTGGGTGGCTTGCTTGGCGGCATGATCATGCTCGGCGTGCGGCGCGCCACTTTCAGCAATGAAGCCGGCATCGGCACAGCCCCCATGGCGATGGGAGCTTCCAAAAGCGTGGAACCCGTTCGCGAAGGACTGCTCTCCATGCTGAGCCCCGTGATCGACACCATCATCTCCTGCACGCTCACGGCCATGGCCATTCTCACCACCGGCGTTTGGCAAACCGCCGGCGCCAGTGGCATCACGCTCACCTCAATTGCCTATCGAAAAGCCATGCCCTATGGTGGAGACGTGGTGTTGCTCATTTGCGCTTCCGTGTTTGCGATCAGCGCAATGTTCGCCTACAGCTACTACGGAAGAAAGGCCCTGGCTTTCATGGTCGGCGAAAATAAAAGCCGGTGGTACGATTACGTTTACATTTTTACGATCGTGCTCGGCTCGGTCGTATCGCTGGAAGTAGTGTTGAACCTGATCGATATTGCGTTCGCCTTGATGGCCATCCCTACGATGACCTCTGCATTTATTTTAGCGCCGGCCGTGATGAGGGAGGCGAGGAGGTATTTTTCGAAGCTGGGCTGAAAGGGCTTGAAGTGAAATATTCCATATTCCAATACGGAATATTTAATCTCAGCCCATATTCACGGGAAGATCGTTTTGCCATACTGAAAGAGAAAATAGTCGCGATCACGAATGAATGAAAATTAGAGGGGCATCTCATCAGATAATTTTTTTCTGATGAGATGCCCCACTTGATTTATTCATTTTCATTTCAACTTCAACGTCACCATCACCGGAAGATGATCCGAAGGATAATACGTTCCATCATTGTCCTCGATCACTGTGTAGCCCGACGCCTTCCACGGCTGCGAATAGAAAATGTAATCAATAGCCCTGCAGGTCATCGCCCCGACTTTAAATCCGCAGAATGTTCCCGGAGGTTCTTTGGGTGCGGCGTCGATGACGCTAAGGCCTTTGGGGTTCATCATTTCGCTGTAGGGCGCCTCTTCGCGGGTGCAGTTGAAGTCGCCGGTGATGATGACGGGGAGTTTCTTTTTGTTGAGTGTCACTGCCTTTTGTTTTAACAAGGCCGCACTGTTCTTCCGCGCCTCCTGGCCCATGT
>CBIHQM010000390.1:0-6803 GCA_966211885.1 uncultured Chryseolinea sp.
CACGTTGCCGTAACATAATTGTCCATCAGGCCAAGGGTTTGAAAGGAACCTTTGATGACGTGATACTCATTGCTATGCTTAAAATTATTGAGCTCGGCATCCGACGACCACAACATGAAAAGATGATAGAGATTGGTGTTGAAGACATCCAATGCCAGGTGACTCGAGAAGCAACTGTGGGGCAGCAGTTTGAAAACGAACCGGACCGTTTGTTCAAACTCCTTGTGTTTTTCCGTATTGATAGATCCGGAGATCTTAAACAGGCAGGGTTTGCTTTCCATAGCGAATATGGTTCAGGCGTTAGGGAGATGGTCGACTAAATCGATAACGTGCGGCTATACAATCGCCGTACCAAAACATTTGTCACGGCCATACTGTGGCTTGATAGCGCGCAAATGAACTTTATGCGAAAGGATGGATGGAGTATGCAGGCTTGGCTTGATGATATTGCTCACGATATTTCGTGATGCTCACGAAATATCGTGAGCATCCGTTGTAAAAATGCGTTGGCGAAGGTGGAAGCGGTGATGTGCTGTTGAAGGCTAAAAAAAAATAGCACAAAGGGCCAATGATTATCAATGATCATCGACCGGGCAGATGAAGCCCATAACGATCTTTTGACGTTGAAATTTTTGTAGGAAGCGATTACAATGGGCCGCGACGTTGTAAGTCATCCGGGGACGTTTCAATGTCTTCGGACAAACCGGGTCTTTTGATGTCCAGCTTTTTCATTTTCGAACGCAACGTATTGGGATGCATCGCCAGGATTTCGGCGGCACCATTTTCGCCATTGATCTTCCAATGACAGCGCTCCATCACGGCGATAATATGATCTCTTTCAACATGGCCGAGCGAATGGTCCCCGGCCGGTACTTTGCCCGCGTTTTCCTCCGCCCACCAATCCAGCTGCAACGTCTTGCCCTGGCTGACAATGACGGAGCGTTCGATAACATTTCTCAATTCGCGGATGTTGCCCGGCCAGTCATAGGCAAGAAGACGCTCCAGGTTAGCGCGGGAGATCTGCTCCAGCTCGCGGTGATAGGTTTTGCAATTCTGATCCATGAAATGGCGAATGAGCAGCGGGAGATCTTCCTTGCGGTTGCGCAGGGGTGGGATGGTGATGGGGAACACGTTGAGCCTGTAGTACAAGTCGCTGCGGAAATTGCCCTGCTGTACTTCAAAAGAAAGATTCCGGTTGGTAGCCGCCAAAATGCGAACATCTACCCGGATGGTCTTTTGCCCGCCAATGCGCTCGAACTCCCCGCTCTGAAGCACGCGCAACAACTTGGGTTGCATATCGAGCGGAAGTTCACCGATCTCGTCGAGGAAGATCGTGCCGCCATCCGCCAATTCAAAGCGCCCCTTGCGCGATTGGCTGGCCGAGGTGAAGGCACCCTTCTCGTGACCGAACAACTCATCTTCAATGAGTTCTTTGGGCAGTGCGCCACAATTCACCTTCACAAAAGGTTTGTCGGAACGCAGACTGTCGTTGTGAATAAGACTGGCAAACAACTCCTTGCCCACACCCGTTTCGCCCTCCAGCAGAACCGGTGCGAGCGTTGTCGCCACCTGTTGTGCCTTCTGAATGGCATAGCCCAACCCCTTGCTTTCGCCAACGAGCCCATGATTCTCCATCGGCGGCTGACGGCTCAACATGATCTGTTCCTTGAGCAACTCGTTCTTTAGTTTCTCCACCAGTGCACTTGCTTTTTCTTCTTCGGTAATATCCCTTCCAATACTCATCACGGTTTGAACAACACCCTGTGCATCGGCGATCGGAAAATTCGACCAGGCGATCACCAGCTCCTGTCCGTCCTTCGCCTGGATCGGGGTTTTGACGACGGGTAGGGTTCCCGTAGAATGATGGGCTTCCCGGACAAGGTTCCGCATATAGTCGCCATCGGCCGGAGAAAGAAATTTGTCAAACCAATTTAACTTCAATACATCCAGCGCATTCGAATAGCCCAGGAGATTGACACCATAATCATTGACAAAGGTGATCCGGCCTTCGCGGTCTTGCTCCACGATCATGAAGGTGGCATGCTGCATGAACGAATGCCACTTCCCTTCGCTGAGCCGGAGGCTTTGCTCCAGGGCGTACTTTTCCAACAAGCCCGATGCTAGCCGTTGACCCATGATCAACATAAATAAGAGCGCATGAAAATGCATGGGGAAGAACAATTGCAGATTCAATGCCGGCGTCAATTGATTTAGAATAGCGAGCAAAAACAAGATGCCATAAATCGTCATGACCACGGCCAGCGGGTAGGCGCGCTTCTTTTGCCCGTTCATAAATTGCCACCGCGCCGCCAGGATCCCCAGGATCAATGTGCAGCCAAAAGCAAGCACGCTCAGGAGCGCCCAGGCGGGCTTCGCCGCGGGATCGGTCGTCAAATACATCGCCGCATAACACGCCAGGGCGATGATCCCGATCGCATAGGCAAGGCCTTTCCGGGGATACTGCGAATACCCCAGGATGAACCAAGGCGTGAGCGCGTAATAGGAAAAGATAAAGATTCTTTTGACAAGGATGTTGACCGGATAAGGAGGGACGTCGTATAGGATAAACCCGACCGGTGGCGTCAGGAAGAAGAACACCAGGGCAATGCCCATCAGGCCGAAATACAAATAGGTGCGTTCGCCTTTCTTTATCGCCAGGAAAAGATAAATGGATCCCATGGCCAACGATACGCCGGCAGTAACAAGGCCAAAGGACGTGTAAAAAACTTCCATGTCGCGTTTTGTTTAGTACTTGAAGCCCCGGTTACTCAAAAACAACGCTGCTATCCATGAACAACTTGCGAAAGAAAGCTTGGACTACAATCCATGAAGTAACCCGAAATGCGTGGTCGCATCCGGAAGCCAACGCATCTCCAAAATCCCCGATTGATCATCGGGACAGAGAGGACGGGGGCTCTTGGGAACGACCCGTTCGAAGGTAGATAAAACGAGGCGCACAGTAAAGGTAATACACCACCGATGGGCCCGTTTTACGGTAACATACGGTAAAACGAGGGACGTAAAATGAAGCATGAAAGAAGGGTTGTCGACGGCTTTTAACAAACGGTTATCAAATCATTTCAGGATAAATACCGAGTCGTGTGCGGACCCGTTGAATGAAATGCCGACAGCAGCTATTTTTTGGTAGGAACAACGAAGTTTACGGCCGCTATTTTATTTCGCCGTCCTGCACAAGTCCAGAATGGAATCTTTAAACCGGTCGTCGCTTTTCAGAATTCTGAAAAATTCATCCAGGTAGCCGTGCATGTCTTCCAATTCATTTTTGGTGAAGTGCTTGGCGTGTTCATCGATGATCGCGTGCAACGCGGATTCCTTTTCCAGAAATTCTTTCCGGACCTCTTCCATGACGGGTTTCGATTTGCAATACCCGCGATAGACGCGTTCGCGCGGATCGCCTGTTCCCAGGCTGGGTGCATTTTCATGAGCGTAGCCCGCATTCACAAAACCCGACATGTCGAAGTCATAAGAGAGCGGAACATATTTTCCATTGACAAACATCGTGTTGCTGTTGTGCTGAAAAACAGCTGACCAATCGGCGTTGCCGATCATGTATTGAAAGTAATCGTTTCGTACCGACTGCTTCTCGTCAAAGGACGCCGGGTTGATCCCTTTGGTCTCGACGATCTTCCCGTGGCTGCGTTTGGCTACCATCGAATTGTCTTCTACAAAAAAAGAAAGCAGGTCGTAACTCCGGGGTTTCTTCCTGGAAATTTCCGTAACGTCAAGGTGAGCAAGACGGGTCCTGAAATAGTAGGGGGAAAGTACCTGGTAGAATTGATAGCACAAATATTCATTGCGAACAAGCGTGTTCTTGTCCGACGATGTCCGGCAGGGGAACACCAGCTTCAGCGCTTTGTTTCCGGCAAAAAGCGTTGGTTCAACATCCTTTTTGCTGAATTTCAGTTTCAACGGGGGGAAGAAGCAATTCTTTAGCCGGTAGTTTCCCCGCACCCTGGCCTGCACCGGCACGGTGATCCATTGGTCAGGACCTTGCTCGTACAGAAACTTTCCGGTAACCAGCGTGGAATCATTTGACTTCTTTTTGATAGATTTGATTGAGCCGGTGATGCGAACGTTGATCGCTTCCTTTGATTGAAAGAGTGGAACATCCTGGCCAAAGGAGCAGGTGCAAAGAATGACCAGGGTCATTGTTAAACCGTAACGCTTTTTCATGCCATGAAAATTTTGAACTACTTCAATTTACGAACTTTTTTAGCCTTAGCCATCTCGCAGGCGGCTGCTTTTTTGGCTATACATTTTCACCTGAAGTTTCACCTCGATCTCCTGTTGTTCGGTCTCTGCGTGGTCTTTCCCCTGCATTTCTCCATGCAAGCCGCATTCAAGCGCAGGGACAAAGCACTGGAATACTTCAGCTTGTTCAAAGGCGCCGCGATGGCGCTGTACTACTCGTTTCAGATCTCCGAAGACCTGCTGGCCGAAAAGAAAGCGGAGGCCCGCCGGTTGTTGAAAGGCGTGGCGGCACAGCTTGCCGATCAACTGGAAAATCGAACGCTGGGCTACGAGCCCGTACAAAAGAAACTGAATGAAGTATTCACCTTCATTGAAACCAATCGTGAAGAAATTTCAAAGCGCAACGTACTTCGAACAATCCGCTACCTGAAGGACGTCACCGAGAGTTCTGTTTACCTGATCAGCCTCGTGCGTCACCGTACCATGATTGGACTGCGGTTTTATACCATTTTATTTATTATCATCTTCCCGTTAGTGCAGGCGCCCATCCTACTCTTTCGCCTGGACGGTGTTGTGCCCGCATGGGGAATTCATATTTTCCTGGCCCTCACCAGCCTGATCCTGGTAACGCTCAGCAACTTCCAAACACTGATCGAATATCCCTTCGACAAAAAAGGCGCCGACAACATTCACGTGCGGGATTTTACACCGGATATTTGAGCGACGCGAATTCGAGACCTACGTTAACAGGAGCACCGGAACTTAATAATTTGGATCATGCACCACAACCTCATGAGAGCATACCCCTGGGCCAAGCTCCACATAAATTGGCCAAAAAAAAGTGCACTCAAGCCCGTAGGGCTTTTCCGTCATAACGCCCGGTGCAACCGGGCGAACGGCGACTATACATAACAACCCCAGCGGGGTTACCTTTCGAGTGGGTCCTCCTGGCAGATACGATTCACACCATTACGGTTCAGAATCTTGATTTACTCATACTCAGCATACCACTCCCCAAACCTTCGATGGAGCCCACACAATTTGGCAACCTAGAACATTCATACTAATATAGATTTGCGACTACGAATTAGATTCCCGCACCTAAAGGGTAACCCGCCTAGGCGGGTTGAGATACATGGCCTCGCTTCGCCCGGTTGCACCGAGCGTTATGATGGGGAAGCCCTACGGGCTTATTCAGTTTAACATCTTGAACTCGCCCCTTTTCCAAAGAAAGTTAAATCACGACAATGAGTGCAAAGAACAGGCCCAAAGGCCCGGGTTATTCGAATTGCACTCTATTGGGTTGCCGAATCTGATTGCATCCTGTAGTGGGACTAGGCCCCAGGTTATACAATATCTATTGGTTGTCGCTGCCGTCTTCATCGTCGCCGTTGTTACTTTTTCCTGGAGTCCTCGATTTGATGGCTGACCAGTTTTGCGATAAAGATGGCCGGAAACAATTGTCCCAAAAGTCCTTCGAGCATAACCAAAATGCGCGCCGCCGCACCCAACGCCGTGATATCGCCATAGCCGATGGTAGTCAGCGTCACGAAACTGAAGTACGACAATTGTTTTAAAGCCCCATCGTGTTGTATGGCTGCCCCGCCATATTGAAACGAATCCGGCTGAAGTATGTACAGCGCAAGATACAGCGACGCCCAGATGTGACCCAGTAAAATATAAGCGGCCACGCCACCCCCAATTTGATAGACCGTGATGATCGGGCTGGTAAAGATCTGGCGGAAGACCAGCGTTATAATGTAGATCATATACCCGGCGACCAGTATGGTGTAAAACAAATTCAGCCGTGGCGTTTCTGTCCGGATCATGACCACCGCCAGCAACAAGATCGCAGAAGCGATAGCATAGCCCAGGAGCTTCCCTAAATTCGATAGGGAGGAGGAGCGAACGGCAATGATCGTAACGAAGAAAAATCCTGCGCGAACGATAAGCTTACTCTCCCAAAGGATGCCCTCTGAAAGTTGACTGCTGACCAAGGTGATGATGGAGATCGCTAACATCCATATAAATCCCTTGTCGTTTTTCCAGAGGTTGTCGATGGTATTCATGGCGATGGGATACACACGAGGTATGGCAAGGGTTTAGGGGCAATACTGAAGATACTCAACAGAACACTTTCAAAGGCCCCCCGCAAGCAAATTACAACGTCCGCGAAACTAACGCATACCTCCAACACCGTTTAACGGTTAACAGCCTCATTTAACGTAGATCGGAGGGCAAATATGAGTACCTTGATCGACGTCAGCACAGGAGAAAAACGTGCTGATGATTTCCCTGGAAACGCCGGTTATGCCGCGAAACATGGGAGTGTCAAATGCAAGTGGCCGATCGGTGATCAATGACGAACACGTTGCCTATGCATTTCCGGGTGGCAAACTACAGGCAGGTATTCTAAATATTTCAAAATAAAAACCTCATGAAAACAATCCTATCCCTGGTGCTCGCCGCTGTTTGCACAGCAGGAAGCTATGCACAAACCTCCGACGCCGAAGCAGACGCCATCGTCAATTTGCTGCATGTACAGAAGCTGGAGATTATACAGAAGTTGGTGCCTGTTTCGGGAAAAGATT
>CBIHQM010000391.1:0-6802 GCA_966211885.1 uncultured Chryseolinea sp.
TGTCGGGGTCTGCCACCACCAGGTTGGTGAGGTCGATGCTGAGAGGCTGGTCTTCGTTTACCGGCACAGGATCCGGGGTCTGCCCGGTGATGGTGGGGGGATCGTTCACGGCGTTCACCACCACGTTGAGGTTGAAGGGAGCGCTTTCGTTGGTCCCGTCGTTCACTTCCACACTCACGGGCAAGGGGCCGCTGAAATTAAGTTGGGGAGTGATCGTGGTACCATTGACGGAGTAGTTGGTACCCGCATTTACGATCAAAGAGAAGTCGGTCGGATACGTATTGTCGGGGTCTGCCACCACCAGGTTGGTGAGGTCGATGCTGAGAGGCTGGTCTTCATTTACCGGCACAGGATCCGGGGTCTGACCGGTGATGGTGGGTGGATCGTTCACGGCATTCACCACCACGTTCAGGTTGAAGGGTGCGCTTTCGTTGGCCCCGTCGTTCACTTCTACGCTCACCGGCAAAGGGCCGTTAAAATTGAGATCAGGCGTGATCGTGGTGCCGCTGACGGAGTAGTTGGTACCCACATTTACGGTCAGCGAGAAATCATCCGGGTAAGTATTGTCGGCATCGTCCACCACCAGGTTGGCGAGGTCGATGACGAGGGGTTGGTCCTCATCAACCGGCACAGGGTCAGGGTTTTGACCTATAATTACCGGAACGATTTGGCCGTAGTTGAGCCCGGTTAGGGCGCAAAATAGTAGAGAAAGTAATATTTGGCGTCGAAAACGCATATTCGCAAACTGTAGACCGACAAAAATAAAGAAATTTCTGAACTGTATGCTGCCGAAACTTTAAAGGTAACTTTCTATTTTGGCCATTACCGCACTAAAAAACAGCATTTTAGCCTTGCAGCCCTTTATTTGGAGGATTAGGCATGGGCAAGTGGCTGATAATGTAGGATATGTGCTAAATATTGGAATTTTCCTTGCAATAAAACCTTCACCGCGTTGCGTCGGAACATCTGCCCGAACGGGCTTTGGATGCGCCCCCCTAGTTGGTTTTCGGTGGCCTGAAATCAAGGCGCACCTATAAATTCGCATAACTCTTTACGCGCGGCTTGCCTAATTCGCGATCTCCTCTAATTTTGCCACACTCAAAAAACGAATAACCATGGGCCGCGTATTTGAAAAACGAAAACACAAGATGTTCGCACGCTTTGACCGGATGGCCAAAGCTTTTTCGCGCATCGGTAAAGACATCGCCATCGCCGTGAAACATGGGGGGCCCTTGCCCGAGAACAATCCCAAGCTGCGGATGTGTATTCAAAATGCGCGGGGCGTCAACATGCCTAAGGACCGTGTGGACGCAGCCATCCGCCGTGCTTCTTCAAAAGAGGAAAAGGATTTTCAGGAAGTGGTATACGAGGGCTATGCACCACACGGTGTGCCCATTGTAGTGGAATGTGCTACGGATAATCCCACGCGCACCGTGGCCAACATACGCCTCGCCTTCAGCAAGAACGGGGGCGCGATGGGCAACTCCGGATCGGTAGCCTTCATGTTCGAACGCAAAGGCGTTTTCAAGTTCGAACCCTCCAAACTCAACCTCGACGAATACGAACTCGACCTCATCGACGCCGGCGCCGAGGACATCGAGCGCGGGGATGAAGACACGATCGTCTACACCAAATTCACAGAGTTTGGCCACATGGCTAAATTCCTCGAATCCAAAGGCCTCGAAGCCAAAAGCTCCGAGCTTCAATACGTGCCCACCACCACCAAGGAACTACCCGAAGACCAACAGGACGAAGTGCTCAAATGCGTGGAAGCCCTGGAAGCCGACGACGACGTGCAAAACGTCTATCACAACCTGGCCTGATCCACCCGCTCCACAAACGATCATCGCTTTGAAATGGGCGAAGCTTTCACGGTGAGGCTATCGCCGATCATGCGGTTATTGTACTGTTGCAGAATGGCTTTCATTTTTGTTTCCAGGGAATCCTGTACGGGAAGCTTCTGATCGAGCAGGTTCGTCTTCAGCATTTTATCCGTTTTGAAATTGAAAAGTCCAACAGCCTTGTTGCCGTCGTATTGCAGCAGGTGATCGCCCTCCACCAGTTGGTAGACGTTGTCTTTATAATTGAACGAAAAAGGCTCGGCGCTGTCGTGGAAGGCATCGCGCCCGAAAGCTACATAGGGCTGGTCATAGTGTAGATATCCCAACACCGTGGGCATGATGTCGATCTGTTGCACGATGTGTTGCTGGTCGTAGGCCGCCAGCGAGTTGTCGGGTTTGAAAAAGATGACGGGGATCTTGTAGAAGCCCAGGTCGGTACGGCCGTCGGGAAATTCGATTTCGGATGAGGTGTGATCGGCGGTGATGACAAAGAGGGTGTTCTTGTACCACGGCATGGCCGACGCCTTCCGGAAGAATTTTTTCAACGCAAAGTCGGTGTATTGGATGCATTTGTGGATCACCATCGGCCCGCCCTTGAAAACACCTTCGTATTCCTCCGGCACCTTGAACGGGTGGTGCGACGACACGGTGAACAAAGACGACATAAACGGCTGCTGGAACCCATTCATCTTGTCGGCATAGAACTCCAGGAATTTGTCGTCCCAGATGCCCCAGATGCCATCGTAGTCGGCGTCGTTGTTGTATTCAGTCTTTCCATAGTATTCTTCCACACCGGCGATGTTCATGAAGGCCTGAAACCCCATGGATCCATTGGGCGCCCCGTGAAAGAAGGCGGTGTGATATTGCTTCTCCTTTAGCAGCGACGCCAGGCTGTTGATCCGGTTCCCCGAATAGGGCGAAAGAAAATACGGCACCCCCAGCGAAGGTATGCTGGCCACCACCGACGGCAACCCGTCGATGGACTTGCGCCCGTTGGCAAAGGAATATTCATAGGTGCGGCTGTGCTGGATGAGCGAGTCGAGGAACGGAGTGTACCCCCCATGCCCCCCTTCCTTATCTTTGTTGAAGAAGCCGAAGAATTCCTTAGAGAAACTTTCCAGGATGATTACCACCACGTTGTCGGGACGAAAAGCTGCGGTGTCGTGCGGTTCATGTACAGGCGTGTAGAGGTTTGCTAATTCCTGATCCGAAAAATAGTGCAGGGGCACGAGCTTGGTTTTGCCCAGCGTTCGCATGAGTGCAAACGGCGTGTTGAGTACGATGCTGATGTCGCGGGGATCTTTCACGTATTCGCCCGCATTGCTCAGCGTGATGGGGCGCGTGCTTTCGCCAAAGCCGCCGCGAATGCCGCCGACCACACCCAAAGCGATCAAGGGTATGGCGAGACCGCCCAGCGTGTAATAAGCAACCCGGTTCTTCAGTTGAGGGCCGGTGATCTTCACGGTGTTATAAAGACACACCATCACCGCCAGCAACGCCACCAGGAACAGCGTGGCGTACCAATAGTCGATGACAAAGCGCATCCACAAGCCGGCGAGGTTGGTCTCGTTGTCGAATTGGCGAAACACGTCGGCGGTGGTGCGGCGCAACGTGAAGCGGTAGTAGATGAAGTCGGCCACGTTCATGGCCAGGGCCACGCCGTTGGTGACGAAGAAGATGTATTTCAGGGTCTGCTGATAATAGCGGTTGAAACGCCAATCGACCGGCAGGATCATGAGCAGGATGAACAGGAGGTTGAGATAGAGCGCCGTGACCAGGTCAAAACGCAGGCCGCCCGCCATGAGCCGCGCGAAATTCGCGATGGTCATGTCGGGAAAGAAATTTATATTGAATAAGTAAAAGAACACCCGGCAAACGCTGAGCAGGAACATGACCAATAACAGGCGAAGGGCTAACGCGGTGTACAGGTTGGTCCGCCAGCGATAGCCGGCAAAGAAGTTCTGGGCGGGTATTTTCATGCAGTCTCGTCAGGCAAAATAACAGTTGCGAAGTAATGCAAAATTTAAAGAATTTTAACTCCGAATTAACAGCTCAAAAAACCAACGAACGGCAGGATTAGCCGCAATTAAAGCCTAAATGCTTACTTTAAGGACATTTTTTAATCACCAGCTGCCCATAATGAGCAAGTTTTGTATCGTTAGTCTATTGGTTTTCAGCAGTCTGTCCGTGTGGGCGCAACAATACTCCATGTCCCTGGGTGTTTTCACCGGCACCTCCGTCGCTTTTAGCAACGATCAGGGTATCAACAACGATCCGCGATACAAAGGCCGTTACGAATTAAAGTTCGCTCCCATCGGCGTCAATTTTGGAATGGACTATGAACGCTTTGGCTTTATGGTGAGCCCTGGGCTGATCAACATCGGGCAAAATTATTATGTTATCAACACCGTAGGCGGACAGGATGGTCTTCGCAAGATCAACCTGAAGTACCTGAACATTCCCGCGACGATCAAAGTACACATGCTCAATTTGTCGTTCTTCAAGTTCAGCGCCGTGGCCTCGATCAGTGCATCGTATCTGCTGGATGGAAAAGATGTGGTCTCCCACAGCGCCACCAAACTCACCTTCTCGCCCAACGTGTACCCTATCCTACCGCCGGACTATGAAGTGCAGTATGACGGCGTGAAAGTGCCGGCGGTGGACAACTATGTGATCAATTCCAAACCGGACTACCGCCCCATGCAGGTCTTTGTTGCCGCGGGGTTCCGCTCCGACTGGGATGTGTCGGATCATTGGCGTGTGTCGTTTGATTTCCGGGTGAACTATGGGTTGTTTGATCCGCGGAGTGATGCTTACCTTGCTAAGCTTAATACCAACTCTACTCTATACGATCTGCCAGGAGCCCGGCGCGATATGTTTGCGCAGCTGACGTTTGGGATTTCGAGGTATCTTGACTTTGAGAAGGGTGATGTGGAGCGGGCGAAGAGTTTGAAGGGGAATCACAAAATGTATAAACCTAAGAAGTATCCGGGGCAGAAGATTAGGAGTTCGCGGCCGAAGGGGTAGTTTCGTTGCTAAGCGGACGATTTCATTCAGCACTTCCATTCGAGAAGATACACTTAGGCTTTTAGCCTGCTCCGCTTTGTCCGCCATATTTGCCTTTAAAATAATCACCAAGTTCCATCCAACTATTCCGTCATAAATCCCAACCGTTTTCTACCCGATTTTTCACACCGATCAGGAATTACAACGCCCTTCGTTGTCCAACACTCGTGCTGTCATAGTCGGCCAATGCTTTGAATATATTGATACTCATTGTCATATAAAATGCATTCGATGTCCTGGTCCTTTACTAGCAAATCCGCATAGGCCATCGCCTGCTCTTTGGTTTCAAAAATTTTATAAATATCTCCCCAGCCAATTCTCCTTTTCATGGTTTCAATTCCCAGCACTACTCCGGTTTTTGGTTCGCAAAAACTCATGGCGTATTGACCTATATTCAAAATGGGCTTCCTCACTTTCCCATCATCCGGAATCAACATTAACATGTCGCCCCAAGCTTTCCTTACTTGTCTTTTGTAACTGAACACATTGCACTGATATCTCTTTACAACATCGTTAAATCGAACCGTCACCACTCCTCTCCTACTCTCCATCAACACTTGGCTATCCGGATGAACCGGGTGTACGATCTTTATAGTCGCTGATGAATAATCGCCAGGAATCGATTTTTCTACAAACCGTTCAGGTATCATATCAAGAGAGTCACTTATGTAGCTGATCAATTCCTTTGTTGGATTCATTAAATCTCAGTCTTTTGTCTTCCGTCTTATTCTCATTTGTTTTCAGTCTCCGTTGCACTATTGTGTAAACAAGTCCCCCAATGAGTCCCGTCAGCCCACCCAAGTAGCTAAAATTGTGCATGGAACCTACTTGAATGAAGCTTTCAAAGTCTACCAGGTTGTCGGGTATGTACCAATTTACAAATTCTGTTCTTGGTTTGCCTGCCAGGTAAATATATCCATAGGCGAGTCCGATAAGTCCGGTTACGAATGCAATTGCGATCGTCACGAGAAACGCTCTGAACGTCATCTTAAACATGGTGTGCCAATCTTTATGGATTAGTCCGACAAGTCCGAGGACTATCCCTATGGGTATTCCCATCCACCAAGTTGCCAGTACTCCCACTACCGAGACTTCTATTCTTAGATTTGGAAATATCGCCGCGTTCCCCATGTCCATGAGACCAAATTGGTAGAACTTGAATTTTGTATAGTACTCTGGGGAAATCGTATAGGTCAATTGGTCGTGTAGTATTCCATAAAGTCCGGCGAGTAAACACGAAATAGCAACTAAAATGATCAGGGTCAGGAGTTTGTTCATATTATTCGTCAGACGCCGCATTACATACTTTCAAATTCCTTTATCAACCCGATATTTTCCTTCTCTATCTCGGTGAGAAACTGGTCCACGCGGTGATTTTGCCTTTGATACCAATCTTGCTTTCTGAAATACTGTTCCATCTCGCCACCAGCACTAAAAATTAATCCGTATCGCGCGAAGATTTCATTCCGCATCAGTTTGAGGTCTGCTTTTGCCATCTTCCTGAGTTCTTCTTTGTCCAATATCCTCAATGAAGCTTGGTTAAACTTTCCATTGAGAAAATTGCCGGGTGAATCCTTCTTAAGTCCGATTTCATATTGTCCGGACTCTGGTATTCCACTCCATGGACTGAAAATCTTGAGTCCCTTGGTTTTCTCCGCCCCGTTGTCATAACTAACGAACTCACCGTTAGTCTTCCCGGAGGTGAATTTATTTCCTTCAATTTTAATGTCGTTTATGTTTTCATAGGTCCATATCCAAGACTTCCCGTCGGCCGACCAGGAGCCCGATCTTATTTGTCCGCAGATCTTGTCAAGACTAATTATCAACAGTAAATCAGACTCACTTTCTGAGTCTCCAAAATGATAAACGCCCTGATACTCCGTCATAAGTTTTGG
>CBIHQM010000392.1:0-6771 GCA_966211885.1 uncultured Chryseolinea sp.
ATATGATCATAGTTTATCGTCTGCAGCGCCTGGTCATAGACTTTGCCGTCTACTTCCGTCACGGCTTTCAGTGTAGAGGTGATTTCATTGCGCGACGGATATACCGTGAACGTTTTCTCATCCTCTTCTCCCCGCGAGGCCAGTGTGAAGGCGATCATCGCCGGCTCGGCACGCCACCCCTCGGGAAGCTGCAATTTTACATTTCCAGCGAGCGGTTTCTCGCTTGCCGATTTGATCTTCACCCGAACGTCGCGCGGCTGTTCGTCGCTAAACACGAGCACGTTGTCGGTGAGGTTTACAAACACGGGGGGTACAATTTCAAACGGGCGGCTCAGTTCTCCCTTCACGGGATCGGTCCATTTATATTCGAGTGGCTTGGTTACGATCAGCGGCTGGCCCTCCACGGTCAGGTGAAAAGCAAAGTTTATCGCCGGATCGTTTTCCGGTTTGCCGATCAGGGAGGGATTGCTCACGGTGAACAACCCGACGGTATGCTCCTTTTGCAACCAATAGGGATCGCTATACCCCGTGCCGGTGGCCACTGCGTTGTTGCGCTTGAACACGACCGACGCATTGTTTCCCAACGGCTGGTTTAGGGTGGAGTCGACCCCCAGCCCGGGGCTTTTGATGGCCGACAGGGTTATGGAAACCGGCGAACGGTTCACCAGCTCAAAGCTCGTCGCAACGTGCTGGCCGGGCGCCACCCAATATTGATCGGCGGTCACCTCGATGAACAGACCGGCGCAAGCCACAATGAGTTGCTCTACTTCTGCCAGCTTTCGCTGCCGCCACACGCCGGGCTGCAACGCGGTGATGGCCTGGCGGATCTGCAGCAACGCCGGGATGCTGGCGTAGGGTTTCTCCACATCAAAATTTTTGATGACGGCATCCACAAGCGGTTGTATTTTTTCGCCGCCTTTCAGCCGGCTCCACGTGGTGTTCACACCTTCGAAAATGTCTTTCTCCGCCCGCTCCCCTTTCATGTACTCGAGGAATTCCTGTTGCTGCCCACGCATGCCTTTCGAACCGAAGCCCTGGCTTTTGTGCTGGCTCCGGCTCACCGCCGCGATCTCGGAATAGGACTCACCCAACACCGGGCTGAAGCCACCGACATTCAGCGTGACAATGCCCGGGGTGTTTTCATTAATGCTCGTGTTCCACCAACGTCCCGTGTTCGTGTAGAGACGTTTCACCTGCCAGGTGCCGTATTCGGTGAGCTGGCCCTGAAACATGTCGGTCCGGGCGGCAGCGTCAAAGGCTTCCTGCGCGAGGATGGCCGAGGCCGTGTGATGACCATGACCGGCGCGTTCGTCGGGCGGAAAGCGCGTGATGATCACATCGGGTTGATATTGGCGAAACACTTTCACCACGTCGGAGAGCACTTCATCCTTGTTCCAGATGGCGAAGGTTTCGGTGGCCGACTTGGAGAAGCCAAAGTCGTTGGCCCGTGTAAAGAACTGGTGGCCACCATCGATGCGTCTGGCCGCCAGCAATTCCTGCGTGCGGATGAGCCCCAGCAGGTCGCGGATCTCGGGGCCGATCAGGTTTTGGCCACCATCGCCACGGGTCATGGACAGGTAGGCGGTTTCCACCTGCCGGTCGTTGGCCATATAGGTAATGATGCGTGTATTTTCGTCGTCAGGATGGGCGGCTACATAAAGCACGGAGCCCAGCACGTTCAGTTTTTTGAGTTGGGCTTTGATGTGCGCGGCATCCGGTGTGGACTGTTGTTGGGCAAAGGTTATTGCGGGGATAACAAAAAGGCAATATAGTAACCTCCTCATGCGAGTGACTGTTGGTGGATGATGCGAATTAACAGAGAAAAATCGATTCGGCGTGCAGGGATTTATGTAACCTTCAGCGGGCCGCATAATGAGCGGTCAAAATCCGACGAATGACAGGATGGATATGACGAAGAACCGTTTCAGATCTTCCCGCGCTTTTCGCCGTTCACCAGGTAGGTGCCGTCTTCTTCAAAATGGACCACGATACGGCTCAGGCTCTTCTTGTCGTCGTCCTGGAAAAGAAGGGTGTATTCGTAGGGGCTCACCCGGTCTTTGATGTCGTCGGTATAGCCCAATTCCAGCTTCAATACGGTGGAGGTGTCGACTTTGCGGGTGAGCATGATCTTTTCGTCATTCTTTACCACGCGTACGCGCACTTCGCCCGGTTTCAAGGTCAGCGCACGCACATTCAGGAATAAGTATGGCAGCGGCCCCGAGGCTTGGGCCCGGGTCAGTTCCTTGTGGGTTTGTTCCATGTCGACCGTGTTGGGATCGGGCAACGGGCGCGTGCGGAACTCGAAATTGAGTTTGATCTCAAATTCCTCCTTGGGTTTGTAGGGCGCTTCTTCCTGCACAAAAAGGAAAAGCGCAAAAAGGAACGATGCAAATTTCATGTCGCCGTTGATGTTTAGCGAATGTAGTGATATTAACGCTCAGTGCCTAGCGCAACACCGGCCCCGGCACGCGAAATGCCTTGACCGTTGCAAAGTTAACCTAATATGAGGGAGGGAATTCCCACGCCGATGGCAATGCCATAGAACAGGTCGGCCCACACCACGCGCAGCGCGTTGAAAATGTAGATCACCACCACGATAGGAAAGGAAAGGATTGCCAGCATATTACCGGATTTGGCATGTACCTTGGCTTCCTCCCAAACATTTTGCGCGTCCTGGTTGGACGGAATGGCATTCATACCAATGGAAACTCCCAGCCACATGAGCGCGAACGAGAGTGGGTGATCGATGTTGAAGTATTTAATGGGCAAATAGGCCGGCAAGCAAATGAGCAGACAGAGAAGGGTGTTCACAAAGAACGGACCCATGGAAACCAGGAAGGTGGTGAGGAAATCGCTGGTCTTCTCATGGATCACATACCCGGCAGGATTCCCGACGCGGAAATAGCAGACATCCAGCACGGCCACTTTTCTGAGCCTGCAAAAGAACATGTGTGCAAATTCATGCACGATAACACCTGGGAACGTGGCGAGGGAAATGAGTTGACCGGGAATGAAAAACATGTGCTTAATTTTTAGCCCAACCGTTTGGGAATTTCTCTGAAAACTGTTTTGCCGTGATGATGTCACCGGTCTCTATGCGATGATCCAGGCGATTGATGTAGACCGCGAGTTCGTTTTGATTGGCGCTGTCGGCGATGGAGAGCGCTTTGGTTCGATAAGCGATGTACCGATCCTTCAGGGAGTCGGCTTTGGAGGTCGCATAAAGACAGGCATAGGCCGAAGCAACACCGGCCCACGAGATGGCCTGCGTGGTGTCGTTCTGCAGGAAGTTTTTGGTGTGCTGCAAGAAGAGACCATAGTCTTTTGTGTCGAATGCAGCTCCGATCTGTGCCTGGGTGATCAGCATAGACGCATTATAGCCAGGCGGCATAAACTCGAGGCAAGCCTCCAGTTCCGGAAGCGCTGCTGCCGAGTGGTCGTCCTGTAAAAACGTGACGCCCCGGCAGAAGTGAATCAGGGGCTCAAAATCCTTTTGCTCGGGAACGTGTCGTGCCGCGGCCTCGAAACTCGCCAGCGCCCCTTTATAATCACCCATTCCCATAGCCTTTCCTCCGGCCTGAATTTCTTTATAGCCTTCCACAAACCGCCAGTTGTAGACGGCAGAGAAAACCACCACGACAAGGATGCCGATAAAAAATGCTTTCACCCAGGTAGGAAAGGATTTCTCGTGAATAGCTTTTGTACATTCCGGGCACATTGGATATTGAGCTACCTTCTCCAGCGTGGTATCTCCAAAATCCTTGCTACAGTTGGAACATACGGTAGGATCAAATTCGTTGACCACTGTCCTGCCTTTCAGTTGGTCTTCGGTGAACGTGGTGTTGACACAATTGTGACAGTAAACAACTTCATCAATATGCAGGGATTCATTGACGGGAACATCCGTCCGGTTGCAGTGACTGCAGGTAACATGCCTCATAGCGGAATAGGTAACGAATGCTAAAGAAGTCAAAAAAGACGAAAGAATAAACCGCCTGTCATCAATTCTTGCCTTCGCAAAAACACGATCACAAAGTAGCCTCCTGATACCGAGCCAATTAGCGTACATTTCCGAAGTGTTCGCCAACCGTAAAAACCACGGTTAAAAATTACCGCTCGCTTATGGTCAAAATGACTTTTTGAAATATCTTTGGTTCCCATTTAACCCTACGACCAAAACACCCACACTCCCATGCTGAAAAGAATTTTCCTCGCGCCCCTGCTACTTCTCGTGTTGCTGGAAATGGCGTCGGCACAAACTCAGTTTTACAAACTTACGCCCCTCCCCCTCACTGATCTGTCGGGATTTAAAACGCCCACCAAAAATTGGCAGATCGTGGGCGATGTTTCCGGAAGCTTCGACAGCCCGGCGCTGAAATCACAGAAAGGCACCGGCATACTCCTGAACGACTTCGACGAAAAAGCGCGTTTCAAACCCGAGACCAACCTGTTCACGGCTTTTGAACACGGTGATATCTATTTGTCGCTCGACTTTATGATGCCCAAAGGCTCCAACTCCGGGATCTACCTGCTGGGCCGCTACGAAATTCAGCTCATGGACAGTTGGGGGGTGAAAATTCCCCACGTGCAGGATTGCGGAAGCATTTACGAACGCTGGGACGAAGCCCGCCCGGAAGGAAAAAAAGGCTACGAAGGCCACCCTGCCCGCACCAATGCCAGCCTGGCGCCCAGTCTGTGGCAACACCTCGAGATAGAATTCAATCGTCCCCGTTTCGATGAACAGAAAAAGAAGATCGCTCCTGCCCGCTTTGTGAAAGTGGTGTTGAATGGCATCGTCATTCACGAGAACATCATCGTCACCGGCCCCACGCGCGCCGCCGCTTTCCAGGACGAGGTTGCGAAAGGTCCACTGATGATCCAGGGCGATCACGGACCAGTAGCGTTTCGCAACATTCAATATGCGCTGCTGGATGATTTCAACATCAAGTTGAGCGACGTGCACTACGAATATTATGAAGGCAACTTCCAGGACTATACCCTCACCCCCGACGCGCTCGTGCGGAAAGGAACCACCGAAGCCATCGACGCGAAGCTGGCCGACAATCCCAACAAACTCGGCCTCGTCTTCTCCGGAACGCTCGACATCAAAGAGAAATCAGAATACCAATTTATCCTGCAGAAAGTAGGCAAGGCCAAGTTAACTCTCGATGGCGAAGACATAGCCGCCGAGGACGAATGGTTTGCCGATGCAAAGGCCACCCGAACCCTGGACGTGGGCAAACATACCCTCGTGCTAACCTATGTGAAAGGTTCTGCCTGGGGACCTGCCGGCGTCGGTGTCTTCATCGGAAAGACCAACGCGCGCCCCCAACCCCTGCACCTGCAAAGCTCACTGCCCGCCATACCGCCGACACCGCTCATCAGTGTGAGCGCGGGGTTGGAGCCGGAGTTGATCCGCTCTTTCATGTATTATAAAGGAAAAAAGAAAACCCACGTCATCTCCGTTGGCGACCTGGCCGGCGTTCACTATGCCTACAACCTGGACCAGGCCGCACTCCTCCAATGCTGGCGCGGCGATTTCCTGAACGTGACCGAGATGTGGTATGAACGCGGCGAGCCACAAGTCGCCTCCCCAATGGGAGCCCCGGTGTTGCTGAGTGGAAAATGTCCGCTTGCCCTGGTTGCCGACAACAAAGCCGCGCTCCCGGATACGCTGAACGACCGCAAAGACCTGATCTATAAAGGCTACCGCCTCGACGAAAAGCGATATCCCAAATTCAAATATCAATATGGCAGCATCACCTTCGAAGACTCCTTTCAACCCGACATCAACGGCCAGGGTCTCGCCCGCACGCTGACCGTGAGCCAGTTTCCGCAAGGCCAGACTGCCATCGTGCGGTTTGCAGAAGGAAATCAGATCAGGGAAGTCTCCGACAATCTTTATGTGATCGACGAAGCGTATTACGTTCGCGTTCCGGCGATGGGAAAAACAAAACCATCGATCCGGGTCAATGGCAATAAAAAAGAATTGGTATTGGAATGGGCTGCACCCCTGTCAACTTCTTTAACCTATAGCCTGATATGGTAATGCTTCAAGAAAAATCCCATTCCAATCCATCACACAACGACTACTCCCCTATGAAAATATTTGCAGGCTTTTTCTTTCTCTCCCTGATCTTTTTTACATCCGGAAGCAACGCCCAAGCCACACGCCCCCAGGCCGAAGAAGACTACTATGCCCTGAAGACCATTTCCATCCCCGAAAATGTGAAGCTGGAAGTCGGCGGTCTGGCTGTATTACCCGACGGCCGCGTAGCCGTGAGCACGCGGCGGGGTGAGATCTGGATGATCGAAAATCCCTATGAAGGCGAACCCCGCTATTCGCGGTTTGCCTCGGGCATGCACGAAACGTTAGGATTGAACTATCGCGACGGCGCGTTCTACTGCACACAACGCGGAGAACTCACCCGCATCACCGACACGGACAACGATGGTCGTGCAGACCTGTTTGAGACGCTCTATAAATTTGATCTCAGCGGCAACTATCATGAATATGCGTATGGTCCTGTCTTCGACAAAAACGGGGACATGTTTGTCACCCTCAACGTAGCCTGGATCGGCTATGGCGAAGGTCTTGCGAAATGGCACGGCTGGTTGTTGAAGATCAAGAAAGACTGCACCATGGAACCCATCGCTACGGGCCTCCGCTCCCCTGCCGGCATCATGGTCAATTCTTCCAACGATATTTTCTACGCTGAAAATCAAGGCGACTGGGTTGGCTCTGGCAGAGTGACCCACCTGGAGAAAGGT
>CBIHQM010000393.1:0-6758 GCA_966211885.1 uncultured Chryseolinea sp.
TTCGCCCGGTTGCACCGGGCGTTATGATGGGGAAGCCCTACGGGCTTATTTAGTTCAAAGTCTTGAATTCGCCCCTTTTCCAAAGAAAGTTAAATCACGATAATGTGTGCATAGACTAGGCCTTAGGGCTGAGGTTAGCGCGCTATTCTCACAAAGGGCTTTAGCCCTGACCAAGGTGGGGATCGACTCTACTACTAGCTGGCACTTCTTTGAATGAGTGATCAGTGTAGCGAAACGAGAGAAGATGAGTTCCTGACCTGGCTCGGACTATGGCCAAATCTCTTCTTATACTCATAAGAGAAACTCCCGGTATTATTATAGCCCACGAACTGCGCCACTTCCGAAATCGTCATCTGGTGTTCGCTCAAAAGGTGTTGTGCCTTTTGCATTCTAAGCTGCAGGATGTGCCCGAAGACCGTCGTATTAAAGAAATGTTTGTAGCCTTTCTTAAGCTTAAATTCATTGAGACCAAACGCATAGGTTAGCTCCTTCAGGGTTAACGGCTCCAGATACGCGCGCTCGATATATTCCTTTACAGCGAGCATTTTTTCCTTGTCTTCCCTTCTCCAGGATTCCTTTCCGGATGCCGTTTGCAGCGCATGCAGATGTTCCATTTGTAAAACAAATAGCTCCAGCATTTTGCTCTCCAGGAAAATATAACGAGTAGGTCCTTGAAATTGACAATGCCGTATCGACTGAATCACTTCTGCAATTTGTCTGTCCCAGCCCACCGGGTGGTTAGCCGCCAGGAAGTTTTCTTTTTTGTAAAGGTTTTTGCTTAACGCCTCGAGCGACCCATTCTCATGGCACTGCAAGAGACCATTCAGATAAGGAAGGTCATAGGTTATGGTGAGTGCATGAAAATTCCCCGTATGGATAATGTGATTGCCCGCGAACTGGGTGCTGTATTGCAGGTTGTGATGTTGAGTATTGAAATAGACCGGGTCCTTCAAATACGGAAAGTGGGACTCGACATCGCCGTTTAAAATAAACACCGACTCGGCAGCTTCTTTGGGTTCGGTGTCCAACAGCTGAAAAGGATTATTGGCTTGCAGACAAAACTCGGTGAGCACCATGCCGGGCGTTGCCACGGCGTGTACTTTCCCGGAAGCCAACCCCGGTTCATTAAAGGAGCTCAAGGTCTCGGAATATCTTTCACTGGCATGAAGTATAGCCACTTCTGCGGTGTTGAAGTAGTTGTTCCAGTTGGCGGTGTCGATTTTATCCATTTTTCCTAAATCAAAATCCGTTTATCCTAACGCGGGCAGGGCGGGCATCAAAGACCTTTGATGAAATTTTAAAATCATATGAAAGACTTGATCGTTCCTGCAGGCAACCCTCTAAAAAAATCCGAAATGCTTCTAAAAACGGAAAAATGGAAGTTTTTGTTGTCCCTGCTATTTTACCCGGTGGGTATTGTCAGAATCTGGCGCGTAAAGGGCTGGTTGGTGGCAAAGTTGTTCTACGCCATTTTTGGATTTGTCTTGTTTTTGGTCTCGGCGGCCTATTTGGCCATTGTGGTTTTTGCGGCCTTTCTCCCACCTTTGGATAACCGCGTTGGGACCAACCTGGAGCGGACGATCTACAATACAGAAGGCAACTATTCGGCGACGTTCGTAAAAACCGGTGGCGAAACGAATGGCGCTTATGAATTGGTACAGGTTGAACTCGAACCGCAGGGTGGCAATGAATGGCACTATCACAAGACCTTTACGGAAGAGTTTACGGTCGTGGAGGGCCAGGTTAAGATTGGGCACAACGGAAGCGAGATCGTGATCGACAAAGGGCAATCGGCCCGGGCCACGCGTGAGGACATGCATTTTTTTCAGAACGCAAGAGACGAAAAGTCGGTGTTGCTGGTGAAGATCACCCCTGCTTCCGGTCTCGAAAAAACACTCCGGGTCGCCTATGGCCTGATCAACGACGGCCTCCTCAAAAACGACATGACCAAAAATCCCTGGCACATGGCCTTACTCTTGGGCTCCAGCGAAACTTATCTTCAAGGATTACCGGGATGGTTTCAGGAACCACTGATCAATGCCTTTGCAAAAATCGCGCAATGGAGAGGCGAGGACCGGGAGCTCTATAAATACTTCAAGTAGAACGATGGGCGAAGCATGCTGCGGCAAAAGCCAAGAGCGTCGTGCTAAGTTATGTCAACTAGATTTTTTTTTATGCCTAGTCTATGCGCCCCGACCTTTAGGCCTTGTCCATGCACATCTTTCGAAGAGAAATATGAATAACCCCGGACTTTAGTCCGGGGAACACATGCTATATCTAATCCCGGGCTTTAGCCCTGACCACGCCGATGATTGGGCAGATGTGATACGTACAGAAGGAAAGTCAGGGCTAAAGCCCGTCATAAGTAGCTGTCTGTACCCCGGACTAAAGTCCGGGGTTATTCAAGATGTTACTCATAAATTAGATTTCCGAACGTAGGCCTAACTCAGGGTTGCTCACTCACCTATACTCTTTCCCTTCAAAGATCTTTGCATAGACCAGGCCTTTAGGCTAGGTTAATGCGTCACCACAACAAAGGGCTTTAGCCCTGACCCAGCGTGGGATTTCCTGGACGATAACGGTCGTCCTCTATTGTGAAAATCAATCCTCCGAAAAATAAAACCGCACCTCCATCTCCCCCGACACTTCCCGCTGGTGCGTCACATACCCTTCTTCGTTGTAAACATATTCATAGTGCGTTGCCCCTTCCGAACCATTCTCATTCTTTATCCGCCACGTAGCCGGATTATTTTGAAAGAGCACATGATAGGGGTGATAAAAATTCAGGAACAACGCCGCCGAGTTTTTCTGATCGTCAAAATTCTCATACGTCGTCGTGGAGCGTCGGACAAAATCCAGCACATCGCGTTGATATTCGTAATACTCCATCTTCACGGCATTCCCCCGACCATCATATTCATATCCCCGCTTGATCGCCGGCGTGAATCCCGCTTCCGGCGAACCCTGCAGGGTGATCCAGGTCTTCACCCGGCCCTGGTCGTCATAGTCGAAGAAATGCATTTGGGTTATTTGGTCGTTGGTGTATTCGAGCGTCTCGGTCAGCCGCGATTCTTTGTAGATGAACTCGTACATTTCAGTGTGATCGTCGCGAATGATCGTCGCGATCTGTTCATGGTCATAACGAACGGAGTAAACCGTCTCCGTCGAGTCGCCCTGATCGATGAGGCCTTGTCGTATGGTGTCGATCTGTCCGCTGTTGTTATAGCCCAGGACACGATACGAGTGTTCTCCATAAGACATCTTCTCGGCGCGGGACTTTTTTTCCGGCGAGGGTGTGGCGTCATGATCTTCGCATTGTGTGAAGAGGCCGGTGAATAGAATAAAGAGGAGGATTATTTTTTTCATGCTGAACAATAGACCCGGCAAAACGACGATTCGTTGGAAGCCCCGTTTTAAAAAATAATTACAACGAACGTCGCTTGTTCACTTGCTCCGCCAAGGCTTTCGGCGCAACATTGGCATAGGACGTATACAAAGCATCCTTAAACATCGTCTTGCGAACTTTATTGAGCTCGATGGCCGTCCAACCCTGCCTGCCCCATGCACCGGGTACGGGATAGATGACGGCGGGATCATACTTCGAGAAAACGGATTGGTCGACAGCCGACAGCTTGACGACGGCTTTTTTCTTTGCCGTATCCAACGTAGCAAAGATCTTTTTCTTTACCCGGAACGAAGCTTTTTCAAAGTGTGGCTGTTGCTCGGCTTCGGGCAGGGCCAGGGCCCAGGTCTCTACTTCTTGGAGGGTTACCATGGTTCAATATACGGGAACCGTGAAAAAGGCGCAGGGTTGAGATGTTAATTTTTTGTAAAACGAGTTTGTCACCCTGGAACGATTCTGAAATAGTCTTACCTTCCTGTAACTATTCTTTTCCCGTAGAGTATTCCCGCCATAACCCTCGCCATATGATCAAAAATTATCTCTCCGTTGCCTTGCGAAACATCCGGCACAGCCCGCTGTACGCTTTCATCAATATTTTCAGTCTCGCCATCGGCCTGGCTGCATGCATGGTCATCTATCTTTTTATCAAGGATGAAAAAAGCTTCGACGCCTTTCACGCCCAGAAAGACGTGATCTACCGGCTGGATGAAGTGCAGAATTTCAGCGGCACCAACCTGCAAAAGGTGGCGCTCTCCATGCCCGGCATGGGGCCAAGCATGGTAGCCGATTTCCCGGAGATCAAAAATTTCACACGCTTTTATGATCAAGGGAGTACCGTGTTCAAAAAGGGTGAGGTCCAATTGCTGGTGAAGGATGTGCGTGCCGTAGACAGTACGTTCCTCGATATTTTCGACTACGCCCTGCTGGCCGGCGACCGGGCCACGGCACTGGATGATCCGCATTCCCTTTTGTTGACGGAAGAGACTGCACTCAAATTTTTCCCGTCGCTGGAGAGTGCCATGGGCAACACCGTTACCCTGAGCCAGGAGGAGTTCAAGGTCACCGGCATACTAAAAAACGTTCCTGAAAACTCTCACCTCCGGTTCGATGCGCTCATCTCGACTACTTTCTATCTCAGCAAAGATCGCAAGTTCAATAATCAGTGGGGGTCCAATTACCTCAACACCTATCTTGTGCTGGAGCCCAAGGCAAACATCAAAGCCCTGGAAGCCAAATTCCCGGACTTCCTGATTCGCCACATGGACAAGGATGCCATCAAAGCTTATACACTCTTTCTCCAACGCCTGGAAGATGTTCACCTGGCTTCTACTGATATCGAGCATGACTATAACAACTACCGGAAATTCAATGGCAAATATCTCGATGTGTTCTTTGTCATCGGGCTGTTCATTCTGCTTATCGCGGGTGTAAATTTTATGAACCTCACCACGGCGCGTGCTTCGCATCGCTGGAAAGAGATCGGTGTTCGCAAAACGGTGGGGGCGAAAAAATTGCAGCTCTTTTCGCAGTTCATCTTCGAATCGGTTTTGCTGGCGATGGTGGCATTGGTGCTTGCGCTGCTGCTCAACTTTTTGTTTGTTCCGATACTGAACGATTTGATTGGCCGTCAACTTAGCTTGTGGTCATTGTTCGGAGAAGAGATGGAGGTCGTGGTGCTTGTCGCCATCACCCTGGGGCTGGGACTGCTCACCGGCATCTACCCGGCATTCTACATGACGTCCTTCAGCCTCTCCCGCGTGTTAAAGGGCGGTGGCAAAGTGGATGGCAAATCCGTTTTTAGAAGCGGCCTGGTGGTAGTGCAGTTTGGATTGGCCCTGTCCATGATCGTGAGCACACTGGTCGTGCTCCAGCAATTGTATTTCATGAAGAACAAGGACATCGGATTCGACAAAGATCAGATGATGTTGGTGAGCATGAACAAAGAGGTGAATGAAAAATTCGAGACGTTAAGAACGGAGCTGCAAAAAAATTCTTCCATACTCGGGGTCACAGCGTCCGGTCAACGGTTGGGTAATAATTTTCACCAGTGGGGCTTTAAAGTAAAAGCCGACACCGGCATCGTGGATATCACGCCCTCCAATGTCAACGTCGATTATGAGTATTTGAAAGTATATGGTATCAAACTGAAAGAAGGCCGGGACTTTTCCAAGGAAATTGCGGGCGACGCGGGTAAGGCGTTTGTTATCAACGAGTCGTTGGCGAAGGAGTTGAATCTAAAAGAAGCCGTGGGCACACCTGCGGGCCACGGCTGGTATCACAACGATTCGCTGGGCACCATCATTGGCGTGGTGGAAGATTTTAATTTCAACTCCCTGCACCATAAGGTGAACACGCTTTCCATGGTCGTGCATCCCGGGTGGGGCTACAGCGAAATGACGATCAAAATCAGTGGCGCGAACATAGAACAAACAGTTGCCCTGGTAAAAAATCTGTGGGACAAACAAATCACCAGCTTTCCCTTTGAATACACGTTCCTGGACGAGCACTTTGCCAACCTCTACCGCTCCGATCAACAAATGAGTTCGGTTGTAGCCATCATGGCATCGCTGGCAATATTGATTTCGTGTATGGGGCTGTTTGGATTGGCGGCGATCACCACCGAAAAGAAAACAAAAGAGATCGGCATCCGGAAGGTACTGGGAGCCACCGAAGCACAGATCACGATGCTGTTGTCGAAGAATTTTACGGTGCTGGTGGTGGTGTCGTTCATTGTGGCCAGTCCGCTAACGTATTGGTTGTTGTATGGATGGCTGCAAAATTTTGCCTATCGCATCAGCATTAATCCACTCATATTCTTGCTGGGCGGGATGATCGCGCTGGTCATAGCGTTGGGTACCATCAGTTATCACACGCTGCGGTCGGCACGTGCCAATCCGGTGAAGTCGTTGCGATATGAATAATTTTTTCTGAAAATATACAGCGCTAGGGTTAGCAATGTAGCGGGGCCGGTGGATGTAGCATTCGCCGGCCTTTTTGTTTTTGAGCAAGGGCATTCGAAAGATTGTATCTTTGTCTCGCGCATGACCCATCCCGCACATCATCCTAATCCATCGGCCGAAACTATCCGTGCCATCGAAAGCGAGATTGCTGCCCTGGAGGCGGAGCTTGGTGGCATCGAGGCGCGCATCAATGCCTTTGAGACCCAAGTCCGCGTCGCACTACAGCCTCAAATTGCAAGGCTGAGGGATTTGACCATGCTGTATAAGCGTCTGAAGAATGAGAAAAAGGAAAAGCGACGCGAACAAAAGAAGAAAGGAAAGAACTATAATGAACCCAAGGGCCTGAAGAAAACCGGTCCTGCAAAAAAAATGCTCCCGTCCGACGAAAGAGCGGA
>CBIHQM010000394.1:0-6757 GCA_966211885.1 uncultured Chryseolinea sp.
CAGCAGCAACAGGACGGGTCCTTCGCCTTCTTCTACATACCGGATTCCGTTTTCTTCTTTGACTAAAATGGCCATGATCTTCTTTATCGGCGATAAGTAAGGAAAAAAAATAATGAGAAAGAAAAGTTTTTACCCCCGGGCCGAAACGTGCTAAAACACATCTTTGAAAAAGGGCAAAATTCCACCGATCCAGTGGGTAATTTTTGGAGCCACGCCGGCCACAACAGGATATACCCAGGAGTGGTCGGTCCATCGCTCTGGAAACTTTATTTCCAGTGAATCGACGATCCACAACATAATACTGAGCATAAAAGTTGTCTTCATCATCCCCAGCACGGCACCTGCAGCCTGATCGGCGGCGCCCAACAAGGTTTTGTTGAACGATGCCTTGATGAGCCTGGCCGTGAGGCTTACGGCCACCACGATGGCGATGAACACCACTCCGAAAGCGACGTAGGGCAGCACTTTTTCGTCTATGTTGAAACGGTCGGCCAACCTGACCATGGCCCATCCCATGAGCTTAAATCCGCCCAACACGCCCAGCACGATGCCGATCAACGAGAAGATCTCCACTACAAACCCGTCCTTATATCCGCTGTAGGCGCCTAGCGCTATGAAAATGAGGAGGGCAATGTCAACAATACTCACGCGGTCAGAAGTCTTTTTACAAGTTCAGAGATCACTTTGCCGTCGGCCTGGCCCGACAGCGCTTTGGTGGCGGTGCCCATGACTTTGCCCATGTCTTGTGGCCCTTTTGCCCCCACCTGAGCGATGATTTCCTTTACTTTGGAAGCAATCTCTTCCTCGGACAGTTGCTTGGGCAGATAGCGACTGATCACTTCCAATTGGAACAACTCCTTTTCGGCAAGGTCCTGGCGATTTTGCTGCTGAAAAATGTCGGCCGACTCTTTGCGTTGCTTGGCGGCTTTCATGAGGATCTTGTTTTCGGCATCGCCCGAAATTTCACCTGAAGCACTTTTGTCAGTTTCGGCCAGCAAGATCATGGATTTGATGCTGCGCAGCGCCTCCAGTTCTTCCTTCTGCTTGGCCAACATGGCCTTTTTAATATCGTTGTCAATTTGTTGCTTCAGACTCATACATTATTTTTTTGTTAATGTTTAATTTCGAACGATTTTAGACCGAAACGATAACGGGTTCGTTCAAGCGGAAATATATTTGTGCTTTGTGTAAATACAATTATGACCAGACTCAGCGTCAATATTAATAAAATTGCCACACTCCGGAATGCGCGGGGGGGAAATAATCCCGATGTTGTAAAAACGGCGCTTGACTGTGAACGGTTTGGCGCCGAAGGCATCACCGTACATCCCCGGCCCGACGAGCGCCACATCCGCTATGCCGACGTGATGGCATTGAAAGACAAGGTGACCACCGAGTTCAACATCGAAGGCTATCCGGACGCGCGTTATATGAAGATCATCCGCGAGGTGAAACCGGGGCAAGCCACGCTCGTGCCCGATGCTCCCGATGCCATCACTTCCAACGCCGGGTGGGACACGCTGAAACACGCCGCTTTGCTAAAAGACATCATCGCCGAAATCAAATCTCACGGTGTGCGCGTGTCTGTTTTTGTCGATCCCCAGCCGCGCATGGTAGAAGGGGCGGCCCGGCTTGGTGCCCATCGCGTGGAGCTGTACACCGAACCCTATGCGCATGAATATAAGGTGAACCGCGACATCGCGATCAAACCCTATGTGGAGAGTGCGCGCGTGGCCAAAGAAGCCGGTCTCGGTCTCAATGCCGGTCACGACCTGGATCTGGAAAACCTCCGCTTCCTGGCCCAGAGCATTCCGTCGCTGGATGAGGTTTCGATCGGGCATGCGCTCATTTGCGATGCCCTTTACTATGGGTTGGAGAATACCATTCAGCTGTATCTCAAAGCACTGAAATAGAATAAAACAGGATGGAAGTTCGTCCCTGAATTTTAAGGGCTATCTTCACCCGTCAAAAAATAAACCAGGAGCCCACCGGATATTCCGGAGAAAACCAATAACTGTAGCGTTATGAAAATTAAAGAACGATTTTCCGATCAGGATCTGCAACGCATAAAAACGGCAGTGAAAGACGCGGAGAACAGCATATCCGGTGAGATCGTGCCAGTCATCGTAGAGCGCAGCGGGCAATATCTGACGGCCAACTACAAAGCTGCCATCGTGGGCGGGTCGCTGGCGTTCATCCTGATGATCATTTTGGATCGTTACATCATTTCCGATTATAGCAACACGCTTTTTTACGACCCGGTTTTCATTTTCTTCGTGGTCATCCTCGGAGGCCTGGTGGGCGGCTTGCTGCCCAATTTTGTGGAAGGACTGAAGCGGCAGCTCGTGGGCCAAGTGCAACTTGACCAGGTGACACGGCAACGGGCCGAGACGGCCTTCCTGGAAGAAGAAGTTTTCAACACGAAACACCGCACGGGCATCATGATCTTCATTTCTTTTTTTGAACACGAAGTGATTGTGATGGCCGACAGGGGCATCAGCAAAGTGGTGGAGCAAAAACAATGGGACAAGATCGTGGCCGACCTCGTGGGCCAAATACGCGATGGCAAAATTGTGGAAGGCCTCGAAGCCGGTATAAAACGATGTGGCGAAATTTTGTTGGAAAAAGGATTTCATAAAGCCGACGACGATGTGAATGAATTGAGCGACGACCTGAGAATAGATTGATGAACACCCTCCCGTCGCCGCGCTTATCGATGAAACAACCCACCTGCCACCCTTGCATGAAATCCCTGTACTTTTTCCTCTTGCTCCTGCTGCCGGCTACCGTGTTTGCCCAACTGAGCATTCCTGAACACGGAGGCGTATGGGTACATGATGAAGCCAACGTTCTTACGCCCTCCGGAAAAGCACAAATCGAAGCCATGCTCAAAGCGGAGCGCGACAGCACGAGCAACCAGATCGCCGTGCTCATCATACCTTCGCTGCAGGGAGAGGCGATCGAAGACTACTCGCTGCGTGTAGCCGAGAAGTGGGGCGTCGGTCAGAAGACCAAAAGCAATGGTGTCTTGTTTCTCATTGCCATACAAGATCGCCGGTTGCGCATCGAGACCGGTTATGGCCTGGAAGGCGTGCTAACGGATGCCATGTCGAGCCGGATAAACCGGAATGAAGTGGCACCCTATTTCCGTCAGGAGAAGTACGACGAAGGTGTTTACGCTGGCGCGCGTGCGATCATTCAAACCATTAAAGGTGAATACAAGAACGACACCCCTCCCCGCAGAAAAGTCTCGCGGCGCTCGTCGCCATGGGTCACCATCATCATTATCATTTTGGTCATTCTTTTTGCATCGCGGCGAGGCGGTGGCGGAGGCCGACGTGGCGGCTATTGGTCGACCGGTGGCTGGATTGGTGGCGGTGGCTTTGGTGGCGGCGGCGGCTGGGGTGGAGGCTCTGGCGGCGGCGCCGATTTTGGTGGCGGCGGCGGATTTGGTGGCGGTGGTTCCAGCGATTCCTGGTAAAAATAACAGAACGGTAGAAAAATGAATATGGTCCATTTTCATGGGATGATCCCCGGTTGCAGGAATCTGTCAGGTATGTTTGCTTTTCTTCTGCTGTTGCTGTTGATCGATGTCCCGGCATCAGCGCAAAAGGCCGTGCCGGAGTTATGGGGCCTTCATGTTCACGACGATGCCGATGTGCTCTCGCAAGAAACGGAAGATGCGCTCGAACAGCAACTCAAACAATACGAAGATTCCACCTCCAACCAGATCGCCATCCTTATCCTTTCGTCCCTTGATGGCGAGGCGATCGAAGAGTATTCAATGAAGGTAGCCGAGAAGTGGAAGTTGGGTCAGAAAGGGAAGGACAATGGTGTTTTGTTGCTGGTCGCCGTTCAAGATCACAAGATGCGTATCGAGACGGGCCGGGGCGTGGAGGGTACGTTGACGGATGCCGTGAGCTCGCGCATCATCCGTAATGAACTGGCGCCCAATTTTCGAAAAGACGATTATGACACGGGCATAAAGGAGGCCGTCAAAGCCATCGTTGCTGCCATTGGCGGAGAATACACGGCCGATGGTGGTGAGGACAACAGTGAGGAGCTGGGTTGGGTGGAGAAGGTTGTTCTGGGGCTTTTTATTTTTGGCATCCTTGGGGTGTTTACCGGTCTCGGCGTACTTATTCCGGATAAGATGGGGTGGTTCTTATACCTGTTCCTCATTCCCTTTTACGCCATTTTCCCGATGGCCATCTACGGGGTAACGGCCGGGCTGGTGATCCTGGTTTGCTACCTGGTGGGTTTCCCCATCCTCCGGTTCATCTTACCCCGGTCATCGTGGGGTAAAAAAGCAGGCAACAAGATCGGAAAAGGAGGTAAAGGTGGCGGCGGCGGCTGGTCTTCCGGTTCGGGATGGTCCAGTGGTTCGTCGTCCAGCAGCGGATGGTCTTCGGGCAGCAGCAGCGGAGGCTTTTCCGGCGGTGGTGGCAGCTTTGGCGGCGGCGGTAGCAGCGGGTCCTGGTGAGCATCCGGCACGTAAATTTGATAGGCGGCGATCCCGTATAATAGGGACAAAATGGGCACCCCAGCCCCTTTTTTCAAAGGTTATTTTCCGCCTCAAAAAAGCCTGCGAACAACCGGCAAACAAAAATTTGCGTTCTCGGTTGGCTAGACTATTTTTGACGCTTCTTTTAAAAACACCCCATCCACAACATGAAACGCGACAAAGCCATTTTCGACCTCATTGAGAAAGAAAAACAGCGTCAGGAAGCCGGAATTGAACTGATTGCCTCCGAGAACTTCACCTCGCAGCAGGTGATGAAGGCACAGGGTTCGGTGCTGACCAACAAATATGCCGAAGGCCTCCCGGGTAAGCGCTATTATGGCGGCTGCGAAGTGGTGGACGAGGTAGAACAATTGGCCATCGACCGCGCCAAGGAGCTTTTCGGTGCCGAATGGGCCAATGTCCAGCCGCACTCTGGCGCGCAGGCCAATGCCGCCGTCATGTTGGCGTGTCTCAAGCCCGGCGATAAAATTCTGGGCTTTGATCTGTCGCACGGCGGTCACCTTACCCACGGCTCGCCCGTGAACTTCTCTGGGAAATTGTATCAGCCATCCTTCTATGGCGTTGAGCAAGCCACCGGCCTTATCGACTTCGACAAAGTGATTGAAACCGCGCAACGCGAGAAGCCCAAAATGATCATCTGCGGTGCTTCTGCCTATAGCCGCGATTGGGATTATAAAAAACTGAGAGAGGCTGCCGACAGTGTGGGAGCCTTATTGTTGGCAGACGTGTCGCACCCGGCCGGTCTTATTGCCCGCGGGCTGCTGAACGACCCCATGGAACATTGCCACATCGTGACCACTACTACGCACAAGACGCTTCGCGGTCCCCGCGGCGGTATGATCCTGGTGGGTAAAAACTTTGACAACCCCTGGGGACTGAAGACCCCCAAGGGCGAGCTGAGAAAAATAACCTCGGTGCTCGACTCGGGCGTGTTCCCCGGAACACAAGGCGGGCCCCTGGAACACGTTATTGCCGCGAAGGCCGTATCGTTCCTCGAAGCCCTGTCGGACGACTACATGGAGTATATTCTCCAGGTATCGAAAAATGCGAAGGTTATGGCGCAGTCATTCCTGGACAAGGGATACAAGATCATTTCCGGTGGCACCGACAATCACCTGATGCTGATCGATCTTCGTTCGAAAAAACTTACCGGCAAGCAGGCCGAGGAAGGCCTTATCCAAGCCGACATCACCATCAATAAGAACATGGTGCCGTTCGATACGCAATCGCCCATGATCACTTCGGGTATGCGCATCGGCACGCCGGCCATCACCACACGCGGTCTGAAAGAAAAGGATGTCCAGAAGGTGGTAGACCTGATCGACGAGGCCCTTCAAAAACCGGAAGACACCAAACACCTGAAAGCTGTGAAACGCAAAGTGAACCGCTTCATGGAAAAATTCCCCTTGTACTAATAAAATCCCTCTAAATCCCCCACGATAAGAAACGCCAAACAAGAATTTAACAAACCTGAATCATGCCGCTGGATCAAGAAGAGTCGAATGGTGGAGAAAAAGAGATGAGTTTTCTGGACCATCTCGAAGAGTTGCGTTGGCACGTTATCCGATCGTTGATTGCCGTGGTGATCTTCACCATCGTGGCATTTGTTTTGGCGCCGTGGATATTTCAGAACATCGTGTTTGCTCCTGCCCGTGTTGATTTCCCCACCTTTAAATGGCTTTGCAAGTTGGCCGATGCCATTGGCCATGAAAGCCTTTGTGTGAAGGAAATTCCTTTCAAAGTTCAAAGCCGCTTTATGACGGGGCAGTTCACCATGCACATCATGGCGTCGTTCATCATTGGGTTGGTTATCGCTTTTCCCTATGTTGTATGGGAGATTTGGCGTTTTATAAAGCCGGGCCTGCAGGTAAAGGAGCGTAAGTATTCGCGTGGCGCCGTGGCGGCCGTGTCGGCGCGGGCGTCCCGCCTCCAGACCGCCGCCGAATCCTCCCTCCTCTCCCGCATGGCGCTGGCGATCAAGAGCCGGCTCGATTTGTACCTCTCGGCCTGTCAGCTCGGCGTCACGCTCGCGTCCCTGGGCCTGGGCGCCGTCACCGAGCCCGCCGTCGCCGCCATCATCCGCCCGCTACTCGACCTCTTCCACCTCAGCGAGCACTCGGTGCACGTCGTGTCGTTCACGATCGCGCTGGCGATCAGCACCAGCCTGCACATCGTCGTCGGCGAGCAGGCGCCCAAGACGTGGGCGATCGTCGGCGCCGACCGCCTGCTGCC
>CBIHQM010000395.1:0-6742 GCA_966211885.1 uncultured Chryseolinea sp.
GAACACGCCGCCAAGCTCCCCGAGATCCAACAACTCGATCGCGACCGGATCCTGGCCGCGGTAGAAGCCGAACTGGCCAAGCGCGGTTTCACAAAATCAGAGACGCCCGACGCATTGGTGGATGTTTTTGTGAAGACCGAAGAGGAAATGACCGCCACGGCCACCAACACCGGTGGCTATGGTCGTTGGGGCTATGGCTACGGTTGGGGGGGCGGCGGCACGACGTACATCGACTATAACACCTTCACGAAGGGTACGCTCTTCATTAACGTGATCGACAAGACAGTCGAGAAAATCGTATGGCAGGGTCGTGGCACAAAAACGCTCGACGAGCATGTATCGCCCGAGCGCAAGGAAGCGAACATCAAGTCGGCCGTAGCGGCGATCTTTGCAAAGTATCCGAAGGCAGCGGCGAAATAACCGCGACCAACCCAGCCCTACCGTGTCCCTGGATCAGGGTATGACCCAAAAGGGTTATTGATTGACAGCCGGATCGTGGTCTCCTTTGTTGAACAATCAACACAAAGAGAGCCATGAAAAAAGAACGACAAAAAACACGCACACTACTTTTTGCAACATGGAGTCTCATGCTCTTGTTGGGGTGTGATAAAAACGACAAGCTTTCGCCTGCTGGAGTGAATACACCACAGTGCGTTATACAAAATGAAACCACGGCACTGTCCGGTAATGCGGCCTCCTGGAAATATGAGTACGATAGCAAAGGCATGCCGTTGAAGATCACGAAATATGGATCAACGGGTACGGAAGTATCCACCCTGAAGGTGAACTACGATAGCGTTGTTAATGGCACCGGTGTTGCCAAATCGGTTATGCGCTATGATGCCGACCTTTCTTTGAAAACGCTACCCAACGTGGCGCACGTTTCGGCCACCGACCCGGAAGGAATTGTCATGGCTGACTACAAGCAGTATTTTTTCTCTTATGACGCTAAATCCCGGATCACTAAAATACGGGAGAAAACCACGTGGGTGGGCGATGGAGAGTGGGAGTTGACGGTTACCTATAACGACAAAAACAACGTCACGGAATTGCGGTATGTATGGGTCGAGGGTCCGGTGACCGGGACCGCCAGCATCACGGCGACCGCCTATGATGACAAGCCAACTCCATACGCATCGATGCCCATGTGGAAATTCTTAATGAACAATTTTGCCTGGGACAACTATGACCCCGAACCTGTTCTGACCGCATTGAGCAGCAACAACCCCCTCGACTACTCCTTTGGCACGGGCGACAACTTCTTTAGCAGGACCATGACCTACACCTATAATGAGCAGGGTTTCCCCGTGGTGCGCACCAATACCAACAAAAATAAAAATGGGGAGTATACTTTTAATCAGACGTTTTCATACACCTGTCTGTGAGAAGAGCAGCGAAGCGGGCAACACACGCGCGCTTCAGGCGATTCCCATCGACTTATAATAAATATCGCTCAGGCCCTTATCGTTTCCAGTCGTGATCATTTTTGAGTGGGCACTGCAAATGTGCATGACGGAGTCAACAGCATCCTGGGTAAAGCCGCTTTGAGGATAAGCACAGAACAAACAGAACGCCTGTGATTCGCAGAAGCTGTTCCACAATTGTTCAAGCCGCACGGTAGCCCCAACCTGCTCCCTGGCCCAAAGTATCGCCACCATTTCGCCGAACGCTCTCACCCGGCGATTGTCTTTTTTAGCATTGGAGATCAAACCGGAAACCAGGTCCAGGAACAGCGTTGCATCGGGCCAGTCATTCACCATAAACTTCGACAGCGCGACTTCTGCGTCTAACGGCATATACAAATTCTTAGCGGCTAAGTCCTCAAGACTGAAGCCCGATTCATACAGCCGCTCATGTAAAGATTCCAAATGCGGTTTTGTGGCGATGATGATGACACAATCGTCGGATTTTATGCCATCGGTGACAAAGGCAAAGAGCGTATTTAAGAACGTTTCATCATGATCATAAATTTGTACGACATGATCATAGGGAGCGATTTCAGCCCAAAACACGGTGCCGGATGATTTTGTCCAATCGCTGTCTTTGTGGAGTGATTTCATAGGGTAATTTAGGTTTAGTCATTAGGTAGATGAATGTGATTTATTTTTTAAGCCGGTAGGTAAATATGAAATGTTGCGCCTTTGTCGGCTTCGCCTTCGGCGGTCATTTTTCCGCCGTGTCGCTCGACCACCTTTTTGCAGATGGCCAGACCGATTCCCGTCCCTTCGAAATCCCGCCGGCCATGAAGCCGGTTAAATATTTCGAAGATCTTTTCGGCATCTTGCGCATCGAACCCGATCCCGTTGTCGGACACGGTAATGTGGTGGAATTTCTGAGCGCCTTGCATGCCCGGAACAAGGTCGGCCGTTGTTAGCTGAGATTGAAAAAGAATATACGGTGCCCAATTTGCCTTTGAAAACTTCAACCCATTGCTGACGAGATTTAAAAACAATTGGTGAAACTGGAAGGGAACAACGCGCAACGCAGGGAGTCCCGTGTTCTCAATGACCGCCCCGGTTTCTTCGATCTTTACTTCGAACTCGCGAATGACATCCGTGAGGATCTCATTAAGATCCGTTGGTTCAACCTTGTCGTCGCTCTTGTCGGCTTTTGAATATGAGAGAATATCCTGGATCAGATCACGCATCCGGCTCGCGGAGGTTCGAACCCGGGTCATGAGATCCTGGCCCATCTGAGAAAGTTTGTCACCGTCGGACTGCATGACTTTGGCGGTGAACGTTTGAATTTTGCGCAAGGGCTCCTGCAAATCGTGGCTGGCCACGTGGGCGAAGGATGACAATTCCCCATTGGTTTTTTCCAGTTCAAGGTTCTTGGCTTTAAGCGCTTGCTCGGCGTCTTCCAGTTCAAGATTTTTCTTTCGCAAGTCAGCGGTGCGGTCGAGGACCATTCTTTCCAGGGAGTTTTTTATTTGCTCTTGCGTAGTAACGTCCTGAATGATCCCTGTATAGCCAATGAAGGTATGGTTGGAATCGAACCGGGGAAGCGAATTGGCATAACCCACCACATAGCCGCCTTTGTCGTTGCGCATGCGAAATTTCGCCTCGAAAACCTTTCGTTCTGAAACAGACTTCGTCCACGCGATCTCGATATTCTGCCGGTCGTCGGGATGGATAACATCCAACCAAAGATTGCCCAAGCCATCTTCAACATTCTCGCCGGTCAATTCTTTCCATTTGGTGTTCAGGAAAGTGCACAAACCATTTTCGTTTGTGGTCCAAATGATCAGGGGCACCAGGTTGGCCATGGTCTTGAAACGCACTTCGCTCTCCAGGGTGGCCAGCGCGGCAAGTTTTTGTGCGGTGATGTCGATGGTAAAACAGCGGGAGTGAACAAACCGGTCGCCCTCCCACAACACGCTCGAGTTAATGGCTACATACCGCGTCGATCCATCTTTGCAGATCAGTTCAGCTTCATGATGCGAAACCATTTCCCGGTTTTTGAGGCGCTGCATGATTTAGTGGACGGCCTGCTGATTTTTATGAAACTTGGCGACGTGTTGGCCTACGTACTCATGTTCTTCGTAGCCCAGCATCTTCAACTCAGCAGGGTTGGCGCGGATGATCACCCCTTCGGCATTCACCCAATGCAACCCGATATTGGCATTTTCAAAATAGTCGTGGAGATCGTGGTCAGTCGTCATCTTTTCGGTGACATCGGTGCCATGAAAAATGAAACCCTTCACGTGGTGGTGTGCATCAAACTCCGGCGTCAGGATCACATCCATGTAGCGGTACGCGCCCTGGTGAAAAAACGAAATGTTAAAGCTGGCGTCCCTGCCAAATAAGATCGCGCCCAGGTGTTTCTGGACTTGATCAAAAGCTTCTTTTCCAATCGCTGTAGGAAAGGTGGTGCAGGGAGGTTCATTCGACTGGGGAAACCATGTGCCAAAGAGTTTGTTGTGATACTCCAGCGTCATGTTGCAGTCGACACGGGCGACCAGGGCTGGGATGGAGTCAATGAGGTTTTGCAGCGCACTGATTTCGCTGGAGTACAATTCAGTATCGGCAGATCGTTCAGAACGCATAGCAAGGATTCCAACTTGAAATTTTCAATAGAGACCTGTATAAAAAGCCCCAAACACTCGTCAACGCTTGCCAGTCCTTAAAACCATACCAAGAAATAAAGTTTTGGGGCGAGGCGAAGGTGAATCGCCTGAAAATGGACAGAGGCAGGCCACGTAGTCAAATCATAATCCATTTTCCAGCATGGAAACTTAGAAACCCCTCCAGGACAAAGTGCTGGGGGTTGACGGCAATGCAACCGTCCGGGTACTGTGGAATTAATTCTACGTTTGTCTGGCGAATTGCCCGTTATGGGGCTCGCCCGAAATACACGCCGTCCCTTCTTCAACGCTGTTGCCGGAGCGATACCGGACGGTGCCCGGGTAGACTTATCTCCCGCAAAGGGTGGGAGGTCTGGGGTCTACGTTCGTCTGGTTAGCTGGGAGCAGGCTTATATTCTTGAAAAGCATTGCAAAACTGCTTTGTGTTTTCGATATTGGTTGCATATACAACTAATTTAGAAGTGACTCCGCAATCTCTTCAAACGAATATCATTTTCCTCTGTGGCGACTTTGTCCACGGCTTTCACCAAGCCTTGACAAAGGCTTTTAAAACAAACAAAATTCCGGTGACGATCGAACAATTCTCCATCCTGGTGATCTTGTTCTATCAGAACGGTATCAATCAAAAGGAGATCGGAACACTGCTCGGTCGCGATAAGACGACGATCACCCGGATCATTTCCAATATGGTGCGGAACAAACTGATCTCCCGGATGAGCGACCCGCGCGACAACCGCGGGAAACTGATCTACCTGACGGCGAAGGGAGAGGCCATTCAAAAGAAGGCGGTCGGGGTGTCGGGAAAGTTGTATCAGAAGGTTGTCGGGGATCTTCCTGAAAAGGACTTAACGCGGGGTATTGCCCTGCTTGAAAAAATGATAAAGAATGTTCACGCCTTACGCTAAAAATGGATTGTCTCTATGAAAACAGTAAAATTCTTTCTTTTATGGATCGCGATGACCGTGGTCATGGTCATTGCCTGGTCGGTCGGTTCAGTGATCGGAAATGCCGTCACCCAAACGGCACCGCCACCCGTTGAAGACCCTGCTTCGGTGGGGATGTCGGTCTTGTTGGTTTGTTTGATCAACTCCTTTTTATGGAGCATCTTCTTTTGGTCGACCCGTGCCTTTGTTGGCTTGCCAAAATGGGTAGCCGTATTCCTGTATTTATTCGGGACGCAATTTTTTCTCATGCAAATGGAAACATTTTTCTTTGCGTCGAGCCTGGGCATTTCTCCCGGCCAGGTGATCAGCATACTGGTGGCAGGATTGGTCATGGTCGCGGCCACCGGCGCTTTCGGGCTGTGGCTCACCCGGAAACTGGCGCCCACACAAGCGCAAATCCGTTTTAAACCGGAAGTGCGTGGCTGGCGTGGGATGGTCGTTCCGATGCTGGTGATGAGCGCGCTCGTCTATCCCTTCCTGTATGAGATCTTTGGCTACTACATTGCCTGGCAAAATGAACACCTGCGTTTTTTCTACTCGCATTCCACCGAGCTGAAATCTTTTTTTACGCAATTGCCAAGCTTTTTTTCCGAGGGGATCTATTTCTTCCAGGTCGTGCGTGGCATGATCTGGGTGGCCATTTCCATACCGGTGGTGCTGCTGCTGGGCCAGAACAAATTCTTCCCCTACCTCTTGATGGGATTACTGTCGGCCTTGCCGGCGATACAGCTTTTTATCCCAAACCCGTATATGCCTGCGGACATTGCCATGACCCATTTTGTTGAGACCTTCTCCTCAAATTTTATCTGGGGTCTATTGATCGTTTACGTAACAAACCGGTCGATTGCCGAAAGGAAGATCATGCCCGCGGAGCCCATAGCCCAGACGTAAAAAAATCAAAAGTTGAACCGCCTCACCTTCGCTAAAGCTTAAGCGAAGGCGGGCGTCCTTTGCGCCTTTCTTTGCTCGCCGAAGCTTTAGCGAAGGTGAGGCGGTTTAATGTATTTTTTTCTAACGAGGCGGCCTTCAGCGCGACATAAACATCCACCGATGTCCTTCGAGATCTTCTGCCCGGTACCGAGTGCCCGGCCCACCCGTTTCGAGGGGTGATAGCAGGGTTGCTCCATTTACTTTCGCATGCTGAAAATGCGCTGCCACATCGTCCACCATCACCAGCACACCGTCGATCACATAGGGCACTTCATTCCATTTAGCGGCCTGCTGGCAAACTTCGCGATGATGACGGGGACTTTGATAGTCGGGTGTGGGCGATGCCAGCATGATCAAGCTTTCACCCATCGCGATCTCGCCGTGCGACAGTCGACCGGCATCATCCAGCCACCGGGCTCTTTCCGTGAATTGGAACACGCGACAAAGCCACTCGATCGCTGCCACGCCGTCTTCGTACGACAACATGGGAATAATGATTTGGGGAGATTGGGACATAGAACGTCAGTTTGATCTCAAGATTCTTGGAGGTAAACAAGTCGGTAGGCTTAAAGTTAGCGCAAAAAAGTTTTTAACGAAGGCAGACTGGTATCCCACCTTTGACGGGATTTGTGCGGGGAAGTGATAATTTGTAAACGAGACAGGCAACACGAAAATGAAACGCATTGCCTGCCTCCTTCACAACTCATCGGCTCAGTTGCCCGCCTTCGGTGCCGTTTGCAAGGTTTGTAAAACCTGGTCCAGGCTAAAGCTTCCAACCTTCTGG
>CBIHQM010000396.1:0-6716 GCA_966211885.1 uncultured Chryseolinea sp.
TCTTTAATTGACCGTTGTTATCGACTGGGTTCGAGTCGTTATTACATGTTTGGAGGGTTGCACCAACAACGATCAACGCCATCCAGGGGAGGCACTTCTTCATGTTAGTAGGTTGAATAAGATTAAGAAATAGGACTATAGACTATTTACTCGAGGTGGGCTGTGGTCTGTAAGAACAGGTTTCGATCAACGCGTTGCAAGAGGGGAGTGGGGGGAGCGCATTGTTCAGGGGGGATCAAGGAGTATACACTAATGTAATTGATTTTCGCTGGGAATCAAATTAAAGTTGATCCTGCCAGCCCATGACCAAAGCCCGATCAAAAATTTGTCACCACTGTCCGATCGATAGAAGAGATAGGAAGACCTTACGCAAAGATCATCCCACGACATTCCCCAATAAGCTGAGCCGCCATCGTCACAAAAATTAATTTCTTTGTAATAGGAATATAACAACACGTAATTTTTTTCGCCCGTCTTCTTTTTCACCACGATAGATAGTCTCTCTAACCTGGTGCAGCCACCGGCACCAATTTTATATACCGGCGCCTGACCATTGAATTACGGACTACCGACTACTGGCTCCTGACTCTCCGCTCCCGATAACGTACGTTTAAGATTCCCCCCACCGTAGCCTCCCGCCAAACCCAACCCGCCAACCGCCGTACTACCAGGAATACAAATATTTGTCCTATATTATCCAAATTATTGTCTCCCTAATCCCTATGAAAAAGTTCTTAAAGATCGCCGGACTCGTACTCGGACTTGTCGTTCTATGCCTGGCTGGCCTTATCTTCTATGTCGTGAAGTTCCTGCCCGACGTCGGCGCCGCCCCAATTATGAAAGTGGACGCGGGGCCCGCGCAAATTGAACGCGGCCGCTACCTGGCCAACAACGTCATGGTGTGTATGGATTGTCACAGCACGCGCAACTGGGCGGAATTTTCAGGACCCATTGTGCCGGGCACGTTGGGACAGGGAGGCTTTCGGTTTGATCAAAAGTCGGGCTTTCCCGGCGTCTACTATGCAGCCAACATCACCCCGGCCGCGCTAAGCGCCTACACCGATGGCGAGATCTTCCGCGCTGTGACCACGGGTGTAAAGCGGAACGGTGGGCCGATCTTCCCCGTGATGCCCCATGGCCACTATGGCAAAATGGACGTCGACGACATCCATGCGGTGATCGCCTATGTGCGCACGCTGGCACCCATCGCCAACACACCGCCTGCCTCGCACTCGGATTTTCCCATGAACATCATCATCAACACCCTGCCTGCCAAAGCCGCATTCACCGAGCGCCCCGACACCACCGATGTGCTGGCGTATGGCGCCTACCTGGTAAATGCCGCGGCGTGTTATGACTGCCACACCCCTTTCGACAAAGGCGCCTACGACGACGCGTTTGCTTTTGCGGGTGGCCGCCTCTTCACCATGCCCTCCGGCGACTTGCGTTCGGCCAACATCACGCCCGATGAGTCGGGCATCGGCAACTGGTCAAAAGAATTCTTTATCGCCCGGTTCACCGCCTACCGCGACAGCGCCAACAGCCATCGGACGGTCGATCCGGCCAAAGATTTCAACACCGTCATGCCCTGGACCATGTACGCCAACATGACCGAAGGCGACCTGGCGGCCATTTATACCTACCTGAAAACATTGAAGCCGATTGCAAATCCTGTAACGAAGTTTACACCTCTTCCGTAAAAGCAGGAGCCGGTTTGGAGCCGGCTCCATCTTTAACGCATGCCCAATTTGTACGCTGTCACCCAACAGGATGTTATGTCTTTCTCCAAACATGCGGACGCCTTGCCGCAGGGAGGAGAGTATGAACATGTGGTTTCACAAAGTGCCTTGTCGGGCGTTTATCGTGAAAAAGTGATCACGGCGCCGCACTACCAGATCCGCGATATCCGGGCCGAATTCAGCCAGACGCTCAAAGTGGATTTTGAAGACGGTCGCATGGAGGACTATGTAAACCTCTGCATGTGCATGGCCGGAACAGAGTACGAGATCCGCTTCGACTCCAGCAAGATCCGGTCGCGCCTGCAGGCCTCGCGCTATCACTTCAACTACATTCCCGACAGCCGCTACCAACTTGTGTTGCCCCAAAAAGTACGCACCGTTCACCTGGCCATGAACCGCGACTACTATACAAACTTGTTGGATACGTTCGAGATTCCGACAACCGATCTGCAGAAGAACCTGCGGCGCGAAGAACCGTTCAATAGCGGACCGATCCACGCCGGCACGGCCATGAAAAACATTTTTGTCGATTTGTTCAGCACGCCCCTCACCGGAAAGATCAAAGAACTCTATGTCGAGTCGAAAGTGATGGAGATCGTGGCGTTGCAGGTAAATGAAAAGTCGACGTTGGGCAAAGATCTTCAGGCTTTGCGAAAGAAGGATCGCGACACCTTCCACGATCTGAAAACCTACCTCGACCACGCGCTGACGGAAGAGCATTCCCTGAAATCACTCTCCACCCAATTCGGGCTCAACGAATTTAAATTGAAGAAAGGCTTTCGCGAGCTCTTCGGCACCTCGGTCTTCGACTACCTCCTGGACCAGCGTCTCGCCCTTGGCAAGTCGCTCTTGCAAGAAGGCGGCTTTCGCGTCAATGAAGTGGCGACGCGCATCGGCTACAAAAACGCCAACCACTTCTCCACCGCTTTCAAACAGAAGTTCGGACTCACGCCCAAGGACGTTAAAAAATAGTTTGACTTTGAACGCGACAACATTCTTGTTGTCGTCGCTCTTTAATGCGCTCCCGGTGTTGAGAATTTTTTTGTGGCGTCGTCGATCACCAACACCCAATCTTTGCCACCCGGTGGCGGCGTGAACGATTTGATGCCGTTTCCTTTCACGTTTTTTCCTGCGATAGATTTGCCCGTGCGCGGATCGAACCACCACACGTTTTTAGTGTCGCCGCTCACTTTGCTGACGTCAATTTTCACGGGACTGTTTTGAGGCAAATAAATAAAAGCATAGGATCCGTTGGAATCGCGTGTGGCAATGATCACATCCAGGTACGTGGTGCCGCGCGCGGAGGCGATCAGATTCTGGTCGGGTATGCGCGAGAAATAAGGTCGCGACAACATCAGGTCTTTCAGGTATTGCATCTCGCCGGCAGCCTCGGCCCGGGCCGCCTTTTGCCAGGCGATGAGGGTGTCGCCCACGTTGATGGGCGGATTGCGGGTGGTGTCGAGAAATTGCCAGACATGGTGATGGCCATAGGTAACTCCGCAGCCGCCGGCAAAGATGCCGCGGTAGATGCGTGCACGCACATCGTAGGCGGTGAAATAGCCCCGGGCGCGCGTCCATTTTCCATCCCATGGATTGACAGGATGGTCTTCATAACAGGGCTCCATGTCGAGCGTCGGTTTCGTGGGCTTCAGGGCGAGGTCGCGCTTCACCCAATCCCAGGCGGGCGTTTCGCGGGCGCCGTGGCCCGATTGAAACGTGTTTATGTCCAGCCACGGCTCACTGTGGATTTGTTGTGATGTAGAGTACTCACCACCGGCAGGATGATAGGTGATGAATGCTTCTTTGCCCAACACACCTTCGATGCCCTTGGCCATGGCCGTCCATATGGGCCGGTCGTCAAAACTTTTTCGCGTGGCATCGGGATTGGCGGTTTGGATCGCCGGGCGATCGCCGCCGAGAATCCAGATCACATTCCAATCCTGGGCGTAGCGCTTGGCCAAGGTGGCGGCTTATACTTCTGGTTTTTTTTCATTGAATATCACCGGCCCTTCTCCCCACATCTGCGTCACCTTATCTCCCCACGTGGGCAGCAGTCCGATGTACATGCCTTTCTCAGCCGCCTTCCGGATAACGAAATCGACATGATCCCAATAATCATAGGCGTAAGCATCGTTCGGATCGTTGCCCGGCGTCTCGGTCAACTGAGTCGGGTCTTCGTTGTTGATCGGAAAATCGCCATAACGATTGGGGTGACGTATGCCGTTGAATTCGGTGAGCCCAACGATCTGCAGAACGTTGAAACCTTGCGCGGCGCGAAGGGAAATAAATTCTTCAGCTTCTTCGCGCGTCAACCGGTGGACCAGCTCCCAATCGGTGTCGCCAAGCCAAAAGAAAGGCTTGCCGTCTTTGGTGGCGAGAAGGCGGTTGTTATCACTCACCTTGATCTGCCCCGGGGCAAGGAAGGATGAGCAAAGAAGAAAAAAAAGAAAACAAGGCGTGGTGTAGGCTTTCATAAGAGCGGTTCGGGTGCGAGAATATACTAAAGAATTATTTAACCCGTAACCTGTTCTCTCAGGTCATTCGCTGCTATGACCGCCAGGCAACGGATCCGGATCTACTCGTCCTTCGCATGTTTAAAGCCGATCTTCCGAACCGGCTCGGCTGGAGGCGGTTCCAGGAGTTCTTTCAGGTACGCGAAAATGACCTTGAAGTCATCATCGTGTTGATCCGTCTTTCGTTCGATTTGCTCGAGTTTCAGCAAAATGTCTTTTGAAGTAATCAGCAACTGCCGCATCCTCGAGGACACTCGGATCACCTGGATATTTACCGAAATGGCCTTTTTGCTGCCTAAGACACTGGAAAGCATCGCCACCCCCTGCTCTGTAAAAGCCATGGGCGCATAGCGCAGACCGCCCCAACTTGAGGTGCCAATTTGGCACCTCAAGTTTTCGAGCTCCTCCGGTGCCAGCGCAAACATAAAATCTTCTGGAAACCGTTCGATATTTCGCTTCACCTGCCGCTTCAAATACCGGGTCTCCACCCCATAGAGCGCAGACAGATCCATATCTAGCATCACTTTTTGTCCGCGGATCAGGTAGATCTTGCTGATCACGGCGTCGTCTGAAACGGTTAGGCTATTGGTCATTTTGTTAAACTTGAACAATGTGCTACAAGCTTAAGAAATGACACTGAAAGAAAATTGCAGTCCGAGTCCCACGTCATGTCGCAGGCACAAGCTGCATAAAAATCTACGCCCGCAATTCAAGACATCCCGAATTTCGACACAGAAAAAACGTGGATATACTTCGGACAAATTGAAACGAAACCCGACAAACACCGGAGGCCACTGCGCCCTCTCCTGAAACCGCCTCTATAATGCTCGAGTGTTTCGATGTTAATTCGAAGGCGCGCTGTTAATGACTCCCCACCCCATGATCCCCCAGCGAATACATCACCGTGATCATCCACTCACCACTCACCTTCTTCATGATCCGTGTCTCATAGTTCGTGTACCGCTTCCCATCCGCACCATCTGTTTCCTGGACGAAGTTGACCCACATCCATTCATTGGAAAATTTCTGGAAGAACCACTGCGATCGCTGCATGTTGGGCTGCGGTTGAGGCTTTGGATTTTTGCGGAAAGCGTCTGTGAAGTTCTTGTGGATGCTGGCCAACCCTTTGTGGGCGCCGTACGATCCGTTGGGCATGTTCCAGGCGCTTTGGGTCATGCGGTCGTCAACATAGAAGCTGAAGAGTTTAGTACTGTCTTTGTTGAAGTAGGCAGCGGTCTCCGCCTCGATGATGCGGCGAATGGCCTGTTCGTCTTGTTCGGCAACGGTACCCGGATTGGGACGCGTGCGAAATGCGAAGAGGAGACAGGCAATCAAAGCGAAGGGTAAGGCGATGGTTAGGGAGGTTTTCATAGTGTGGTGTTGAGATTTTAGTTACTGGATAAACGCAATCGCCGGCTCGCGAACACAGGAATTGGACGTAAGCATGCCCAGTACGGCATTCGCCCAACCCACCGGACAAACGTCGTTCGTCTTAAAACCTTACGGAATGTACGCTACGGCCGGACCGGGATTTTTCTCGGGTCTTGCGGCGAATCCGGATGAAGTCTTATCTTTAGAGATGGAGCATTGCGACCGGAGCGTTTTCCGAGTGCAACGTGAATAAATCGTTATACTTTAAAATACTTGAACGGTCGTTCGATCCGTACGAATTTTTATAGCTTGGATAACCATTTACGACTTTTCTAAATCTCACTAGACAATACATCCCATCTTGGAAGTAGCGACGTCATCCGCAACGATAACAACACACGGCTATTACCGCTGGCGCATCTGCGCACTCCTCTTCTTTGCCACCGCCATCAACTACATCGATCGCCAGGTGCTGGGCATCTTGGCGCCGGACCTGCAGAAGGAACTCGGGTGGAGCGATTCGCAATACGGATTGATCGTCACCGCCTTTCAAATGGCCTACGCCATCGGCTTCCTGTTCATGGGCAAGATCATGGACCGGTTTGGGTGCTGGGGAGGCTATGCGTTTTCGGTGTTGATATGGAGTGTGGCCGCCATGGCGCACGCTGTCGCCCGCACCGCGGTGGGTTTTGGCTGGTCGCGGTTTGCGTTGGGATTGGGTGAGGCCGGTAATTTTCCGGCCGCTGTCAAAGTGGTGTCGGAGTGGTTTCCCATAAAAGAGCGGTCGCTGGCGACGGGCATTTTTCTTTCGGGCAGCAGCATCGGTGCGATCGTTGCGCCGTTGGCGGTGCCCATCATTGCCATTCACTACGGATGGCAGTGGGCCTTCATTCTCACCGGCGCTTCGGGCTTTGTGTGGCTCTTGTTTTGGCTGGCCACCTATCGCCCCGTGCATGAACATCCCAAGCTTTCCAAATCGGAACTGGCGTATATTCAAAGCGACCCGCCCGAGCCCACCACGGAGGTGCCCTGGCTGCAATTGTTGAAGTACAAGCAGACGTGGGCTTTTGCGCTGGCAAAATTTCTGAGCGAT
>CBIHQM010000397.1:0-6701 GCA_966211885.1 uncultured Chryseolinea sp.
TGTCAAGACGCTAAAGCTGTAATCAAAAATTGTGCGGGTTTATGGGGGCGCGGGGTTTACCCCCCGCCGCGAAAAAGTCGCGGCGACCCCCTCTCGATGGGGTTGGATACCGGCCGGCAAAAATAAATCTCGTCTAAATTAACTTCTCCAGGTTCGCTTTCGCGATCGCTTCGGATTTGCTGTTCACTTGCAGCTTGGAATAAATGTTTTTGATGTGGGTTTTCGCGGTCTCCTTGCTGATGAACAGCTCTTCGGAGATTTGCGTGTACGTCTTACCTTCGGAGATCAACTGAAGGATCTCCGTTTCGCGTTTTGTTAGAGGGGAGTTGGGGTTCACGTGGAAGTTGTCTATGACCATACGGGCGATACGACTGCTCATGGGGGCTCCGCCTTTCACGATCTCGTCGAGCGCGCTCAGCAGTTCCATATAATTGGCGCTCTTCGTGATGTAGCCACTGGCGCCGGCCTTGAGGGCCTCGAAGACAAGTTCGCTGTCTTCATAGACCGAGACCATAATGATGTCGGTGTGGGGGCTTTTATCTTTGATAACTTTGGTGCCGTGGATCCCATTCACACCGGGAAGTTCGATGTCCATGAGCACGATCTCGGGTTTGTCGCGGTTCAGGTTGGCGATGGCGTCTTCGGCCGAGCCGTAGGCGTTCACAACCATAAACTTCTGGGAGCTGTTCACGATCAGGGTGAAGCTGTTGCGGATTTCCTGATCGTCTTCCACGATCATCACGCGTTTTTTAAATGGCAAGCCCATATTTCAGTGTTTTAGTGAGTTTAAAATTGAGAATGATCTTCGTTCCTTCGTTCCTCGCACTTTGTATACGTAAAACAGCATTGATCCTGCTGGCCCGATCGCGAATATTTTGCAGTCCGTTGGATTTTTCGATGTCCGCCGTAGCAAATCCCACGCCGTCGTCCTCAAAACAGATCTCGAAGCCGGTGCTTTCGTCGCGCTTCAGGGAAAGGGCTACGTTGCATGCACCCGAATATTTAAAGGCATTGGTCATCGCCTCCTTGAAGATGAGGTTGGCCTCGCGGCTAAAACCATAGGGCAGCTTTATTTTTTCGCGCACTTCGTTGTAGGCCCTGAAGTTGATCTCCTTTTCCTCGAACAGCTTCTCGCCAAAATCGCGGATATGGATAAAGAGCTTGGACAACTCGTCGTTCACGGGGTCGATAGACCAAATGAAATCGCGCGTGCCGTTGTACAGGTATTTGGCGGAATCCTCCACTTTCGTGTAGAGGTCGTGGCCATTGGCATAGCCGTTGCCATTGCCATTGCTGGTGCTGTTGAGTTTGAGCAGGCTCACGTAGTTGATGATGCGCGTGAGTTGGTTGCCCATTTCGTCGTGAAAGTCGCGGGCAATCTCTTTGCGCAAGTTGTCTTGTTCTTTCTGGCGGATGCGTTCCAGCATCATCACCCGGTTCACCCGTTGTTTCACGCGCAGGTAAAGGATGAGCGTCACCAGGCCACCCACCAGGATGAACATGCCCAACAGAAAACTGGCCGTCCGGTAGAAGGGGGTGCGGATGGTGAACGCGTAGGCAATGCGGGTGTCGGCCCAACTGCCCTCGTTGTTGGTGCTCATCACGCGGAAGGTATACTCGCCGGGAGGCAGGTTGCTATACGTTACCATGTCCTGGGCCGAGGGTTGCGACCAGGTCTTGTCGAAGTTCTCCAGGATGTATTTGAATTTTACAGACTTGGAGTAATGCTTGTCGACGCGATTGAATGTGAAAGTGAGGTGGTTCTTGTCGGGGGGCATCGACGGGTTGTAGGGGATCTTGAAAAATCCGAATGTGCTGTCGCTGTATTGTCGCGGCGAGTATTCGCCGTAGAGGATCTCCACGTTGGTGAGGTGCACGTCAAAGGAGCGAGGTCGATCAGTGCTGTGGTCGTTAAATTCATAGAGTCCATCCACGAGGCCAAAGTATTTTTCTTTGGGGCTGATGTAGAATGCATTTTGATTGGTCTCCACCCCGGTCAGGCCGTTGTCGTAGTCGAAGTGCAGGTTCTCTACCAGGTCAAAACGTTTATCGAGCTTGATGCGGTTGATGCCTTTTTCGGTGCCGATCCAGGTGTAGCCTTTTTCATCGGGCGCGGCAAAGTAGATGAAGTCGGAGGCGAGGCCGTCGCGGGTGGTGATGAGTTTGCGCAGGTCGCTGTAGGGTTTGATCACCATCAGTCCCGATCCACCGGTACCCAACAACAAAAGCGAGTCGCGGTAGCTGTTGATGCTCAGCACCGGGGTGTTCACGATCTCGGGCAACGGCAGTTTGCCGATCTTGCCGTGCTGCAAGGTATTCACCCCGATCTCGGTGCCGATGAAGAGGGTTTGCGTTTTGCGATCATAAAGGGTCGTCCAAATGCCATTGGTATACAGGCCATCTTTTGTGGAGTAGTTGGTAAAGGTTTTGCCATCGAAATAGCTGAGGCCGTTGCTTGTGCCTACGTACACGCCCCGGCCATCAAACGCGAGCGAGGTCACGGCCCAGCCCGGCAGGCCGTCTTCGCGGGAGTACCATTGAAAGCCGTCGCGCTCCTTGTTGTATTTGCCAAGGCCCGATGCGGAGCCTACCCAGATCGTGCCATCGGGCGCCTCCTTCACTGTAGTGATGGTGTTGCGCGTGGGCTCTTTCGGGTCGACATAGGATCGTATTTTGCCATGACGGATCTTCCAGAGTCCCTTGGCCATCGTGCCGATCCACCGGGCGCCATCGCGATCGTTGAGGATCGTCATGACGCCACGCAGGTTGTCGGAGCTGCAGCGCTTGAAATCCTGGCGGTAGTATTTGTAGAGACCGCGGCCGTCGGATGCAAACCAGGTATTGCCTTCAGAGTCCACCAAGGCCTGGTAGATGCTCACGTCCTTCAGCACGGTGTCGCGTTTGATCTCCGTGCCCTGCATGGTTTCCTTCAGCAGGTTGCTGCCACCCACGGTCCAGAACACGTCGCTCTTGTCGTCGTGGAGCAGCACAAAGTTGGGCATGTCCCAGTCCAGCTTTTCTACTTTTCTAGTCTTGATATTGACCTTGTACATGCCATTGGCCGAACGGAACAGCACATCGCGTTTGTAGTTGAAGAGGTTATAGATCTTGCCCACCTCCTGGCCTGCCGCGAACGTGAACCTATCCTTTTCCGATTGGATGATGAACAGGCCATCGCTGGTGAACGAACAAATCTCACCCGACGGCGCGCGGTGCGATCCCCACACCTGGTAGTCGCGATAGAGTGGTTTTTCCCAATAGTAGGCCGAGTCTTGATAAATTTTGCTGGCCATGCCGCTGTTGCTGAGCATGAACACGGTATCGCCCAGCATGTAGATGCGGCGCATCTGGCGGTCGGTGAGCAATTGTTGTGGCGCCTGGAAGCGTTTGAACTCAAGACCATTGAAGCGGGTCACACCGCGGGGGTGCAAGATCCAGAGATTGTCGTGACGATCGAAGCGGAGGCCTACCACCTGGTTGGCCAGCAGGCCGTCGAGTGTGGTGTATACTTTAAACTCACGGCCATCGTAGCGGGCCAGGCCACCGCCCGTGGTGCCCACCCAGAGGTAGCCGTTCTTGTCTTCCAAAATGCCCATCACCTGCGATTGGGGCAGGCCGTCGATGGCGGTGTAGTTGCGGGTGGAATAAAACGTGTCGTCCTGGGCGCGGAGCGCAATGGCGGAAAGGCAGCAGAAAATTATGGTGATGCAGACCCTGGACATACGGAACACATTGCAAAGTACGGGCTTCTCCCCTTCCCCGTTATACCCCGTGTGGCGGGATAATTTTTCGGGGCCTTTCCGGTACTTTAATGACCGGAGGGTGCAACCTCGTCCATGGTTTTGAAGTCTAAGCATCATATTTCCCTAAAATCCCAGCTTTATGTTCCGAAACTACCTTCTCATCAGTTTACGAAGTTTGCGAAAACATCGTTCTTATTCCATCATAAATATTGCCGGCCTGGGGCTGGGATTGGCTGCCTGCTTGCTGCTGGTGACCTGGATCGTCCACGAACTGAGCTATGACAAGTTCCACCAAGAAGCTGCACGCATCTACCGGTCGTCGCTGGAATACAGTTTTGGGGGACAAACGGCCAAGACCGCCGTCTCGCCAACGGCCCTGCTGCCTACGCTGGAAAAAAACTTTGCCGAGGTGGAGACCGGCGTGCGTCTCTACAATCCATCGTCGTGGAATCCCTTCATTGTCCGCCGGGGCGAGACCCTTTTCCAGGAGGGAAAATTCTTTTATGCCGACAGGACCTTCTTCAAGATCTTTTCCTTTCCGCTGATCGCCGGCAACGCCACCACTGCGCTCACCCAACCCAACTCCGTAGTGCTCACCCGCACGACGGCGAAAAAATATTTTGGTGAGGAAGATCCCATGGGGAAAACGCTCCAGGTCAACAACGACAAGGAATATATCGTCACCGGTGTGATGGAGGATGTGCCGAGTAACTCGCTGTTGCAATTCGATTTTGTCGGCTCGTTCGCTTCGCTGGCCGCCGCTAAAGAACAGATTTGGTGGAGCGCCAACTATCAAACCTTTGTGCTGCTGGCGCCGGGCACCAATGTACAAGCGCTTACCAATAAAACCTCCGAGTTGGTCAAGAAGGCGCTCGCCAGCGAGCTCACCAATCCCGGCGACTATGTGAAATACAATTTCTTCCCGCTCACTGACATTTATCTCCGTTCCGACATGAATGAAAATCAGCCTGTGGGCAGCATTCAGTATGTCTATATTTTTGGTGTCATCGCCTTGCTCGTGCTGAGCATCGCCTGTATCAACTATGTGAACCTGGCCACGGCGCGCGCCGCCGACCGCGCCAAGGAAGTGGGTATCCGCAAAGTGATCGGGGCCATGCGCAAGCAACTGTTCACCCAGTTCATCGGCGAGTCCATCATCATCACGCTGCTGGCCCTCGCGGTAGCATTCCTGCTCTCGCGGTTGGCTTTGCCTGCGTTCGAAACCATCACCGGGAAATCATTCGCCGCTAAACTTTTGTATAGCACACCGTTTGTGAGCGCGGCCGTAGTCATGGCACTGGTCATCGCTTTTGTGGCGGGAGCTTATCCCGCGTTGGCCATCACATCGTTCAAACCGGTGAGCGTGCTCAAGGGAAATTTTAAAACATCGGGCAAAGGCGTGTGGCTGCGAAAAAGCCTGGTGGTGTTCCAGTTTTGTATTTCCATCATGCTCATCGTGGGCACCATGGTCGTGATCCGCCAACTGGACTATCTGCAAGCGAAAAAGCTGGGTTATGAAAAAGAAAATACCGTCATCCTCCCGCTCGACCACCAGACCGAAAAAGTATTCCCCGCCCTGAAGTCCGAGTTGCTTCGCAGCGGCGCCGTGGCGTCGGTGGCACGCGCTACTGAATCGCCCATCGCCATCAAAGGCGGCTACTCCATCAACCTGCAACAAGGCAGCACCAATGCGCAAGGCATGATCGTCACCGCCATGGCCATCGACGAAGAATTTATCCCCACGCTCGGCGTCACCCTGATCGCCGGCCGCAACTTCACCGAGGCCGACATGCAAAAAACAAAAGCCGACACCACCGGCAACAGCTACACCTTCATCGTCAACGAATCCACCCTCCACGAGCTCTCCCTGGACATGGAGAAAGCCGTAGGCACCAAAGTGGGGTTGAACGGACGCAATGGTGAGATCATCGGCGTGGCAAAAGATTTTCACTTCGCACCGCTCCACCAAAAGATCTCACCGCTGGTGTTGTTCACCGAAGAAAACCAATACAGCTACATCTTCGCCAAGCTGAAAGGCACCGACACCCCCGCGGCCCTCGCGCAAATGAAAAAGGTCTGCCAAACCCTCACCCCACACCGTCCCTTCGAATACACCTTCCTCGACCAGGATTATGCCGCCCTCTATCAAAACGAACAACGCATGCGCACGCTCAGCACCACCTTTGCCGGCCTCACTGTCGTGATCGCCTGCCTCGGATTGCTGGGACTGGTCTCGTTCTCAGCCGCACAGAAGACAAAAGAAATTGGCATCCGCAAAGTGTTGGGCGCCACAGCTTCCAGCATCGTATTGCTGATCACGAGAGATTTCACACGCCTGGTGTTGCTCGCGATTGTCGTGGGCATTCCGCTGGCGTATTGGGTGATGAGCCAATGGCTAAACGACTTTGCTTACAAGACTGACATCGGCGTCTGGCCCATCGTCACCTCGGCAGCAATGTGTCTGCTCATCGCCTATGGCACCGCGGCATTCCAGGCGATCAAGGCCGCGCTTATTAATCCGGCGGATACGCTGAGAAACGAATAACGGCCAAATTCATATTGGTGAAGAGCACAAAGGGGCACGACCTTTCGGTGTTCTTCACCAATATTTTTTGCCCCATACCCATTTGTTGGCGTTCCGCCAACAAATTTTCTCAATCGATCACCAGCCCCAATCCAAATGCAAGCAGGTTTATTGTGAACCCCTGCGACTTCTTGTTGGTGGGACACCAACAAGAGGGTGTTACCCTTTGTTGTTATGAGAGGCATATCAACAAGGGCGCTAGCCTTGTTCGTACCCACACCACAATGCATCGGGCAGCTTCGCCGTTGTTGGTGTTCTTCACCAACAACTCATTCGGCGTCACTTCGCTGTCGGTCGGCAACAATACATGGCCTCCATTGAGTCACACAGTGCATTCATTGATGCTCGCCATCCAATGTTGTTGGTGAAGAACA
>CBIHQM010000398.1:0-6690 GCA_966211885.1 uncultured Chryseolinea sp.
ATTTCGGGCATCTGGATGTCGAGCAGAATGATCAGGCACTCGCCGATCGTGTCGCCCGAAACTTTCAACCATTCCAGGGCTTCGCTTCCGGTGCGGACCTGACTCACATCTTCCACGGCAAGTTTCTTTTTCAGGAGTGTGCGGGTAACCATTTGGTCCACCTCGTTGTCGTCCACAATCAAGAATTTACATTTTTGTTTCATGGGGGCTATGAAAAAAATAGTTGTGTTCTACGATAAGCCATTCGTGTGATCTGCATGTTCGACACGTTCCAAAGATACAACATGGTTTTTAGGAATCTGAACAATAAATTTTGATCCTGCATTTTTTTCCGATTCAACGGCAATGGAGCCGCCCAATTTATCCACCGCTTCTTTCACAATGTAAAGTCCCAGCCCGGAGCCTTTGTTGGTGTTTTGGGTCACGAAGAACATGTCGAAAATATGTTTTTGGTCTTCGGGCCTGATACCGATACCGTTGTCTTCGACAATAATGACGTGGTGCGTGTCGGTGGCATAGGTTTCCACGTTCAGAAAGCTTTGTTCTTTTTTCTCGTCGCTGTACTTGATCGCGTTGGAAATGAGGTTGTTGAATAGGATGCTGAGACGTAGTGGGTCGGAGTAGGCCTTGTCTGACAGGAACACGGTGTGCATCTTGATCCGTTCGGCGCCCAGCATAAACCGGTGCTGGTTCAAAGCGCTTTCGATAAGGTCCACCAGGCTGACCTCCTGGAGTTGTAGCGACACTCTTTTGTTTTTGGAAAAATCGATGATGTCGTTGATGAAATGATCTTGCTTCTCCAGGCTCTGTTGCATCAGGGCCAGGTACTCTTTTATTTGTGCGACGTTGTCCTCCAGGTTCGCCAGTTCGATAAGACCCTTCAACGAGGTGATGGGCGCCCGCAGATCGTGTGAGGCGCTGTAAACAAAATTGTCGAGCTCGTGGTTAGTGAGGGTGAGGTCAGTATTTTTAGATTCCAGTTCGCGTTGCGATCGCATGATCTTGCCGATCATGGATGCTCCATAGCCGATGGCGCTGCCGATGATGATGAGCGTAAAGAAAAAATTGGCGACAAACAGATAACCGTTGATCCGGCGCGATGCGTCGCCCAACACGTTTGAAAAAGCGCGTTCCTTTGCGGTGAGCAAAGCCGTGATCGAATTGATACGACTGATCACTGCGTCCTGGTCTGTTCGCGTCCACTGTCCCGATTTGATCTTGGTGTGAATTTCTTCCGCGAGTAAATATTCCTGGTGGATGATGCCGTCTGCTTGTTTCCAGATAGCGATGGCGTTGGCCATAAAAGAAATGCGGCCGAAGTTCCGGAACAACCAGATCATGTCGTCGTGGTCGTCGGGGTGATTGCGGCCCTGGAGGAAGCCTTTTTTGATCACCTCCGGGTTGCCATCTTCTTGCGACAGCTCGACGCGGGCGATGCTGTCGCCGAACGTGACGCCGAGCTCTTGCTTGAACTGCTCCCAATGCGTTTCATCGTGCGTGTTTACGTACATGATCAGGTGACGGGCAGCACCTTTCTCTCCTTTTGAATATTGCGATTCGCCGTTGGTGTAGGCCCTGACGGCCGAAAGGGTTTTAATGGTGAGGTAGTTGACGATGATCAGCGAAGCGGCCGCCACGATGAGGATCGACAGCAATATGAACACATTGCGCTGTGTCAGCGGGTTGAATCTTTCAAAAAACGTGACCAAACGGTTTGTCATGAAACTGGATTTGGTTCCAACGGAGATACGAATTGAGACTGACCAAGTTAGGCAAATTTGACCAAGGCGCCAGTAAAACCGAAAAGAACACCAACCTAGACCAGCACAATTTCGTGAAACAAAATCCAGCACCCCATGACCAGCACCAGCCAGCCAAACGCTTTGCGCAACTTCGCGGAGGAGATCTTATGCGAAAGCCGGCTGCCGATCAAAACACCTGCAACGGCGAGGGCAGTGATCAGCAACAAAAATTTCCAATCGATGCGGTAATTCATCACGTCGCCTAAAAAGCCGGTCAATGAATTGACCGCGATGATAAAAAGGGATGTGCCCACTGCGGCTTTGAAGGTTAGGCCGGTCAGTAAAACCAGGGCGGGGATGATGAGGAAGCCTCCGCCGGCCCCCACTAGTCCCGTGAGAAAGCCGATGAGTATCCCCTCCAACACAATGAAGAAAGCCGCATATGGACGCTCATCACTTTTGAATTCCTGACGCCCACGGATCATGGAGATCGATGCGAGCACCATCAACACGGCGAAGAGGCCAAGCAGCAAGAGTCGTTTTGTGATAACAATGGAATCCGTTTGCCAGATCACATCCGGAATGGCCGGCACGATCCACCGGCGTGTGGTGAAGATGGTGAGGATAGAGGGAATGCCGAACTGAAATCCGGTCTTGATGTTGACGAGTTGTTCTTTGTATTTCGGGATCGTTCCCACCAGACTGGTGGTGCCCACAATGAAAAGCGAATACGCCGAGGCGTACACAGCATCGACCTGAAACAAGTATACTAATATCGGTATCGACAGGATGGAGCCTCCTCCGCCCAGCAGGCCGAGGATGAGGCCGATACACACTGATGCCAAATAGCCAACAATTTCCATGAATCCACACGGGAGGTGCGAACGTCATCGTTACACGTCTTTCCCTTCGTCACAAAGGGAATGCTTTTTCATGGAAAATGAAATTAACCGACTACTTCCATAGAGTTTGAAGCCAGCGCCGAAGGGTTAGAGGCGGTTGTATTCGACGATGAATACGTCGGGAAATTTGTTGCGCAGCTCTTCGCGGAACTGTTCCGCTTTTTCGCGCGATGAAAACTGACCCAGGATAAGGCCATAATATTTGACGCCGTTCAGCACCTTCACCTGCACGGTGACATCTTTCTTATAGGAGTTCTTGAGATTGTCGGCCAGGCGCATGAGGTTGACCAGCTCCTGGTAGGTGCCGACCTGCACGCCGTAGCCTTTTGGATGGTTGATCCGGGCGATGCCAAACTCATAGAATTCCTTTTCGTCGACCGACACCTGGTCGATGGGGCGGCCGGGGTCGCTGGTTTTGCCGTCGCCGGGATCGATCACTTCCAGGGAGACGTCGGCCAGGCCCAGGTTGGTGTAGCCCAGTTCTTCGGCGGCGGCGCGGGAGAGATCGATGATACGGCCTTCCACATAGGGACCGCGGTCGTTGATGGTCACTTCAACCGTTTTTTTGTTGGCCAGGTTGGTCACGCGCACTTTGGTGCCGAAGGGGAGTGTTTTATGCGCCCCAGTGAATTTGTGACGTTTGTATTTCTCGCCGCTGGCGGTCATGACGCCTTCAAATTTGTCGGCATAAAAAGAGGCTTTCCCGGTTTGGATCTGCGCAAAGGAAACGGTTGCAAAAAGAACGATTGCACTCGTGAACAAAGTTCTCAGCATAAGATAAGGTTTAGCGCTCAAAGATAGTTTGACAGCCCAATTTGAGCATAAATTTTTGCGCCCAAACCATCGTCAAAGAAATATTCCTGGCAATTGGACGCGATTGGTAAATTAATGGTCGAAAGTCTGTACCTTTGCCCGGCAAATAATGAATCGTAAATTATTTGCCATGCCACTCGAGACATCCAAATTCCTCTTTGAAGCGCTTACGTATGACGATGTGCTTCTGGTCCCTGCCTACTCCGAAGTACTGCCCCGCGACACCAGCACATCCAGCAAGCTAACGCCCAACATTTCTCTGAACATCCCCCTCGTTTCCGCCGCTATGGACACGGTCACGGAAGCCGAACTGGCCATTGCTATTGCGATGGAAGGCGGCCTGGGGTTCATCCACAAGAACATGAAGATCCAGTTGCAGGCCGAGCAGGTGCGCAAAGTGAAGCGCTCGCAGAGCGGCCTCATCCTCGATCCTGTGACGCTGAACATCCATTCCACGGTTCGTGAAGCGGAAAACATCATGCGCGAATTCAAGATCGGGGGCATTCCCATCGTGGACGATGGCAGCAAGCTGGTGGGTATTATCACCAACCGCGATTTGCGTTTCCAAAAGGACATGAATGTGCCCGTGGAAAAGATCATGACCAAAGACAACCTGATCACGGCTGCCGAGGGCATCACCCTCGAACAGGCCGAAGGCACGCTGAAGAAATACAAGATCGAAAAGCTGCCCATCGTCAGCAAAAAAGGCAAGCTCATCGGCCTCATCACCTTCAAGGACATTCAGAAGAAAAAGAATAAACCCACGGCCTGCCAGGATCAGTTTGGCCGGCTCCGCGTGGGTGCTGCGGTGGGTGTAACCCCCGACATCCTCGATCGCATCGATGCATTAAAGGCTGCCGGTGTGGACGTGATCAGCATTGACACGGCCCACGGCCACAGCAAGGGTGTGATGGAAGCCGCCAAGCGTGTAAAGAAAAAATACCCCGAACTTGATCTTATCGTGGGCAACATCGCCACCGGCGAAGCGGCCAAAGCGCTGGCCAAGGTAGGTGCCGATGCCGTGAAAGTAGGCGTTGGACCGGGTAGCATTTGCACCACCCGCATCGTTGCCGGCGTGGGCCTTCCTCAACTCTCGGCCGTTTACGAAGCATCCAAAGCTCTGAAAGGCTCTAACGTCTGCGTTATTGCCGATGGCGGTATCCGTTTCTCCGGCGACATTGTAAAAGCCATCGCCGCCGGTGCCGACAGCGTTATGATCGGCTCACTGCTGGCGGGCACCGAAGAAGCTCCGGGCGAGGTGATCATCTACGAAGGCCGCAAATTCAAATCCTACCGCGGCATGGGCTCCCTCGAAGCCATGGAAGACGGCTCCAAAGACCGCTATTTCCAGGACGTGGAAGATGATGTAAAGAAACTCGTGCCCGAAGGCATTTCCGGCCGTGTTCCGTTCAAAGGATTGGTATCCGAAGTGCTCTATCAGCTCACCGGCGGTCTGCGTGCCGGCATGGGCTACTGTGGCGCCAAGAACATCGAGAAGCTAAAGCTGGCCAAATTTGTAAAGATCACGGCCGCCGGCGTAACCGAAAGTCACCCCCACGATGTGAGCATCACCCGGGAGGCACCGAACTATAGCCGCAAATAGAAAATATTCCGCGAAAAGCACAGAAAAGGGAACGGCTCAGGGAAAAACAATCTTTGAGCCGTTTTTCTTGGGTGAAAAATGGTATTAAATCGAGAATATGGAGGCAGGCTCCCTTTCCGGGAGCCTGAATTTCTCACTTTATTCCTATAATTGTAGGCCAATCTCAGGATTGGTTTTTTTTGGTCAAAATCCGGCTGTTCAGTGCGTTCCAAAGCAATTACCAGGCTCTTATTCACCGTGGGTGTCATCACCTGGCTGGCCTTGGTGTTTACGGATATTTCCATCCTGTTCAGCACGATCAGCAACATTAAACCGGAGGTGCCCGTCTGGTTGCCGGGGATCATCCTGAACCTGGTTATTCTTTCCCTTTTCTACTACTACAAGCTTAAGATCGAACGCGACGAGGTGTTGAACTTTGTGGACCTGCTCTGGCGTGTGTTTGCTACGGGGCTGATCTCCACGGTGATCTCGCTGGGCCTGCGTGTGGTCGACCACCTCCTGGGCAGTCCGGTCATCCAGCGGGGACAGGCCTTCAGTATAGTTTTTAACGACCTGATCTACCTGATCAACCTCGGTCTCATGATCGGCTTCCTCATGATGGGCTATAGCGCCTGGAAGCGGCTCATTCTCTATCAAAAGTCAAAATGGCTGCTGCGGTTGTGGGCGTTTTTCGAGGTGGGCCTGTTGATCTCGCTGCTGTATAACACCTTCCGGTTTCCCCAGGTGCAGTGGCTCCACGTCACGTTGCTGAGCATCTTTGTGGTGGTGGGGCTGGTGCTGTCGGGCAACATGAAGTGGGTGGCATTTTTGAACTTCCGCCAGAAGTGGACGAGTTTGCTGTTGCTGCTGCTCACGATCTTCTATTTGTTCTACAGTTTTTTCACCAATCAGTCGTTGTCGGACAGCATCGTGAAGGTTTCGGAAATCTTTACCGACTACCACCGTCACATTTTCGTTTTGTCGCTCATGGTCTTTGTGACCGTGTACAGTATTTTTTCGTTCCTCGTTATTTTATTCAATCTCCCCACCACCTCCGTCTTCGAGCAGAAACTGGAAGAGGTGGTGAACTTTCAGCGCATCAGTCAATCCATTCAAACAGAGCAAAGCGAAGAGAGCGTCTACAATATTTTGTTGGAGACTTCCGTTAGTTCCGTGTTTGCCGATGCCGCGTGGCTGGAGATCAACAGCAATGCGCACGAGCATAAACTTTTCACCTATAAGATCACGGATAAGGAGTCGCGCGACATCATCAATCACCTGAATGCACACAACATCAAAGGCGTGTTCGATCAGGGAAGCGAGAAGACCAAAAATTTGTCGAAACACCTGGCCACGCTGAAAGGTTCACGCTTTCGTTCCATCCTGGCATTTCCCATTTACGTAAAGGGCGACAACATTGGAACCTTAGCGCTGTTAAAAGAGTTACCAGATGGATTCAATAAGGAAATGACCAAGATCGTTTCCACCTTCTCCAACCAGGCGGGAATTTCCATCGAGAACTTCCGGTTGATGGAGGAAGCCCTGCAGAACGAACGTTACAAGGAAGAGCTGAAGATTGCCAAAACGGTACAAAAGAGCTTGCTTCCTACCCTGTTGGAGCAGGATCACGATTTCGATATCGCTGCATTTT
>CBIHQM010000399.1:0-6687 GCA_966211885.1 uncultured Chryseolinea sp.
CGCCAACTATCAGCGCAACATCGACCTGCAAACCAGCATCATCGGTGGTAACCCGATCAAGTTTGGGGTCAACAACACCTCGTCGCTGCAATTCACCGGCACGCAGACCATCTTCAACCGCGATGTGCTGCTGGCCCGGAGCACAGCTTCCAAGGTGAGGATCCAGGCCAGTCAGAACACGAGCGCCAACAAGATCGACGTGGTAGTCAATGTCACGAAGGCCTTCTATGATGTGCTGGCCACCTCCCAGCAGATCCGCGTAGGCGAAGAAGATATCATCCGCCTGCAACGCAGCCTCAAGGATGCCACCGCGCAATACAACGCCGGCGTAGCGGACAAGACCGACTACAAACGCGCCACCATCCTGCTGGCCAACGCCAAGGCTACGCTGAAAACCAACCAGGAGATGCTGGTCTATAAACAAGAGCTGCTGAAAACACTCATGGGCTACCCGGTGAAGGGCGGGCTTGAAATTGCCTATGACACCCTCCAGATGGAACGTGAGATCGAACTGGACACCACGCAGACCCTCTCCTATGCAAGCCACATCGACTATAAATTGATGATCACGCAACGCGAACTGCAGGAAGCCAACGTGAAATATGCCTGGTGGGGTTTCATCCCCTCGCTGAATGCTTTTGGTGCCTATTTTATGAACTACCAAAACAACAACTTCGGTGAGCTCTATAACCAGCGGTATCCCAACTCCTATGTGGGCGCCACATTCTCCTTCCCCATTTTCCAGGGCATGAAGCGCGTGGCCAAAATACAGGAACAACGGTGGACGCTGCGCAAACTGGACTGGTCGGTAAAGAACCTGGAAAGCAATCTCAGCACGGAATACACCCGTTCGCTGGCGGCCTACAAGAGCAACCTGGCCACTTACCTGGCCTTGAAAGAAAATGTGGATCTTGCCCGCGAGGTCTACGACGTCATTCAACTCCAATATAAAAGCGGCATACGCGCCTACCTCGATGTGACGGTGGCCGAAACGGATCTGCGCTCGGCGCGCATCAACTATTTCAACGCGCTGTACCAGGTGCTGGCCAGCAAGATTGACGTACAAAGAGCTTTAGGACAAATCAACTATTAATTCAAATCTTCTCCCTATATGTTATTGAACACATTACAACGCTATACAATGCTAAGCCTCTTGCTGGTGGCCGCGGCCTGTGGTAAGAAAAATCAGCAAGGTCAACAAGGGCCGCCCGCTGTGAACGTGGTGGTGAAACCTTCCACGACAACGGATGCTATTTACTATGAAGAGTATCCCGCGGTGGTTCGCGCCCTCAATGAAACGGAATTGCGTGCACAAGTGAATGGCTATATCACCGCCATCCATTTCACGGAAGGCTCGAAAGTGCACAAAGGACAGAAACTCTATTCCATCGATCAACAGCAATACGAGGCCACCTACGAACAGGCGCAGGCCAACCTGAAAGTGCAGGAGGCCAACCTCGATAAAGCACACAAGGATGTGGAGCGCTATCGCGAGCTGAACAAGAGCGACGCCATCGCCAAACAACAAGTGGACTATGCCGAGGCCACTTATGCCGCGGCACAACGCCAGGTGGATGCCGCCAAGGCTGCCATGCGCAGTGTGCAGACCAACGTGCGCTACTCTACCATCAGCGCACCGTTTGATGGCACCATCGGCATCTCTAATGTGCGTTTGGGCGCAGCCGTCTCCGCCGGTCAGACTTTGTTGAACACCATCTCCTCCGATGATCCCATCGCTGCCGATATCGCCGTGGATCAAAGAGAGATCCTTCGCTTCACACAACTCTTCGCGAGAAAAGGCGTGAAAGGTGATTCCACTTTCCGCCTCGCGGTGGGAACGGATCTGTATCCGGAACCCGGACACATCAGCGTGATCGATCGGGCCGTGGATCCGCAAACCGGTTCCATCAAAATGCGTTTGGTGTTCCCCAACCACGATCACCTGCTCCGGTCTGGGATGAGCGCCACCCTGCGTGTGTTGGCTTCATCGGCCAAGTCCATTGTCATACCCTACAAGGCGGTGACCGAACAACTGGGTGAGTTCTATGTCTACGTGCTGGCCGACAGCAACAAGGTGACGCAGCGCAAAGTGGTGCTGGGCACCCAGGTGGGCAAAGACATCGTCATCAAAAGCGGTCTGACCGAGAATGAGTCCGTCGTGGTGGAAGGTGTTCAGAACCTTCGCGAAGGATCGGTGGTAAACACCGCGCCTCCGGCTGCCGCCGCCACTGCCAAAACAAAATGACCCGTATAACCTTACTGAAGAATCCATGATAGCAGATGTATTTATAAAGAGACCCGTCACCGCCATCGTTATATCGGTCGTGCTCGTCTTGGTGGGCCTCATTGCCATGAGCACGCTGCCCATCTCGCAATACCCCGACATCACACCGCCCACGGTTTCCATCACCGGTATCTATACCGGGGCGGACGCGCAGACGGTGGAACAGACCACGACCACAGCCATCGAGACGCAGGTGAACGGAACCCCGGGCATGATGTACATGTCCAGCAACAGCACGGGCAGTGGACAGAGTGCCATCACCGTAACGTTTGATATCGGCACAAACATCGACATCGCTACACTCGACGTGCAAAACCGCGTGAGTGTGGCCGAGCCGACGTTGCCCGAACTGGTGCGCCGCCTCGGAGTCACCGTACGAAAACGTAACCCCAGTATCTTTTTGGTGCTTGCGTTGTATTCCCCTAATGGAACACACGACGCCACCTTCATCGGCAACTTTGCCAACATCTATTTGAAAGATGCCTTGCTCCGCGTGAAAGGTGTGGGGGATATCGTGTCGCTTGGCGATGACTTCGGTATGCGCATCTGGCTCAATCCCGAAAAGCTCGCCAGCCTCAACATGACACCGGCCGAAGTAACGGCTGCGCTGACGGAGCAAAACCTGCAGATCGCTGCTGGCTCCGTCGGCGGCAATCCGCAGCCCAACATTCAAGCCTTTGAATACAACGTGCTGACGAATAGCCGCATCAACAAGAAAGAAGATTTCGAAAACATCGTGGTGCGCACCAACCCGGCGCAAGGTAGCTTGGTATATCTGAAAGACGTGGCACGCGTAGAGCTGGCCAAGTTCAATTATGGCAACAACCCCTTTGTGGATGGTAAGCGCGGCGCCTTCATGCTGCTCTATCTATCGCCTGGCGCCAATGCGCTCACCACCAACGAAGGTGTGATGTCCGTGTTGGGCGAACTGAAAAAGAATTTTCCAAAAGACATCGATTATCTCATTCCGTTGGAGACCACGTCAGTGGTGCAGGTATCTATCGATGAAGTAATCATCACCCTGCTGGAAGCGCTCACGCTCGTGATCATCGTGGTGTTCCTCTTCTTGCAGAACTGGCGCGCGACGCTCATTCCGGTGTTGGCCATTCCGGTTTCGCTGATCGGTACATTCATCTTCTTTATACCCTTAGGCTTCACGATCAATACACTCACCCTGTTTGCCTTCGTGTTGGCCATCGGTATCGTGGTGGACGACGCCATTGTGGTGGTCGAAGCCATACAACACAACATGGACCATGAGAAGCTTTCGCCGAAGGATGCTACCGTGAAAGCCATGAAAGATATTTCCGGTCCGGTAATCGCCATTGCCCTTATTCTTGCCGCGGTGTTTGTGCCGGTAGGATTTGTGCCGGGTATCGTGGGCAAGCTCTATCAGCAATTCGCCATCACGATTGCCGTGTCGGTAATCATCTCCGCCTTTGTGGCCTTGTCGCTCACACCGGCATTGTCCATGCTCTTGCTAAAGCCCGCCAAGAAAGAAGAGGAGAAAAATTTCCTGGACCATTTCTTCGATCGCTTCAACAACGGGTTCAACAAACTATCGCATTCGTACACACGCGGGGTGAACTCCTGGATAAAAGGCACACCCTATGTCATCGTCATGATGATCTGTTTGTTCGCGGGTCTTTACATCCTCTTTAAAAATAAACCCACGGGCTTTATCCCCACGGAAGACGAAAAACGTGTCCTGGTGACCTATGAATTGCCGGAAGGAACTTCCACTACGCGCAGCATCGAGCTGATGCAGGAGATCCAAAGCCGCATCCGTAGTCTACCTGCCGTGAAAGTAGTGGGTGGTTTGGCGGGCTTGAACATCCTCACGTTCTCCTACAAATCGAACGCGGGCACCGTGTTTGTAAACCTGAAGCATTGGGATGAGCGCGATCCGAAAACGGAAAGCGTACCCGCTGTCATGGCTGAGATCCAGCGACGCACCGCCGATATCAAAGAAGCGCGTATCCTCACGATTTCGCCACCGGCCATTCCAGGGTTGGGTCAGTCGTCGGGTTTCACGTTCGAATTGCAGCAAACCACCAGCACCGACGACATCCGTAAATTTGAAGCCACCATGCGTCAATTCCTTGGTGCCCTCAACCAGCGCCCCGAAATCGCTGTAGCCTACTCCTTCTTCACCGCCCGCACACCGGGCTACCAGGTGGATATCGATAAGGAACGGGCCAAGAAACTCGGCGTGAACGTGGCCGAAGCCTACAACACGCTGTCCACTCTGCTGGGAAGTTCGTACGTGAACGACTTCAACATCTATGGCCGGAACTTCCGCGTCGTGGCCCAGGCCGACACGCTCTACCGCCGGAACATCGCCGACATTGGCAACTACCGTGTTCGAAACAGCGCCGGGGGCATGGTGCCGCTCAGCGCCATCATCACCTCCAAGGTCATTGAAACGCCCGCGAACATCACGCACTTCAACTTGTATCGCACCGCCGAGATCATGGGGGCTGCTAAGCCCGGCTACAGCAGCGGCCAGGCCATCGAAGCCCTGCGTGAAGTGGCCGCTCAGTCTCTGCCCGCCGGCTACAGCTACGAATTCTCCGGCATGAGCCGTGAAGAAATCAAAGCGGGTAGCAGCACGGGGATCATCTTCGCCATCTCCATCGTGTTTGTGTTCCTCTTCCTGGCCGCACTTTACGAAAGCTGGTCGGTGCCGTTCTCGGTGTTGTTTGCCGTGCCCATCGGTGCCTTCGGGTCCATCCTAACCCTTACGTTCCTGCCCAGCCTGACCAACAACATCTATGCGCAGATCGGGTTGATCACGCTCATTGGACTGGCGGCGAAAAACGCCATCCTGATCGTGGAGTTTGCCAAGGAACGCGTTGACCGTGGCATGGACATCGTTGCTGCCACGCTCGAAGCCGTGCAGTTGCGTCTTCGTCCCATCATCATGACATCGCTTGCCTTCATCCTCGGGGTGTTGCCGCTGGCCTTCTCGTCGGGTGCCGGCGCTGAAGCACGTAAGACGATTGGTTGGACTGTGGCCGGGGGTATGCTCGCCGCCAGTTCGCTCGCCATCTTCGTGGTGCCGGTGTTGTTCGTGTTCATCACCAAGATCGCTTTCCGCAGACGAGAAAGAAAAGCTGCCCTGGAAGCATCTTAACGAAGCATGCCCGCGCACACATGACCTGATATAATTTTTAAGGGTCAATAAAAAATCCCGGAGTATTCGCTCCGGGATTTTCTTTTATAAACCAGGTGGTTCATCTTCATTCACCGTTCACCACGCGCTGGCGTTGTCCAACTTGGCGATGGCCTCGGCACTAAGTTTCAACTCCGTTGCCTTTACAAGGGCGTTCAACTGTTCCAGGCTTGTGGCACTGGCAATCGGGGCCGTGACCGACGGACGCGCCAGGAGCCACGCCAGTGCAATGCTAGCCTGGGATGTTTGGTATTCGCCGGCAATTTCATCGAGCGCTTTCAGAATGTTCAGGCCCCGGGGATTCAGGTATTTGGCCATACCACCACCGCGGGCACTTTTTGTGAAATCGCTTTCTGAACGGTATTTGCCGGTGAGAAACCCGGCGGCCAGCGAAAAGTAGTTGATCACACCCAGTCCATGTTTTTGACAAAGCGGCTCGAGTTCTTTTTCAAAACCTTCGCGGGCATACAGATTGTATTCGGGTTGGTAAGTTTCATACCGCGGATAGCCATGCCGCTGGCTGGCCTCCAGCGCAGCCTGCAAACGCGCGGCCGTGAAGTTGGATGCGCCAATGGCCCGCACCTTCCCTTGCTTGACCAACTGCGCGTAAGCTTCCAGGGTTTCTTCGACGGGTGTTTCTATCACGTCCCAATGGGTTTGATAAAGATCGATATGATCGGTCTGAAGGCGGCGCAATGAATTTTCAACGGCTTGTAAAATATGGGCTTTCGAAATATCTTTTTTCCCCTGCCCCATGTCGCCACCCGCCTTTGTGGCCACCACCACTTGTGCGCGGTTGCCGCGTTTCTTCATCCAGTGGCCGATGATGGTTTCGGATTCGCCGCCGGAGTTGCCGGGCTTCCAACGGGAGTAGACATCGGCCGTGTCGATAAAATTGAAGCCAGCCCCGACAAATGCATCGAGCAGTTGAAAGGAGGCAGCCTCATCCAGTGTCCAGCCGAAAACATTTCCGCCAAAGGTCAAGGGTGCCACCGCGATCCCGGATTTACCTAATGTTCGTTTTTGCATGTCTTTTGAGATTATGCGCTCAAGGTAAAAAAAACGTTTGTCCGTCTACTCACCTTGCCGTTTTTCTTAACCTCTAATTTTTATCCGAATGACTGTCAGTAAGGTCCATCACAACGTTTCCGATTCAAGGTATTTGTTGCCGGATGCAACGGCCGTTGTCTTTCACCAGAAGCTTTCCCCGGCGGTCCATCCAAACCCT
>CBIHQM010000400.1:0-6679 GCA_966211885.1 uncultured Chryseolinea sp.
TTTTTTATATTAATGTTGATTTTTTTTTTTAATATTTGGTGGGTTGGTTTTTGGTTTTTGGTCGTTTTTTGTTTGTATTTTTTCTTTATTTATTGGGTTTGGTTTTGGTTTTTTTTTTAAAAACGGGGCATGGGCGTTATAATTTTTTTCTTTTGCAATACCTGTCCATACTCCCGCGCCTACAACGACCGCATTATCGGCCTCAACAAAAAATATGCGTCCCAGGGTTTTCCCGTTGTGGCCATCAACCCGAACGACCCCGCACAATCGCCCGGCGATTCATTTGAAGAAATGGCAGCTGTCGCAAAAAGGAAGCACTATGATTTTCCTTACCTGGAGGATGCGTCGCAAGAAGTAGCCCGCGCGTTCGGCGCCTCCAACACACCTCATGTTTTCGTTTTGAAAAAAGACGGCACAGATTTTAAAGTAGCCTACATCGGCACCATCGACAACAACACGCGCGATGCTTCTGCAGCCGACAAGAAATATGTTGAAGACGCGGTGAATGCACTGTTGGAAAACAAGCCTGTTGCAACACCAAAAACAAAAGCTATCGGATGCGGTATCCGGTGGAAGAACTCTTGAGTTCTTAATTTTTTTCATCCAGGAATTCCCAAGAGGATTTCATGAAGGTCGCCAAGATTTTGAGCGACCTTTTTAGTTTTTTAAGAAGACGTCATTAGTATTTTTCATCAACACATCTTTCCACACGCCTTCCTGTTTTTTCGAACTACCTGAAATCAGGTCAATTTATCAGCTGTTCAAAAAGTTTCATTTTCTGAGCTAAATAAAAAATATTTCGTATAGCCTTCCCGCAAACGGTGGCACGGAGCTTGCGTTTATAAGAATATGAGAAGGTTGATTTTGTTGTTGCTGCTCGCGTCGGGATCCTCGGCGCTGGCATATGATTCCGGCATCGCCGTTCAAACAGAAAAAGGAACCACCATGCAGGTGTACGTGAACGGAAAGCTGTATAATAAACAACCCGGAAAGTTTGTGCGTGTGCGCAGTGCGCCTGGTCTCTTCCACCTGGAAGTGAAAGTTCTCAATCCCTGGAACAAGCAATGGTACCTGGTGCGAAAAGATATTCGCGTCGACAAGGGTTTTGAGTTTCAGTACAAGGTTGTGTTTGTAAACAAAACAAGACCCGAGCTTCGGAAAATAAATCAATATCCGGTGTACTCCCGGTATTTTCTAAACCCGAGCCTATACAACAAACATCCCATAACCTAGACGCTCAGATTTTTCGCGACCGGCTGATCAACACGATGATGATGGCAATGAGCACGATGGTGAGCGTGTGCACATGAAAGAATCCAAAAGGCCAGTGCCAATTGAAAGCCCAGTTAAAGAGGCCGCCGATCAATCCACCGATGGCTCCAATCAGACCGCCGATGATCCCGACGACGCCACCAATCAGACCGATGATGAGGCCAAAAAGGCCACCCGCTATGCCCACCCAGATGGGAAAAGTGAATACGATCAATAAAACAACGACAACCGTGGTGGTGCTTCGCGATTCCATAGGTTTGAATTTGCTGAGGCTATACCAAAAATAGTGCAATGAACTAAAACCTGCGTCAGGGCTTCAATTTGGTCCTTTTTCGGTTTTTTTACGGCCAAAATTGTTGAGAATTGAACAGCGGTTTTTGCAAATATGAACAGTCACTGTTTTAACCGCCGAGACGCAAAGGCGCAAAAAAACGCAAAGCTTGGCTCAGGCCAAACTTTGCGTTCATGTCTCTCTTTGCTTGCCGGAGCTTTAGCGAAGGAGAGGCGGTTTAAAATCCTAGAAAGGATACTCGCCTTTTTCAATGGCATAATTTGCCACTTTTCTGCGCGCCTCTTTCAGGTTGTAGGGATCGACCTTCGTAAACCGTTTCAACCCCATCAACATCAACCGTTGCTCATCGCCTTCCGCGAAAGCGGTGATCGCCTGGCGGCCACACGATGCTGCTTTTTCAACAGCATAGTGCAGGTAGATAAGCGCCATCTCTTTCTGAACTTCACACGCTGCTTCGCCTTTCAAACCGATAAGTTTTTCAACTCGAAGCAAAGTTGATTCCGCAGCGTAAGCTTCGATGAGCATGTCGGCCAGGTTCATCAACACTTCTTGTTCGTCCGATAGCTTCATCATGAATTTCTGAACGGCGGCTCCCGCCACCATCAAACCGGCCTTCTTCAGGTTGGCCAACACTTTCTTTTCTTTCACAAACAAGCCTTCCTCTTCGCTGGCCCCAAAATCCGGAATGGCCATCAATTCTTTTTGCACTGCCATGGCCGGGTTCATCAAGTCGATGGAGCCCTTCATGGCACGCTTCATCAGCATGTCGATCGTGAGCATGCGGTTGATCTCATTTGTGCCTTCAAAAATACGGTTGATGCGCGCGTCGCGATAGGCGCGGTCCATCGGGCCCTCGGCCGAGAAACCCATACCGCCATAGATCTGCACGCCTTCATCCACCACAAAGTCGAGCACTTCCGAGCCATGCACTTTCAGGATGGCGCATTCAATGGCAAACTCTTCCAGTGATTTCAATTTTGCTTTTGCAGGATCCAATCCGCCGGCCACCAGCCCATTGTAGGCATCGTCGATGTTCTGACCTGCGCGGTAGCATGCCGACTCGCTCACAAAAACCTTGGTCACCATTTCGGCGATCTTGTGTTTGATGGCGCCGAAGTTGGCAATGGCCGTTCCAAATTGTTTCCGCTCTTTGGCATAGTTCACGGCCGTGCTGATGGTCTTCTTGCTGCCACCAATCGCCGCCACACCCAATTTGATACGGCCCACAGTCAAAATATTTACCGCGAGCTTGAAACCGTTCTCTCTTTCCGACAAAAGATTTTCCACCGGCACTTTGCAGTCGTTGAAAAAGATCTGTCGCGTAGACGATCCCTTGATGCCCATTTTATGCTCTTCTTCATTCATGGTGATGCCACCGAAAGCTTTCTCTACGATAAAGGCCGACAGGTTTTTGTCATTGTCGATCTTTGCGAACACGATGTACACATCGGCAAACCCGCCATTGGTAATCCACATCTTCTGGCCGTTGATGACATAGTGCTTGCCGTCGGCGCTGAGCACAGCTTTCGTTTTGCCCGAGTTGGCATCGGAGCCTGAGTCGGGTTCGGTCAAACAATAGGCCGCTTTGTACTCGCCGGTGGCCAGCTTGGGCAAATATTTCTTTTTCTGTTCTTCGCTTCCATAATACACGATGGGCAAGGTGCCGATCCCGGTATGCGCCGAAAGCGCCACCGCCACGGAGTGACCTCCGCCGATCACTTCGGCCACCAGCATGGTGGTGTTGAAGTCCATCCCAAACCCGCCATACTCGGTGGGCACCGATGTTCCCAACAGGCCTAGCTCACCAGCCTTGTCCAGCAGAGTAGGCATGAGCTTGGGATCTTTCTGGGAGTCAATTTCGTCCAGGCGGTTGAAGACTTCCTTGGTGAGAAAATCTTTGCACTGCTGCTGGATCATCTGTTGTTCTTCGCTGAATTCTTCGGGGATGAAGATCTCACTTGCCTGCGATTCGCGAATCAGGAATTCGCCGCCTTTGATGGCGTGTTTTGTTTCCGTGGTGGTAGCCATAAAACTTTCTTTAATATTGATTCTTGGGATTCGTTTAGTTCAATAGTTCATAAATGCCGGCCACGCCTTGTCCGCCGCCAACACAGGCCGTGACGAGGCCGTATTTTCCTTTTCTCCGTTGCAACTCTTTCAGCAACGTCAGCGACAAACGTGCACCGGAGCTGCCCAGCGGGTGGCCTAACGCAATGGCCCCGCCATTCACATTTATTTTTGAAGGGTCCATGTTCAATTCACGGATCACCGCCAGCGACTGCGCAGCAAAGGCTTCATTCAATTCGATCAGGTCAATGTCTTGAAGCTTCAATCCCGCCCGCTGAAGGGCTTTCGGGACTGCGGCCACCGGACCAATGCCCATGATGCGCGGATCGACGCCGGCTACGGCATAGCTCACCATGCGCGCGATGGGCTTCAGATTCAGTTGCTTCACCAATTTTTCGGACATCACCACGGCAAATGCCGCACCGTCGTTTGTGGGCGACGAGTTTCCGGCAGTAACCGAGCCACCCAACGCAAACACGGGCTTCAATTTTGCCAACACGTCGATGGATGTTTCGGGTCTCGGTCCTTCATCGGTATCGACCACGGCTTCTTTCGTTTTTTTCTTTCCGGATTCATCCACAAAAATTTCCTTTGTGGCAATGGGATGGATCTCCTCCTTGAACTTCCCCTCCTTCTGCGCCTGGATCGCTTTCATGTGCGACTCATAGGCGAACTTATCCTGGTCTTCGCGGGAGATCTTATACTGTTTCGATATCTCTTCGGCTGTGAGGCCCATACTAGTGTAGTATGTCGGATGCTCTTTGGCGATGGTGTAATTTAAAGCCGTCTTCCATCCCATGACCGGCACGAGCGACATGGATTCTGCGCCGCCGGCAATAATGCAATCGGCCATACCCGCCTTAATGGTTGCCGACGCCAGGTGAATGGCCTCCACGCCCGAACCACAATAGCGATTGATAACCATTCCGGCATTGTCGATTCCCAGGGCCGTAAGCGCAATCATTCTTCCCATTTGCATACCCTGCTCGGCTTCCTGCACGGCATTGCCCACAATGAGGTCGTCGACCATTTTGTTTTCCAGACCGGGCACAGACTGTACGAGGGCTTTGATCAGATCGGTGGCGAAATCGTCGGGGCGTGTAAAGCGAAAGCCTCCTTTTTTCGCACGGGTGTTTGCTGTTCTTTTAGCAGCTACGATATAGGCGTCCATATTAGTTTCTTAAAGGTTTTCCTCCCGTTAATATTGATTGAATTCTTTCCAGTGTTTTCTTTTCTCCGGTCAGGGAAACAAAAGCTTCGCGTTCCAGGTCCAATAAGTATTGCTCGCTCACTTCCTGGGGCGAAGTGAGGTCGCCGCCACACATGACGTTGGCGATTTTCAGGGCGATCTTTTGGTCGTGATCCGAAATGTAATTTCCCATACGCATGCCTTGCACGCCAGCCATGAACAACGCCTGGCCTGCACGCCCCTGTACCTTGATATTCTTTGCGGGCACCGGCATGGTGTAGCCGGCGTCATACAACTCCAACACCGCCGCTTTACCATCCAGCAACTGGCGGTCTTTGTTCACAGATATCCGGTCCAAACTCCGGAGCACACCCATTTCGCGCGCCTCCTCGGCCGACAACGCCACTTTTGCCGTGGCAATGTTCATGAAGGCATTTTGCAGGGCGTTCAACTCGACGTCGCCTTCTTCCAGGGCATCGCTCACGCGCTTGGTAAATTCTTTTGTTCCGCCACCGCCGGGGATGAGGCCCACACCCACTTCCACAAGACCGATATAGGTTTCGGCCGCTGCCTGAGCGATGTCGGCGTGCATGGTCATTTCGCAACCTCCACCCAGTGTGCGTCCTTGCGGGCAAACCACAACCGGCACCGAGGAATAGCGAATACGCATCACCGAGTTTTGGAATTGGCGGACCATAAAATCAATCTCGTCGTATTCCTGTTCAATGGCATACATAAACACCAACCCCAGGTTCGCACCCAATGAGAAGTCGGGGCCCTGGTGACCGATGACCAGTCCTTTGTAATTTTTTTCCGCCAGGTCGAGTGCCTTGTTCAGGCCTTCGATCACCGAGCTCCCCAGCGTATAGCTCTTGCTGCTCCAGGCAAAGTTGATCACCCCATCGCCCAAGTCTGTAACTTTCGACTCGGCGTTTTTCCAAACGATGTTTTCTTTCAGGTTTTCGAGGATGATGAATTCCTCCTTGCCCGGAATGATCTTATAGGATTTGCTTGGGATGTCGTAATACTTGCGCTTGCCGTTCTCAACTTTGTAAAATGACTTGTTCCCGGCGGCGAGCATTTCCTTCACCCAGGGATTGGGTTTGCTGCCGGTCGCTTCCATATCGGCAACGGCTTTCTCAACGCCCACTGCATCCCAGGTTTCAAAAGGACCAAGCTCCCATCCAAAACCGGCGCACACGGCGTCGTCGATTTTATAAAGTTCGTCGGCGATCTCCGGAATACGATTCGATGCATATTGAAACAAGCCGTAGAACGAATCGCGATAAAATTCTCCGGCTTTGTCCTTGCCGGCCAACAAAACTTTGAAGCGATCTTTCAGGTTGTCGATCGTCTTCGTGGTTTCGAGTGTTGCAAATTTCGCTTTGGCTTTTGTTTTATACTCGAGCGTTTTGAGGTCCAGTGTCAGGATCTCGGTTTCGCCCTTCGCATTTTTTGTTTTCTTATAGAAGCCCTGTCCGGTTTTGTCGCCCAGCCATTTGTTTTGCTCCATCTTCAACACCACGTCCGGCAACTTGAAATACTGGCGGCCTTCGTCGTTGGGCAAACCGTTGTATAAGTTGCTGCTCACTTTGATCAACGTGTCCAATCCCACCAGGTCGGAAGTCCGGAACGTAGCCGACTTGGGCCGGCCGATCACCGGGCCGGTAAGTTTGTCCACTTCATCAATATTCAAATCGAGTTTGCTCATCGCATCCACCACTTTCATGATGGAAAAAACACCCACGCGATTGGCAATGAATGCCGGGGTGTCCTTGCACAACACAGTCGTTTTTCCAAGGAAAAGATCGCCGTAGTGCATCAGGAATTGAACGATCTCCGGATCCGTATGCGGTGTG
>CBIHQM010000401.1:0-6661 GCA_966211885.1 uncultured Chryseolinea sp.
CCGTTCAGTGCCGCCATGCACAAAGACAATTTCTACGCCGTACAATTTCACCCGGAAAAATCGGCCGAGACCGGCGAACGGGTATTAAAAAGTTTCTTATCCCTTTGACACCATGAGAATCATTCCTGCTATCGACATTATCGACGGAAAATGTGTACGCCTCACCCAGGGCGACTACGCCCAGAAAAAAATATACCACGAAGATCCCGTTTCCGTGGCACGCTCCTTTGAAGAAGCCGGCCTGACCGACCTCCACGTCGTCGATCTCGACGGTGCCAAAGCCGGCAAGGTCGTCAACTGGAGCGTGGTGGAAGCCATCTGCAAAGCCACATCGCTCACGGTCGATTTTGGTGGCGGCATAAAAACAGAAGACGAAGTGCAGCGATTGCTCAACCTCGGCGTGAAGCAAGTGAACCTGGGAAGTGTCGCCGTGAAGGAGCCGCTGAAAGTGATCTCCTGGATCACGAAGTTCGGCAAAGACAAGATCATTCTCAGTGCCGACGTCAAAGGCGACTATGTGGCCATCAGCGGGTGGCAGGAAAGCTCTCCCCTCACCCTCGCATCCCTGCTGAAGGACTACACGCGCAACGGCATCGAGTATGTTACCTGCACCGACATCAGCACCGACGGCATGTTGAAGGGACCGAACATCGAATTGTACAAAAACATTCTCATGAGCTTCCCCCAACTGCACCTTGTGGCCAGCGGCGGCGTGAGCAATCTCGACGACTTGAGAGAATTGAAACGCATCGGCGCCGACGGCGTCATTGTCGGCAAAGCCATCTACGAAGGCAAAGTCACCTTGGAAGAACTAACTACTATATAACTCCGGCATGCTGACCAAACGCATTATTCCTTGTCTGGATATCAAAGACGGCCGCACCGTGAAGGGTGTGAACTTCGTCAACATCCGCGATGCCGGCGACCCGGTGGAGCTGGGTGCCACCTATGCGCGTCAGGGCGCGGACGAGTTGGTGTTCCTCGACATCTCCGCAACCAACGAAGAACGCAAAACATTTGCTTCGTTGGTAAAAGACATTGCGCGTCACATCAACATTCCGTTCACCGTAGGCGGCGGCATCAGTTCGGTGGCAGACGTGGCTCCGTTGCTGGAAGCGGGTGCCGACAAAGTGAGCATCAACTCTGCTGCTGTGCGAAATCCGCAGCTGATCGACGACTTGTCGCGAGCCTTTGGTGCACAATGCATCGTGCTGGCCATCGACGCCCGCAAGATCGACAATCAATGGACCGTACACACCCACGGCGGCAAAATGCCCACCGATAAAAAACTTTTCTCCTGGGCCAAAGAAGGACAAGAACGCGGCGCGGGTGAGATCCTTTTCACGAGCATGGACCACGACGGCACGAAACACGGATTTGCCATCGACCCGTTGAGCAAACTCAACGCACTCTTGCAAATTCCCGTCATCGCCTCCGGTGGCGCCGGCAACAAAGAACATTTTATCGACGCCTTTGTCCTGGGCAAGGCCGACGCGGCATTAGCTGCCAGCATCTTCCACTTCGGGGAGGTGAAAATACCTGAACTGAAATCGTTCCTCGATGAAAAGAACATCGAGATTCGTCCCTGAACAAGTAAAGCATAACAAAAAAATTGAATGCCATGAATGATCTCACTATAAACTTCAGCAAACAAGATGGCCTCGTGCCCTGCGTCATACAAGATGTAAAAACTTTACGCGTGCTCATGCTGGGGTTCATGAACGAAGAAGCCTATCAAAAAACACTTCAGGACAAGAAAGTGACCTTCTTCAGCCGCAGCAAACAACGCCTCTGGACCAAGGGCGAAACCTCCGGCAACTTCCTCAACCTCGTGGACATCGCGATCGACTGCGACAACGACACACTGCTGATTAAAGTGATCCCCGAAGGCCCGGTTTGCCACACGGGAGCCGACACGTGCTTCAATGAAAAAAATGAGCGGTGGGATCTTGCTGCGTTGGAGCAGATCATCCAAGACCGAAAGAACAACCCAACCCAGGCATCCTACACGACATCCCTCATCCAAAAAGGCATCAACAAAGTAGCACAAAAGGTAGGCGAAGAAGCCGTTGAACTCATCATCGAGGCGAAGGATAACAATACGGACCTCTTCCTGAACGAAGCCGCAGACCTGATGTATCACTACCTGGTTTTACTGGCGGCAAAGGATCATTCTCTGGCGGATGTGCTGGCTGTTTTAAAGAAACGACAAAAGTAAATCGCAAGTCGAAAGTGAGGGGGGTGTATTAAAAATGAATATCGTGATACACCCCACCGGTACTGGTGCGGCAAGATATCTTTCCTTTCAACGCATCCGGTTTGAAGAGTGATTTCCCCAACAGCATGCGCACACATTCCTGGATGCCTTCCGTAATGGAAGGATGAGGATGGACGCACTCCGCTAGCTCTTCGATCCCTTTATCCATGCTGATCAGCAACGCCACGGCCTGAATCGCGCTGGACGCGTGATTGCCGATGATCTTCAATCCCAGAATTTTCATTTGCTCGTCGTTCGTGACCAGCATCTTGATAAAACCCTGGGTGTTGCGTTTGGCGATGGCGCGGGGAATACAACTGTAGTCGAGCGTAGCCACTTTATAGTCGAGGCCCCGTTCGCGCGCCTGGGTTTCATTCACCCCGACACTGGCCACTTCCGGGTTCAGGAACATGATGGTGCTGATGTTCTCGTAGATGAGTTTGCGCTTGGGGTCGCCAAATATTTTTTCCACGGCATACCGGCCCTCGAGTTCGCCCACGTTCACCAATGAAATGTCGGCCGTGATGTCGCCCACAGCGTAGATGTTGGTGATGTTGGTTTGCGTATCATTGTCCTCGATGCCACGCTTGGATATGCTGATGTTCACGGCGTCGTCCCAAAGCTCTTCATAGTTGGGCGTGCGGCCCACGGCCACCAACGCTTTGGCTACATTGAACGTGCCTTTGGTGCCGTCGTCATATTCCAACGTGTATTCTACGCGGCCATGTTTGATCTCCATGTTGATGAGGCGTGAGTTACGGTGGATGAGCACACCGTTGTTTTCCATGTTGCGTTCGATCACCCGCACGATGTCTTCGTCTTCAAACGGCAGGATGCGGGCACCTTTGTCGATGAGGTGAACTTTTGTTTTGCCAAAGCCTGAAAAAATGGTGGCATATTCACAACCGATCACCCCCGCTCCTACGATCACCATGCTCTCCGGAAAGTCCTCCATGTTCTCGATGCCTTCGCTGGTCATCACGATCTTTTCGTCGATGGGGAGTTCGGGTAAATAACGTGGGCGACTGCCGGTAGCCAGGATAATGTGCTCCGCCCAGACGATCTCTTTTTCGTAGGCACCAGTATCGATCTCAATCTCATGCGCACTGGTGAGGCGGGCGTTGCCTTTGCGAAAGCTCAGTAAATCCGTGTAACGCGAATCCTTCATCATGTGCAGGTGCTCCTCCAGCATGCCCTTACGCTCTTCAATGGCGCTGGCCACCTCGTCCTGGATCTCCTTGTAGTTGATGCTGGGCACCTTCAGGTTGAAGCGTTTCAAATTCTTCCTGAACGACGCGGTCTCGCGCGACAATTCCCACCAGGTTTTGGATGAGAGCGCACCGTTGGTGACGCCCGCTCCACCCACGTTGTTCTTTTCAATAAGCAATGTCTTTTTCTTGAAATCGAGGGAACGCATGGCTGCTGCGTATCCGGAAGGACCCGCCCCGATGACCACCAGATCAAATTTCTCCATAAAGCCTGACTGCAATAAATAGTACTACAATGTACAATAAAATCGGACGCAGGAAAGGGATGGCCATCCCGGATTTTGACAAGAAGCATGACCCAGCAATCGTCAACAAACCGGCTACACTCAAATTCCTCGAACTTGTTCCATAATTCCGTAACTTTGACCATCACAAGAACGTTGACCCTCAATGAGTTTTTTGCGCGCCCTCATTTATTCCGGAGCCGGTTTTGCCAGGACACCGCCCGACAAACGCGGCGTTCTACTTTCGAATGCGATTGCCCTTATTCTCTTCTCCTTAAGCCTCGTTGCCACATTCTTTTATTTCATTTGGTACGGTGGCAACATCATCACCTACCTGATTCCGGTGATCGGCACCCTGGCCCTTGTCGTGATCATCCTAAACCGGGGAGGCTATATCAACTTCAGCCGGCTCTGGATCAGCCTTCTCAGTCCTGTCGTCGTGATGGCCTTGTCCATCTATTCGAAGTGGGTCTACTACGAAGAGCAGGAGGAGTTGGACTACTTTACGTTCCGCATTGTAGTGTTGGGATGTTGTGTCATTCCATGGATGCTGTTCTCGTTCCGGGAAAAGACCTTGCTCACCATCGCCGCGTTCGGCGGATTTGCCGTGCTCATGGCCCACGACCCGCTACACAGTTTGTTTGGTGTGCCCTATGCGCAGGACCGGTTAAAACTGATGAACTATCACTTCACCAACGTCGTGATCGTCATCACCTATTTCATCATGACCGCCAGCCTGGGATTTCTCAAATGGCTTTCGGAAAAGAACGAGGAGAAGAACGAAGAACTCATCGTAGACCTCAACCAGGTCAACCTCCAATTGCTGGAACGCAACGTCGAGATCGAAGCGCAAAATGCAGAGATCCACGCGCAAAGCGAAAGCCTGCAAGTGAACCAGGAAAAGCTCATCAACGCCAACCGGCTCATTGAAGAGCAACGGGGCCGGCTGTTCAATAAGAACCAGGAATTGGAGTCGGAACTGATCCGGAAGAATAAAGACCTGATGGAAACCAACACCGAACTGGTGAAGCACAACAACGAGCTGCGCCAGTTTTCCTATACCGTCTCTCATAACCTTCGCGGTCCCGTGGCCAGCCTGTTGGGCCTGCTAAAATTCATCAAACCCGAAAACATTCCCAGCGACGTTGCCGAGGTCTTCGCCCACATCAAGTCCTCCACGCTGCGCCTGGACGAGATCATCCGCGAACTCAGCAAGATCATCGACATTCGCCAGGACATTTTTCAGATCCGTCAAAAGATCAACCTGTCGGCTGAATTAAATCACATCTACAAAACCCTGGAGAAAGAAATCACGGCCCATGGCGTCCAACTCAAGATCGATGTGGAGCCGTGCCCGGTGTTGTATTCGGTGAAGCCCATGGTGCACAGCATTCTGTATAACCTCATCAGCAACGCCATCAAGTATCGTTCGCCGGACCGCACGCCGGTAGTGGAGTTGAGCAGTTCGGAAGAGCCCCGCTATTTTGTGATCCGCGTCAGAGACAACGGTCTGGGTATCGATCTGACTGCGCATCGCGAAAACATGTTCAAGCTTTACCGCCGCTTCCACCACCACACCGAAGGCAAAGGTTTGGGTCTCTACCTGGTGAAATTGCAATGCGAAGCGCTGGGCGGGACCATCGACGTGCAAAGCGAATTGAACAAGTTCACGGAGTTCACCGTCCGTCTGCGCAAACCCGAGAATGTGAAACGGCAAATGCTGCTCGACGAACCTTATGCCAAAATCTTTTTCGACGCCACCGTCAATTCCACCGGCGTGATCTGGCGCGGGCCTATCAGCAGCGAACAATACCGGGCGGTATTTTCCAAGGCACTGGAATTCCTGCAGGTATACAACACACCAAACTGGATGTCGGACGTGGTCCACCAGGGACCGATTGCCCCCGAAGACCAGGCCTGGATGTTCCAGAACATTATCCCCGAAGCCTCCCGCAACGGCCTCCGCCGCATCGCCTTCATCCGCCCCGACGCCCGCGACGAACGCGTGATCACCTACATTCAGAACATCCAAACCCAGGTCGAACATTTCAACATTTCCTTTCAGCCCTTCCCCACCATGGAAGAAGCATTTGAGTGGATGATGCAGGAAAATGAAAAAGCCACCTTATATTCGTAGCTATGCTTGATCGTTTACTCGAATGGGATAAGGAGCTCTTCTTATTCTTCAATGGTTTGCACACGCCGTGGCTCGACCCCGTCATGTTGTTTTTCACGGAGACCTTTGTGTGGCTCCCCCTCTATCTTTTCCTGCTCTACCTCGTGATCCGCGACTATAAAAAAGATTGCTGGGTACCGTTGCTGGGCATCACCGTCACCATTTTGTTGTGCGACCAAATCACGTCCGGCCTCATGAAACCCTTCTTTGCACGCCTTCGTCCGTCGCAGGAACCTTCGCTTGCCGGATTGATCCATTTGGTGAACGGCTACAAAGGCGGCATGTATGGGTTTGCTTCCAGCCACGCCGCCAACACGCTGGGAACGGCCACCTTCTTTTCCCTGCTGTTTCGTCCCACCAAACCCTGGATCACCTGGCTATACCTCTGGGCATTTGCCATGACCTATACGCGCCTCTATCTCGGCGTTCATTATCCAGGCGATATTTTAGTAGGAGGTGTGATCGGCATTGCCAGCGGATGGGTAGGCTACACCCTTCAAAGCAACGTCATGGTGCGCCTAGAAAAGAAAAGAACTCCGCCACTGTTGTGAGGAGTTCTTTCTGAATTTAAGCCTTGCCGAAAGCACTGGCCGTTCAGCTCAATTGAATATTTTTCCCAGCATGCCCCCCCGGTCACCCGAACCCTGCGAGGTTGAACCACCCGTTACCTTACGGCGCAGGTCGCCGTTGTCCAGTCCACTGTTGCCGCTAAACGACTGCATCATGTTCTGCAGGT
>CBIHQM010000402.1:0-6632 GCA_966211885.1 uncultured Chryseolinea sp.
GCTGGCCTACTTTGGTGTGCAGATGCCACAACAGCAAATGATGCAGGAGATGGCGCAAAACAATCCGGACATGCAAGCCCCCCCGATAGAGATACTCAAGATGATGAGCCAAATTCCATTCGGGTATGTGATCTTCAACTTCCTGTTTTATTTCCTCGGCGGATATTTATTGTACGGTGCCTTATTTGCCGCCGTGGGTTCTGCGGTCGATAGTCCTGCCGAAGCACAGCAATTCATGTTCCCGATCACCATTCCCCTGCTGATCTCCTACTTTGGTTTGTTCACCTTTATTATGAACGACCCGCACAGCACGGTGAGTGTCTGGCTTTCCATCATCCCCTTCACTTCGCCCATTGCCATGATGGGACGCATCGCCTTTGGTGTGCCCGGCTGGCAGTTGGCGCTCTCTATGGTTTCCCTGATCTTGGGATTTATGCTCACCACCTGGGTGGCCGCGCGGATCTACCGTGTGGGCATCCTCATGCACGGCACCAAGATCAACTATAAGGTGATGGCCAAGTGGTTTATGATGAAAGGATAGCACAGCGAGGGTCAACGACATTTAAATAAAAAACCGGGTGAAGCGTCATCCGGTTTTTTATTTATCTTTCAAATCGCAATGAGTAAAAAAAGTACGGTTCCGTCGCTGGACTTCTACCAGAACAACTCCAATATCAAGTGGGTGGTGCTGGTGGCCTCTGTGCTGATCAGCATCAGTTCGATCTACTACACCAACATCCTGGTCGACCAGTTGAAAGATCGCGAGCGCCAGCAGGTGCAGCTCTACGCCAAAGCCATCGAATATACCGCCAACGACGAAGGCACCGGCGACGTGAACTTCATTGCCCAGGAGATCCTCTTCCAGAACAACTCCATCCCCATCATCCAGGTGAGCGACAGCAACAAGGTGCTTTCCTCACGCAACGTGGACGTGGACGACACCTGGTCGGAGAAAAAAAGGAATTCCTTTTTAAAACAGGAAATGCAGATCATGCGTGAAACCTACGAGCCCATCAAGGTGACGTTGCGCGATCCGCAAACGGGCGAGGTCTTTGGCACGCAATTCATTTATTATAAAAATTCATTTTTGCTAAAACAGCTGATCGCCTACCCCTACATACAGCTTTCGGTCATTGCCATTTTTGGGTTTATCGCCTACCTGGCCTTCAACTATTCTAAGGCTGCCGAGCAGAACCGGGTGTGGGTGGGGCTTGCCAAGGAAACGGCCCACCAATTGGGCACACCCCTGTCGTCGTTGATGGCCTGGGTGGAGGTGTTGCGAGACGACCCGGACATGAAGCACAAGGGCACGGTGGAGGAGTTGGAGAAGGACATTCAGAAGCTCCGGATCGTGACGGAGCGTTTTTCCAGCATTGGCTCCATCCCAACCCTGAAAAAAGAGAACATTGTGTCGCTCATCAACAACGTGGTCAACTATCTCCGGCCGCGGGTGTCGTCGCGGGTGCGGATGGAGGTGTTCACGCTGTCGGAGAATATCTTTGCCAATGTGCATGCGCCGCTTTTCGAGTGGGTGATCGAAAACCTGTCCAAGAACGCGGTAGACGCCATGGGCAACAGCGGCCTGATCGCCATCAAGGTGCTTCGGGGCAATGAGGGCAAGATCTTTATCGACATTTCGGACACCGGTAAGGGTATTCCCCGTTCCAAGATCGACCAGGTTTTCCGGCCCGGATTCACCACCAAAAAGAGAGGCTGGGGGCTGGGGCTCACGCTGGCCAAACGGATCATTGAAACCTATCACGATGGCAAAATTTTCGTGAAGTCATCGGAAGAAAACCTGGGTACAACTTTCAGGATTGTGCTGAACGCGGCTTGAGGGCCAAATCACGGTTTTTAGGTGTGTGTGCGCGGATATTCGCACACTCAAACAACTGTCAATAATTCGTATTTGAGCCTTTGTTCTTCATCCATAAACGGCTACTTTTGCGGTCAATTTCAGACCTTAATTTTCAAAAACCAGATAAAGCATGGCAAATATTGGTAAGATCACCCAGGTAATCGGTCCTGTAGTCGATGTGGCCTTCGATGGCGAAGGGGCTAAACTTCCGAATATCCTTGATTCTCTTGTTGTTACAAAAGCAGACGGCACCGTTGTGGTGTTGGAGTGCCAACAACACCTTGGCGAAGACCGCGTACGCACCATTTCGATGGAAGGTACCGAGGGTCTTGTGCGGGGAATGAAGGTGACCGATAACGGTACTCCCATCCAAATGCCCATTGGCGACGATATTAAAGGCCGCCTGTTCAACGTGATCGGCCAGGCCATCGACGGTATCAAGCAACCCAAAGGCGACAAATCGCTGCCGATCCACCGTGCTGCGCCCGCTTTTGAAGACCTTTCCACAGCAACCGAAGTTCTCTTTACCGGTATTAAAGTTATTGACTTGATCGAACCCTACGCCAAGGGTGGTAAGATCGGGTTGTTCGGTGGTGCCGGTGTAGGCAAGACCGTATTGATCCAGGAGCTTATCAACAACATCGCGAAAGCCTATTCCGGTCTTTCCGTGTTTGCAGGTGTGGGTGAAAGAACCCGCGAAGGGAACGACCTTCTCCGCGAAATGATCGAAGCCGGCATCGTAGACTATGGCGAAGAATTTATGAAATCGCTGCACGCCGGCGGATGGGATCTGTCGAAGGTGAGCGAAGAAAAACTGAAAGACTCCAAGGCAACCTTCGTGTTCGGACAGATGAACGAACCTCCCGGAGCCCGTGCCCGTGTGGCCCTTTCCGGTCTGACGGTAGCCGAATATTTCCGCGACGGCGATGGTCAAGGCAAAGGCCGCGACATCCTCTTCTTCGTCGACAACATCTTCCGTTTCACACAAGCAGGTTCTGAAGTATCGGCCCTCCTCGGCCGGATGCCTTCTGCCGTAGGTTATCAGCCCACACTGGCCACCGAAATGGGTGCCATGCAGGAACGCATCACCTCCACGAAAAACGGTTCCATCACTTCGGTACAGGCCGTATACGTACCTGCCGATGACTTGACCGACCCTGCTCCCGCAACGACGTTCGCTCACTTGGATGCCACCACCGTATTGTCGCGTAAGATCTCCGAGTTGGGTATCTACCCTGCCGTGGATCCTTTGGACTCTACGTCACGCATTCTCCGTCCCGAGATCGTGGGTGAAGAACACTACAACTGTGCCCAGCGTGTGAAGAGCATTCTCCAGCGCTACAAAGAATTGCAAGACATCATCGCCATCCTCGGTATGGACGAATTGTCGGACGAAGACAAGCTGGTCGTAACCCGTGCACGTCGTGTACAGCGCTTCTTGTCGCAGCCTTTCCACGTGGCCGAAGCCTTCACCGGTTTGAAAGGTGTATTGGTAGACATCAAGGATACCATCAAAGGATTCAACGCCATCATGGACGGCGAATACGATCACTTGCCTGAAATGGCCTTCAACCTGGTTGGAAGCATTGAGCAAGCCGAAGAGAAAGGCCAGAAGATGATGGCCGAAGCCAAAGGATAATTCATTACAAACAACGGTGGAGGTTTTAGGCCTCCACCCTGTTTTCATATTTTATATCGACACATGCATCTTGAAATATTAACCCCCGAAAAAAAGGTTTTTGAAGGCGACGTAACTTCGGCCACCTTTCCCGGCGCCGACGGATCGTTCCAGGTGCTCGATCACCATGCTCCCCTCATCAGCTTGCTGAAAGAAGGTGTGGTGGAATACAAAGGCAAGGAAGGCGCCAAGCATGTTACCGTCACCGGTGGCGTGGTGGAAGTGCTGAAAAACAAAGTGATCCTTTTGGCAACCGGCGTGATCGGTTGAGCTGAGATAATTTTTTCTTTATAAAAAAAGCCCTGGATTAACCGGGGCTTTTTGTTTTATAAGTCTTTTGTCAAGAAGGCTTATTCTTTTTCCGATTGAAAATGCGGTTGAAGGACCGCTTCTCGAATTCCCAGAAGAAATTGAATTGTCCGAATAAAAATCCATACGCGAGGAGCACCACGTTATACAAGGGCAGAATGAAGATGTAGTACAGCACCGATGCCAGGGTAGAGTTACCTTCATCGCCGGCCAGAAAATTCAGAATAGGTTTCTTGATGAACAGGACCGTGAACCCGGTGCATGCAAAAACCACGAGGACCATCACCACTTGCAAAGCGCTGCCCAGCTTCCAGCGCTGTTTCAACCGTTCCATCCACGAGGCTTGTTCCATAGGCTACGTTTCATCAAATTTTACAAAATATTTCCATATACCCATAACGGGAACAGGCGCTTCCAGGGTTATGGGTTCTTTCTTCACCGGGTGAATAAAGGACAGGCGTCGCGCATGGAGATAGATGCTGCCGTCCTCGTTGGCGGTATCGTCACCATACTTCACATCGCCTTTGATGGGGCAGCCCATGCTGGCCAGTTGGGCGCGGATCTGGTGCGAGCGTCCGGTCACGGGGTTGACTTGCAGCAGCCAATGCCCTTCGGCCGAACCGAGAACTTTGTAGCTGAGCTCAGAACGGAGCGCGTTGCCGGTTTCCTTTTTGTAGACCGTGGTTTTGTTTTTCTTTTCGTCTTTCTGGAGCCAGTGGATGAGTGTGCCCTCGGGTTGAGGAGGCTTTGACCGGACGATGGCCCAGTAGGTCTTCGTGGTTTCTTTTTCTCGAAACAGCGCGTTCATGCGCTCCAACGCCTTGGACGTACGCGCCAGCACCACTACACCGCTTACGGGACGATCCAGGCGGTGCACGACGCCAAGGAAAACTTCACCCGGCTTGTGATATTTTTCTTTGATGTATTGCTTCCCCAACTCCACCAGCGGCACATCACCTGTGGCGTCGCCCTGCACCAGGATACCTGGCGATTTATTGACGACCAGCAGATGGTTGTCTTCGAAGATGACGGTAAAAGGAACGCGGATGGATGTCATGCAAATGTGGAGCGAAATCAAACATCCGAAATGTCGGGGAATTTAAAAAGTTACCCGGCACTGAACGTCAAAGTTCGAACGTGTTTGTGTGGCTTTTTACAATACCACCAGTTTGCGGGTCACCCTGGTTTGTCCGTAGGTCACCGTAACAAAATAAACACCGCTATTCCAATTACGAGCAGGAATCGCCGTAGACGACGTCGCGTTCCCAGGCGACTCGTAAACCATGTTTCCGGTTACATCAAAAATCTGAATGGGGCCGCTACCCTGCAAGGTCTGGATTGTGAAATCGCCCCGCACGGGATTGGGAAAAATTCTGATGGCATTGTCCAAATCGGCTTCGACGGCGGTGATAATAAACGGCGCCGACATCTCGTAGCATCCACTTTTTTGTATCTCCACGGTAAAGGAATTTCCAATCTCTCCAGGGTCGGGAATAAAATAATTATCGCTGTTGGGTATCTCCGCATTGTTCTTGAACCAGCGATAGTGATCTCCTGCCTCTTCACGTGTCGCCATCTTCCCGTCGTCATAGTAGATTCTCGAATCGATCGTAATGCCAATTAACTGGAGCGTTTGGGCCTGGCTACGGCAATTTTGTATGGTTTGCGTTACATACAATTGGCCCGGATTAAGAACTGTCTGATAAATCGTGCCGGTGCCTAACTTTATCGTTTTGTCTGCATTGCCATACCATTCAACCTGTTCGCCAATAGCGACAAAAGTGACCGGGGCACCAACGGCATCTTCACAAATAACCACTGGGTTATTCCCGTCGACGTGTGGTTTATCCGGCGCGTCGTAGATCGCAATGTCAATGGGTTGGGCTATACTTCGCACCTCGTCTACCGTCTGCGTAACGTACACCTTCTGAGAAGCTTCAGGATGAAATTCTCCCATGGCAAGCTTGGTCGTCAAATTTTGATCGGCATACCATTCAATGTGCTCACCTTTGGCCGTAAGCGTTACCTGCCGTCCGCATCGGTAGATGACCGTGTCGTTTATCGCGGGTGGCGGAGGCAAAAAGAAAAATTTGTCTTCCACTGAAAAAGCAGAACCCCGGAAGGATTGGTCGACTGCCTGTACTTTCCATGTGTACTCGCCCATCTCGAGATTTTTTAACAGCAAGCTTTGCGATACGCTGCCTTGTTTGAGTCTGTGACGTACACCCGTTCCCGGGTCGAAATATGCTTTCGAAAATTCCTTTCCATTTTTGTAAATCACCACATCGTAGGTCAAGGCGCTGGTGGGCGAGTGATCATCGAACGGCGCATTCCACGAGAGGTGCATGCCTGCTGTGTCCTGTTTTGTCTCTAATGCTGTGGGCGCTAAGGGCGCGGCATTAACGATCCCTTTGCTGTCCGCAATAAGTTGATTATAGGCTACCACGCTGAATTTTTGTTCGTAACTCCTGTCGAAGGGAGATTTGGAAATGGTGCCCGAGGCGTATATATCAAGGTCACCGTCGTTATCAAAGTCGATCAGACTTGTGTAGGAGCCGATTCTAACTTGTGGAATTTTATACTCCAGAAAGACGTCATTTCCCTCGTTGCTAAAAAAGGAACATTGTCCAGACACAACGAACAGATCCAAATCGCCATCGTGATCAAAGTCGGCCCAATGGTATTCGGCCCCACCTCCTTTGAGGTCGTCCTTTATGACCTCGAAGCTTAGATTGCCGTCGCTATCCTTTCCAAGATTCTTGTAGATCTTGGTATTTTGTCCGCTAA
>CBIHQM010000403.1:0-6591 GCA_966211885.1 uncultured Chryseolinea sp.
TGTTTACGCTACGATACTTGACAGATGGCTTGAAGTGGAGCCGAAAAAAATTCTGTCGGATGCTTATCCGACGTTAGACTTTATCTGATATCTTAGCGTTTACCAAACCTAACCCTACTTTTTCAGCTAGAATGAAATTTGATTCAAACGCCAAAGCTTCGCTCGTAAAGCGCGAAATGGAAATCAAACGACTTGTCAGACAAATGGAGTTTGATCGCCTCCACAACAGCCCGGTGTACAAAAATCTTTCCCGCGAACTGCAGACCATCCAACAGGAGTTGGTACAACACCAGGACGCATCTTCCAAAAAGTAAAACGTTTTTTCATTTTCCCTTCACTACATTTGTTGGCTAAACCGTCAATACATGCGTGTTGTAGGAGAAATTCCGCACCCAGAGTGCAAGATCACCATCTTTGCCTGGAACAACCGGTACCTCATTAAGCTGGAGCAAGGCTTGCTGGAGCAGACCTTCAAGGTAAATGAGTACGATGTGACCAGCGAAGCCGAGCTTTACCGGATCGTAGACAAGGCTTTCCTGGAGGAGGCTATGCAGCGCTTTGCCGGCATGGGTGAAAGCTTGCGCCAAGCCATGCAACGTGCTTAAAATCAGCGCATTTGTGCAGCAGTAGAGGAAATTGTTTTATTTTGCACCGCTCATGGAAGTTGTAGAGAAGAAAAATAAGAACAAGCGATATAAACCCATCCTGGAGGGTATACCCGATTGGCCGGTTTACCAACTCAGTAAAAACCGCAAGGAGTTTATCGAGGAAGTGGCGCAGAAGACCTTTGCCCAAATCAGGAAGAACCGCCCGACGACCAAACAGCTCATCGACGAACTGGAAGCCACTGTTTACCGCGAGCAGCAGCGCATGAAGCGCAACCGCTGGCGCGCCGACGCAGCCGACGAACCCCGTTTCTGGGCCGGCATCAAAGAAGAACTCGTGGCCCTGACGGGCAAGACCCCCGAAGAAGCCCAGCCCATTGCCGAGGACCTGCTCTACCGCATCGTGTTGCGCTATGCCAACGAGATCGCCGGAAACTTCAAGCCCAACAGCTATCGCCTCACGCGCGAGATCGTAAAGTTCTGGTTCTCGCGCCTGCTGAACGGCGCCCGCGTAAAGAAATTCGGGGCCTTCTTCCGCAGCCGCTATACCCTTCGCGACAAGATCCACATCGTGGGCAAAGTGAAGCAACTGCGCACATTGGCCAAAGAAGGCACCGTGGTGATGGTGCCCACACACTTCAGCAACCTCGACTCGATCCTCATCGGGTGGATCATCCACTCGCTGGGCCTGCCCGCCTTTATCTATGGCGCGGGGTTGAATCTTTTCAACATCAAGATCTTCGCCTATTTCATGAACAGTCTCGGCGCCTATAAAGTAGACCGCCGGAAGAAGAATGTCCCCTACCTGGAGACGCTGAAGTTCTATTCCATGTGTGCCATTCAAAAAGGGGCGCACAGCATTTTCTTTCCCGGGGGAACGCGCTCGCGCTCGGGTATGCTGGAAAAACAACTCAAGCTGGGTCTGCTCAGTTCCACCATCGAAGCCCAACGCAATCTCTACCTGGAATCGCCAACCACGGAGCCTGTGCGCAAAATCTTTATCGTACCCGTAACACTCAACTATCACTTCGTGCTGGAGGCCCCGGACCTGATCGATGAATATTTGTCGTCGAAGGGCCAGGACCGTTATCTGCCGGAGCAGGACAAATACGGAAGCTGGCAATTGCTGCAGTTCCTGTTCAAGTTTTTCACCAAAGGGTCCAACATCTCCGTGTCGATCGGGCGCGGGCTGGATGTGATGGGAAATTATGTCGACGACCAAGGCAACAGCCTGGATGCGCAGGGCCGGGTGATCGAGACCCGCGACTATTTTATTTCGCATGGCGACATCACGGTCGACAAGCAACGCGAGGATGAATATACGCGCATGCTCAGTCACAAGATCGTGTCGGAGTATCACCGCATCAACCGCGTGTTTGCCAGTCACCTGGTGGCCTTTGTGGCGTTCGAGATGTGGCAAAAGAAACATCCCAAGCTGGATTTGTTTGGCTTGCTGAAGTTGCCGGAAGAAGACCAGGTGTTGCAGTTCGAAGAGTTTCGCGCCGCCTGCAAGCGGGTGCGCAAACAGATCTACAAATTGAAAGAAGAGGGGAAAGTCTATCACGCTACCCATTTGAAAGGAAATATCAACCTGGTGATCCGCCACGGACTCGACAACGTGGGCATCTTCCATTTGAAGCGCCCGCTGCTTATGAACAAGGAAGGCAACATCATCACCAAGGATTTCAGTACACTTTATTATTATCACAACCGGCTTGTCGGCTATGACCTCGAAAAGTTTATCTGAAAACGATAAACCGGTCGGAGTGATCGGAGCCGGGAACTTCGGCAGTGTGGTAGCCAACTTGCTGGCCCAACGGCGGCAGGTGTTGCTGCACGTGCGCGACGACGCGGCCATTGAGCGCATCCTGAAAACCCGCGAAAACCGGGGCCACCAGATGCACGCGAACGTCACGCCCACCAATGACCTCGGCTACCTGGCCGATCAGTGCGACGTGATCTTTCCCATTGTGCCGTCGCTGCACTTCCGCACGATGATGAAAGGGCTGTCGCCCTATCTGCACCCCTATCACATCCTCATTCACGGCACCAAAGGCTTTGATGTCTCGCTCCCGGAGGGCAAGACCCTCGACACCATGACCACGCTGGACCGCAGCATGGTGAAGACCATGAGCGAGGTGATCACCGAAGAGAGCGTGGTGGTTCGCGTGGGCTGTCTTGCCGGGCCCAACCTCAGCAAAGAACTGGCCGATGGACATCCCGCGGCGACGGTCATCGCCAGCCATTTCAATGAAGTGATCCAGTTGGGCAAGCGTTTGCTGCGCACCAATCACTTCCAGGTATATGGCAACAACGATGTGGTGGGTGTTGAACTGGCGGGGGTTTTGAAAAATGTTATTGCCATTGCTGCGGGTGCGCTGAGCGGTTTGGGCTATGGCGAAAATGCCAAAGGCCTTTTGATCAGCCGCGGTATGGTGGAAATGGTCTACCTCGGACGTGCACTGGGGGGAAACACGAAAGCTTTCCTGGGCGTCGCCGGCGTGGGCGACCTGGTCACGACGTGCAACAGTTCGCTGAGCCGCAATTTTACGGTGGGCTACCGGTTGGCCAAAGGTGAAACGCTCTCCGAAATATTGGCCAGCACCGATGAGATCGCCGAAGGTATCAACACCGTGAAAGTGGCCAAGAAGTGTGCCGACTATTACAAAGTGCGCGCACCGATCACGACCACCCTATACCAGGTGTTGTTCGAGGACATGACGGTGACCCGTGCGCTGGAATACCTGATGCGCTATCCGCTGAATGTGGATATCGATTTCCTCGTGGAATAATTTCTATAACAACACCTCTCTGACATTCTCCCGGATCTTTCCAGCCAACTCGTCCAATGGCAAGTCGTTGATGTCGCGTCCGAACGGGTCTTCGATTTCTTCTGCAATCAACTCTACGCTCAGCAAAACATAGGAGATCAGTCCCACGATGGGCACGGTCATGTAGCCGGTTTGCGTGACGAAGCCGAAAGGGAGGGTGATGATGTAGATGAAGACGAACTTCTTTACGTACATCATGTAGCTATAGGGAATGGGCGTGTACTTGATGCGCTCGCAGGCGCCCATGAGGTCGATAAAATCTTTTAGTTCTTTGTCGAGGTTGATGAGCTGGTCACCGGTGATTTTGTTGTCGCGGTACAATTCGTTTATGCGTTTGTACATCAGGCCGGCGATGCGATTGGGTTTGTGTTTGTATTTCTTGAGGTCGTTGAGGAACGTATCGGAAGGCGGATCCAACTCGGCCAACTGCACGCCGTTTCGCAGGCTCTCCTTTACGGCAAATATGAAATTGGGGATCATCTTGGCAAACCAGTCGCGGTCTTCGTGGTTCTCGGGACTGAGGCAAGCGTTGAGTTTCATGGCGAAGTTCCGGGTGCTGTTGACCATGCCACCCCACATCCGGCGTCCCTCCCACCACCGGTCATAGGCGGTGTTGGTGCGAAACACGAGGAACAAACCCAGCACGATCCCCAGGAGGGAATGCATGGCGATGGTGGGCTGAAAATCAGCTTCATGGAGTTTGAGACGGTCCAGCATGATGTAGCACAACACGGCCGAATAGACAAGCATGAAGAGGATGACGGGCAACAAGGTCCTCATGACGCGCCGGCTGTAGGCGTGAAAGATGATAGAAATCCAATTTCGGGGGTTGTACATGACCATGGGATCGAACTTTCCTGCAATAAGCCTATTCAAGGAAAATTTTCCAACACCGCTGCCGGCGATCGCGTCCATCCAAATCCCGCTTTTTAATCGGAAGAAATTCCGGATAGCGCGACGAGAAATTATTTTATCGCTTATCTTTCCGACTATAAAACTGCATTTATGAACATGAAACGTTCTGGCTTATACCTTTTTGCTTGTTTCTTTCTGACCGTGTGCTCACCGGCCATCGCCCAGGATTATTTAGTGACGGTGACGGGCGATACCATCCGGGGGGAGCTCAAACCCCTTGCGTTTGGGATGGACAAAAAAGTGCAGGTCGTTGGCGCCGATAAAAAGAAGACGACCTACCCCATGTTCCAGGTGCGGACCTACAAATGGAAAAATGACTTCTATCAACCCGTGAAGGGTCCCGACGGCTATGCCTTCATGAAAGTGATCAAGTCGGGCTATCTAAGCTTATTTGCCTATCAACTGCCCAATCAGGTGACCTACGATGGACAATTTCTTTTGAAAAAGGATGGCAAGAGCACCGAGGTCCCGAACCTTACCTTTAAAAAGGCGATGAAGAATTTCCTGGAAGACTGCCCGACCGTGGCGGACCGGATCGACCATGACGAGCTGAACAAGAGAGACCTCTATCAGATCGTCGACGAATACAACGCTTGTATCCAGTCCAAAACGGTCGATCACAGCAAGATCATCGCCCAGCGGGCGGTTGCCGAGAAGAAACTTTCCGCCTGGGACGTGCTGGAAGAAAAAGTGAAAGGCGAAGCCGATTTCGAAGGCAAGGCCAATGCATTGGAAATGATCCAGGACATCAAGGGCCGGATCTCGCGGGCCGAAAAGATCCCCAATTTCGTCCTGGAAGGGTTGAAGAGCTCACTCACCCAAGACACCTTCAAGCAACCGCTGGAAGACGCTCTGAAAGAACTCAACTAGCTTTCTGCAACGAGCGGATGCGCGACAAGATCTTGTCTTTGTCGTGTATCAGCACGTAGAGGCTGCACAGCGTTACGGCCAACGCCAGGCCGAAAAGGTAGCCATGATCGCCCTGCACCTCGATGCCGAGCAGGGTTAGGTGCATGCCGAGCGCCCCCACCATCAATCCCAACGCCAGTCCGGCTCCCAGCCACGCGGTGGCCGGCACCACGATGAGGATGGCGGCAATCAATTCCATGACGCCCACCCCAATCCTGCCCCACGGTTCCATGCCCACGGTGGTGAAAATGTAGACCGATTCCGCGGAAGCGGTAAACTTAAAAAACAAGGTTTGCAGCATGATAACCGCCGCCAAAAGGCGCGCGATCCAGTACACTACCGTGGCAATTTTCATAGCGAAAGGGTTTGTTGACGGGATAAATGTAACCGAATAATTGAAAGTGGACTGTCAGATAAGCGACAAGGATTTAGTATTTTGCTTGCAAGCCAAACCTTCACTCATGACTCCCTTCCACGTCCACCCGGATATTGCGCAGGCAAAAACCATTTCCACAGATTTTTATCTCGACCCCCATTACCTGGAGCTTTCCAAGGAAAAGATCTTCGCCAACGCCTGGCAACTCATCGGCGACACCGACCAGGTGAAGGATCCGGGATGGGCCACGCCCGTGAACCTGCTGGAAAAATTCCTGGACGAACCGCTGCTCCTTTCGCGCGACAAAAAGGGCGACCTCCATTGCCTGAGCAACGTCTGCACCCACCGGGGCAACCTTTTGGTAGAACGCCCCTGCAAGATCAACGACATCCGCTGCAAATACCACGGCCGCCGCTTCCACCTGGACGGCAAATTCCTTTCCATGCCTGAGTTCAAGGAAGTGGCCAACTTTCCCTCGGAGGAGGATGACCTGACCAGGCTTCCGCTTTATCAATTTGGAAAATGGCTGTTCACTTCCCTTCACCCCAAATTCGAGGCCGATACATTTTTAGGTCAGATGCTGGAGCGCGTAGGCTGGATGCCGTTCCAGGATTTTCAATTCCGCCCGGAGCTTTCGCAAGACTATAAGGTGGATGCGCATTGGGCGCTGTATTGTGAGAATTACCTCGAGGGCTTCCACATCCCCTTTGTACACGCCGGGCTCAACGCCGTGATCGATTATGGAAACTACACCACCGAAATTTTTCAATACTCCAATCTGCAAATCGGCTATGCAAAAGGCGACGACGCCGTCTTCGACCTGCCTCCCACCTCCCCTGACTTTGGAAAAAAAATCGCGGGCTATTACTTATGGGTTTTCCCCAACATGATGTTCAACTTCTATCCCTGGGGACTCTCCATCAACATCGTCCGCCCGTTGGGGGTGTCGCGGTGT
>CBIHQM010000404.1:0-6589 GCA_966211885.1 uncultured Chryseolinea sp.
GATGGTTTGGTTGTGGTGGTGAACGCGGACCGGGTGTTGCTACCTGGCTAGCGCTGGCGCAGTGGGCAGCTGCAAAAAAATTACCCTACACGTTTGTGTTCACCGGCAACTCGGGCCACGAACTTGGCGGTTGGGGCGCGAAGGCATTCCTCGACGGTGGCGCACCGCCGGTGGACAAAACAAAATTGTGGGTCCATCTCGGCGCCGGCATTGCCACGCTGGCATGGAAGTCCACGCCGTCGGGATTAGTTAAAGAAAACAAAGTGGACGTCAATCGGAATTTTTTCTATAGTAGCGCTGTCGCGAAGTCTTTCCAGGATGCCTTTAAAGATGTAGCGGGCAATAAATGGCTGACGGCACAACGCGCGGGCGGCGAATTGATCTACGTGATCGATAAGGGTTATCCCAACGTTGCCGGTGCAGCCTATAGCCATCCCTACTTTCACATGAAGAGCGATGACGCTTCGAAAACATCGCCGGCCATTTTGGAGGAATTGGCGGTAGCTTTTCGAAATTTTATTGAAAGTCAAATTCGGCCGCAATAGGATACCCAATTCGGACCTTATACTTGTCGCTCAAGGACTGTCAAATACATCTCCGAATTCGCTTATTGCTATCGGCAGAAGACCTGACCTTATCGTATCCAGTGTTTCGGTGGTTTCACTTTTCTCCTCTTCTTGAAAAGCCATAACTTGTCACTTTTTCGTTGGCGTTAACCGGAAGTCTTTCAAAGGCCCGGTAAAAAATATATTTTTTGTCCCGGTCGAGTCCTTGAAATACTTGTCCAATGTTATAGTGTATTTCTGTGCATTCTTTTGAAAGCGCTGTGGTGTCGTTCATGTTCAACGTGGTCACATAGCCTACCATAGGAAAAAAGCCTTCATCTATGCCTTGCGGAAATACCTGGAATATTTGTGGCTTTGATTTGATGGTCTCCAGGGTGATGGGGAAGGTGTAGGTTTTATTAATTTCTTGGTTCAATTTTTTTCCGAACTCATTCATCTCAGACTCAAGTCTGTACTGCCATAATTGATTTGCTGGCTTCATGCACTCTGCTGCCAGGGTAGAGCTCAGTCCGGCGTCCACTAAATTTCCGTTCTTAAAATTCTCTTGGGCTTGTCTGTACCAATCTATGGCATCCTTATTTTCAATTTTAATAAGTCCGATTTGCAGGATATTGAGCTTCCAATCGTCACCATACTTGCCATAAATCATCGTCAGCGCCAGCGCTTGCAAGTCGTCTTCCAAATAGCCAACAGAAATAAACATTTCTTTATTTACCGCTGTGAAGTGTATACTATAATCATGGTCTTCCGCTATTCCCGAGAAAACCTGTGAGTCCGTACCACTGGCCGACTTCTTTGAATAGAACTGATTTTTAATTCGAAATTTTGCCGGGTCAATTTTCCATTTGCCTGAACCCACCAGGGTCTCCAGATCCTTTGATTGTTCGAGTAGTTTCTCGCTTGCTAACCTTTTTATTTTCTCAGGGTCTTTTGTTGCAAGCCCTTCAATGACCTGGCTATTAAGGCCGTTTATCTCATCCTTCACCTTTGGGTCAATGTTTTCATCACTCCATTGTCCACCGACACGGCAACTCGTTAGGAAGAGTAACCCTGCGATCATCATTAGTCCTTGTCTCATTCTTTTGTTTCGTTGCATTTTTCTAACATGGCATATACCGCTGATGCCTGAGGTGGGGCGACCTAGGGTAAAGGGCTTTACACAGCCGAACGTGGCGCGAAAGATAATATATTTAACCTTCGCCGACCTGCATCGCAAAACAAAACGGGACGTCGCATGCAACCTTTCTTTTGTTCCCGAAGTCATTAGAAAGTATCCTTTAATCTGAGTCCAACGGCCCGTATGGAAGATCGTCAACCCTGTCCGGATTCGCTCAATGGAATGTTGAATATGGACATTTGAGCGAAATTCTGGTCTTTACAGGGTCCTTGAGGGCTGTTTTGAGCGTGGCATATGGATTGGATTGGGATGGACGGACCGGATCAACTAAACACCTTATTTTATAACCATGAAAAAAATGCTCACCCTTTTTGTCGCGCTAACCGTTTGGACGGCCAGCCTGGCGCAAGATAGCCCCTACATGACGAAATCTTTGTCGAACGATGCGGTGAATGATGTTTATGCCCGGACGTCGGGCGGAGGCATTGCCGTTTCGGGAGTTAGTGTCAGTGAAACACGCATTGAAGTATACATCACGGGAAACAACAACCGGAACACGCTTTCAAAGGAGGAGATCAAAAAGAGACTGGAGGACTACAACCTCGACGTGTCGGTTTCAGGCCATAAAGTTACGGCCGTTGCCGAACCGAAACACAACAACATGAATTGGAAACAAGGGCTGAATATTTCCTTCAAGATCTACGTTCCTCAAAATGTTTCCACCGACCTCAGCACCAGCGGCGGTGGTATTGACCTCACCAATTTGTCGGGCACGCATAATTTTTCAACCAGCGGTGGCGGCCTTGAACTCAAAAAACTCACGGGAACCGTACGCGGCAAAACATCGGGCGGCGGCATCAACCTGACCGACTCGGGTGGCGACATTGTGCTGTCTACCAGCGGTGGCGGCATCGACGTGGATGATTGCAGTGGTCAGATCAGACTGAATACTTCGGGTGGATCGATCGAACTGAATAGATTGGACGGAACTATCGAAGCCGAAACCAGCGGTGGGCCGGTACGCGGCGACAACATCAAAGGCCAACTCACGGCCCATACTTCTGGTGGCGGCGTTACACTACACGCACTGGCTTGCAGCGTCGATGCTTCCACCAGCGGTGGGAACATGGACGTGGAGATCAGTCAATTGGGCAAGTATGTTACCGTTTCGAATTCGGGAGGAAATGTCAACCTGTCGCTACCGGGCAACCAAGGTCTTAACCTGAAGCTGCGCGGCAATAAAATCAAGACCAACAACCTCAGCAACTTCAGCGGAGAAATGGACGAGGACAACATCAACGGAAAGATCAATGGCGGCGGCGTGCCGGTGAATGTTCAAACCAGTGGTAACGTTACGTTGGCTATTCGATAACCATCACAAAATAATGGCAGCTCTGGCGTGTAGGTCAGGGCTAAAGCCCTGCTGAAACAGAGGCATTAAACCCCGGCCTAAAGGCCGGGGTTATTCATTAATATACATTCAACTTGAATACACATTCAACTTGACCCGCCCTCTACTTTTTCGCAGGAGCCACCGTATAGCCGGTTTCGGCTGCTTGTTGGGCGCGGCCAATATAAAAGTCCCGGTCTTGTGGGGCCCACGTATCCAATCCATCGACGTAACGGTTGAACATACAGAAGGCTGCGGCAATCAACACAGTGTCGTGCACTTCGCGTTCGGTTGCCCCGGCATGATAAGCCTCTTGTACCGAGGCAGGTGTCACACTTTTTCCGCTTTGTTGAACCTGGGAAGCAATCGCCAGCAACGCCTTCATCTTTTCCGATAGGTTCGACGATTGAAAATTCTCTTTCAAGTCATCCATCGCCTTTGTGTCGCATTGCAGATAATGTTGTGCCACGGCGCCGTGCGCTTGCTCACAAAAGAAACAGTTGTTCCGGGCCGAGACGACCGTGGCAATAAGCTCGCGTTCTCCTCGCGAAAGCGAGTTTTCGCCACGCATCAAAAGTTCCGTGAATTCACTCAGCGGTTTGGCTACATCCGGCCGGAGCGAGAGGGGACCGCGTATGCCGGGTATTCCTTCGGGTATGGTTATGTGGGGCATGGGTGTTGATTATGTTCGCCATTAAATATAGAGGATTGTGAACAAAATCGAAGTATGATGGCGATGGCCGGCAGTCGTAGGTCAGGGAAAACGGTGAAACTCACTTCCGGGGAAGAAGTTCCTGATCATTATACTCTATGATCTTTTTAAGGATTTCGGTAGCCTTATCAAAATCGGCCGCTTTGAACATGCCGCGGTACTCTTCGGTAAGACTACAAATACTCAACCGTACCTTGATCACCAGTCGTTTGCCGCGGTCGGTCAGGGTGATCGTAGTGCTCCGCTTGTCGCGTGGATCTGCCTTTGATTTAATGTATCCCAACTTTTGCAGCTCTTGGGCCACTTTGCTCATCGCCTGCTTCGTCACGCGCGCATGGGACGCCAGCTCCGTGTTATTCGATCCTTCCGGCGAGATGTTCATTAAAACGGGCATATAGACCATCTTAAAGTCGTCAAACCCTTCTTTTGCCAGCGCTGCGGTTGCCCATTCGTTAAACTGATACTTCAGAATGGAAATCAGTTTAACCCAATTGCCGGTCTTAACGTGCTCAGTTTCAATCAATTGTTTGTCCAGTGCGTTCATGTTGAAGTTTTCTGATGCAAAAATACTAAAAAAACAATAGTCAACAAGGTTGACTTTAATAGTCAACTTAGTTTACCTTTAGGCCACAATTGATATGCTATGGAAAACACATCTGCACCCAAAAAGAAAAAAATTGCTCCTTTTATCATCGCCTTCATCGTTTTGATTTTGGCATTTTTTGGTATCCGGGCTTTGCTCCACAGTTGGAAGTACGAAAGTACGGACAACGCCCAGGTCGAGTCACGCTCCATCCCCGTCATTGCGCGGGTGGCCGGGTATATTGATTCCTTGCGTGTGGATGACTACGGTAAGGTCGCTGCAGGGGAGGCACTGATCACCATCGACCGGGAGGAACTGAGACTTTCGCTGGTGCAAGCGCAGGCTGACTTGCAGAACGCGCAGGCCGATATGGCCAATGCACACGCAGCCTTGTTGAACGCTGCTGCCAATAAAAGAGTAGCCAGCGCCAATGCCGACGTTCAGCGTACGCGCAAAGACAAAGCAACGACCGATCTCACCCGTGATGAAGCGCTTTTCAAAGAAGGTGCGATCACACAAAAACAACTTGACGATAGTCGTTCTAACTACGAATCGACCAGCAAGCAATACACCGCCAATGCAGAGCAGGTGAACTACGCCGCTACGCAAGTGTCGATCGCGCAGGCACAGATCCAGAAAATAAATGCGTTGATCGAAACCCGTAAAGCGGCTGTCGACCAGGCAAAGCTGAAGTTGTCGTATTGCAGCATCAAAGCCCCGGCCGCGGGCCGCATTGGCAAGCTTAGCCTGGAAGTCGGACAATACGTTCAGCCCGGACAAACCCTGTTTACGATCGTGAACGACGAAAAGTATTGGATCGTCGCGAACTTCAAGGAGACGCAAATCGAAAAAATGAAAGAAGGCCAGGAAGTGGAGATCACACTCGACGGCTATCGTGATACGCCGATCAAGGGAAAAGTTTTGTCATTCAGTCTGGCCACCGGTGCAAAGTTCTCGTTGCTGCCCCCCGATAACTCCACGGGAAATTTTGTAAAGGTAACACAACGCGTTCCCGTTAAGATCGAAATTGACAAGGCGGAGGACTATAAGAATATTCTGAAGGCAGGGTTGAGTGTGGATGTTGAAGTGAAGGTTGACTAGTACCCGCTGTTGAACTAGGATTAGAACGGACATTTCAGATAAACAAATACAAACCATGTCGAATCAGGTTACCGGTTTTGCGAGGACTATTATTGTCATCACGACGATCTCGGCTGCGATCATGGAACTGATCGATACGTCGATTGTCAATGTGGCGTTGGCGGACATCAGCGGAAACCTTGGCGCCACCATTGAAGATACCGCCTGGGTGATCACGGCGTATGCGATCGCGAACGTTATCATTATTCCGCTGACGGGATTTTTTGCCAAGCTCTTTGGGAGAAAGCGATATTATTTAGGATCGATTGTTTTATTCACGATAGCGTCGTGGCTTTGCGGGCAGGCTGGATCTCTGGAGATGCTGGTGATCTGGCGTTTTGTCCAGGGCATCGGTGGCGGTGCATTGCTCTCCACGTCGCAGGGAATTTTATTCGATGCATTTCCACCCGAAAAGCGGGCGATTGCGGGCGGTATGTTTGGAATGGGGATCGTGCTGGGGCCAACGATCGGTCCGATCCTGGGAGGGATCATCGTTGAGAACTATCATTGGTCACTGATCTTTAACATCAACATCCCTTTCGGGATTGCAGCATCGTTGCTGACCATGCGCTTCGTCACCGAAACGGATGAAGAAAAAGATCCAAACCGCATCAAACCAAAAATTGATTTCGCTGGAATTGCCATGCTGGCCGTCGGCATCGGCAGCCTGCAATATGTTTTGGAACGCGGACAATCGGACGACTGGTTTACCGACAACACCATTGTCGTCATGACCGCGCTGGCCGCCGGAGGATTGATCGCTTTTATCTGGCGACAGCTCACGATTGCAAATCCCATGATCCAGTTGAGTTTGTTAAAGAACCGGAATCTTGCCGCCAGCAACATTCTGACCTTCGCAGTGGGGTTTGGTTTGTTTGGGTCTGTATTCATTTTCCCGGTGCTGGTGCAGCGTGTCCTGGGGTATACACCTACCGACGCAGGACTGGGACTGGTGCCGAGTGCGATGGTGGCTATTTTCATCATGCCGATCATTGGCAAAACACTTTCGTCAGGCACACCGCCGCTGGTGTATGTGATCATTGGGTTTACTTGCTTTATCCTTCACGGGTACACGTCGGCG
>CBIHQM010000405.1:0-6584 GCA_966211885.1 uncultured Chryseolinea sp.
ATGTGCCCCAGGCTGTGGCTCAACACGAGGGAACGCAATGAACGGATGGTATCCACAAAAAGAGAATGCGCCCCGTTGAAGGAATGGATATACCCGCCGGTCTTGATGGTTGTCCAACGACTAGCCTGCACGGCGCCGGAGACTTTCAGAGCCATCACATAAAAATTTCGTTCCCACTCATTATAAGCGATCTTGCCCTCCTTCATCAGGCGCAACAAGTTGCCATAGGTGCTCACGTTGTTAAAGCCATGATCGTGCACGCCGGTGTGGCTCACGTGCGGGGCCATCACCTCGACGGTTTTTCGTTTGCCCAGTTCGAGGAACCGGTCTTCGCCGGTGGCATCATATTGCAGGATGGCGGCGCCATATTGAAAGCCTTGTGTCCACTCGGTCCATCCCCGCGTGGTGTACCGGCCTTGTACCGTAAAGACAGGCGAGCCTTGCGAAGCGTGGTAATGTTTTTCGATGAGATCGATTTTTTTTCCAGAGAGTTCCCAGAAGGATTTGAGTTTGGGGTTTAGGTCGGAGGGTTTCAGGTGCTGGCCGATTTGGATCATTGTCGTTTTTTTGGTAATCAGGTTTGACGTAGTAGCTTGTTTAGAGCAAGAGTTGCTTGCAGGTCCATGCGATCGTATCGTTCTATTTTTGGCCATAAAATTTAGCGATTACTGGCTTAATATCCATCGTTCTTTCCATGTGTGGCCCGTTTTATTTTTGAGAATGGACATGATCGTGCCGTATGTGAGCCTCCAAAGGGTATCTATTCATCGAGGTGATCGATCTATTTAGATTCTTCGATCAATTTGTGATGAGAATGAGTCGGCGGATGACTCTTTATCGCATGTTTTAAATTATCTTCGTTCCGAGTGGCTTGTGTTGGCGGGACTGGGGTTCAAAGGCTATATCGAACGCTTTATCAAAGTTATCAGACAAAATTTAAAAAAAGATGTTTTCAATACGGGAGATGGACTATGAAACGAACGAAGAAAGTGAGCGGGCTTTCTCGAGGATTCCATGGCGCGTTGAAAAAGTAGATGATCTCGACGGGCAGTTGCTATGGAACCGTACCGTTTCAACAACCCGTCCCTGGATCGGTGTGTATGACAAGGAAAAAATGGAATTCGGACTTACCGAACCAAGAAGGATGTTCGAGCCGAGTTTTGTCCAAATCGTGGTGCGCGGGAGAATAACCATCAACGACAACAAGACCACGATAAACATAAAACTCCGGTTAGGGATCTATACATTTGTCCTGGTGCTGATGATTTACGTGATGACAGCTTTTGTGGCAGCAGAGGTGATATCTTCTGTGATGGCTTCCGGAGAGATGGGGTATCTCGCAGGTTTTGTAGTATGGATATTGATTTTTCCCGGCTTGAGTACGCTTTTACTGCACCTAAAACTAAATGCAGTCGAAAAGAAGGTAGAGGATTTATTTGGCCTTCGGTAAAGGCAAGTGTGGATACAAACACGACCGTTAGCTTCAAGAAGCATAGCATGAATGCGGCAAAAACACAAAAGATGTGAGCGCACACCCATTCCGATTCTGGACACCACGGTCACATCATAGATTAATCAGCTACGACCGCCCTTGTTGATATTCTTCACCAACAAGATTTTGGGAACCACCACAATCACGACACCTTCCATTTTTTGAATGCTCACCAGACCGTCTGGATTAGGATGGACCATTACGCCCCAAGGCGCTTTCATGAGCCTTCGGACCCGATGTGGATAAATTTGTATTACATGAGGATAATTTCTGGAAAAACACGTGTCGGGTGTTTGTCTACTTTCATCCTGTCAAATATTCAAAATCACAATCCCCCTTATACATGAGAAAAATTTTAACAAAACGCTTGATGATAACATGGGCCTTGTGCCTCGCGATGTTATCCGGTCAGCATGCTTTTGCGCAAATTTCGGTTTCCGGGAAAGTTACCTCCAACGACAAGGAAGCTTTGCCGGGAGTGAACGTGCTGGTGAAAGGAACCAGCCAGGGCACCACCACCGACGCCAACGGCGACTACAAACTGATCGTGCCCAGCGCCGAGTCGGTTTTGATGTTCAGCTTTGTGGGCTACCTCACCGAAGAAGTGACGGTGGGCACCCAGACGAATGTCGAAGTGATGATGATGCCCGACCTGGTGTCGCTCCAGGAAGTCGTGGTGATCGGTTATGGAACACAAAAGAGAGGAGAGGTCACCAGTGCGGTGGCCAGTGTGAAGGAGAGAGAATTTACCGCGGGCGCCATGCGCGACGCGTCGGAACTGATCAAAGGAAAAGTAGCGGGCCTCACCATCACCAATGGCTCGGGCGATCCGTCCGCCGCCCCCAGTATTTCACTGCGAGGGGTGGCCACGTTGCAGGGTTCGGCTGCTCCCTTGATCTTGATCAACGGCGTGCCCGGCGATTTTAATACCGTATCGCCCTCGGATATCGTGTCCATCGATGTGTTGAAAGATGCATCGGCGGCGGCCATTTATGGAACACGGGGTGCCAACGGCGTGATCCTCATCACCACCCGGAGTGGCGACAAGGCAAAGGCGCCTACGCTGACTTATTCGCATTACTCCGCCGTATCTAGCATGGCCCGCAAAGCCGATTTCCTGACGGCCAGCGACTATCAAAAATATTCCCAGGAGTTCACCTTCCGGAATGATTTTGTGGGCGAAGCCAATGCCAACGGCGGGGTGACCGACACGGATTGGTTGGGTGAAATTACCCGGAAAGCCTATATGCAAAGTCACAACCTGTCGCTGCAAGGCGGAGGCGCCAATTCCAACTATGCAGCCAGTGTGAACTATATCGGCCAGGACGGAGTGTTCCAGGGATCGTACAATAAGGAGTTGAGAATATCCCTGGATCTGAGTCAATATCTATTCAACGACAAACTGAAGCTGAGTGCCAATCTTTTGAGAGGCGCGCAGGATATCGGTGCGTTGGGCGACGGCAGTACGGGTTCGTTCAATTCGCTGATCTACAGAAATGCGTTGATCCGGAATCCCCTGTTGAAAATACAGGACGACAATGGCAAATGGATCGAAACCGATCGCTTGCAGTATATCAACCCCGTGGGCATGGTGCGCGAAACGTCGGGCGTGATCACCAACAACTGGACGCGGTTAACCTCCAACACCACGCTGGAACTGGTGGATGGCTGGCAAACTAATTTGATGTTGGCCACCGAAATACGGAACAACTACCGTGGCTATGCCGAAACCAAGGAGCACTACAACTCGGTGAAAGGCCCCCGAAGAAATGGTTATGCCTCCCGCGGCGACGACCAGATCAAGACCAACTACCTGGAGTTGACATCCAAATATTCGAAGGCTTTCGACCAGCACTCCTTTACGGTGCTGGCAGGCTACAGCTACCAATATAATGTTAACCAGGGCGGGTCGGCCAACAATTTTGATTTCCCTACCAACGCTTATTCCTACAACAACCTGTCGGCCGGAAACGCGATGCGCCTGGGGACTGCCCGCATGGACAGCTATAAAAATGACAACACGCTCATCGGGTTCTTCGGTCGTGTGAACTACGGTTTTGGCGATCGCTTTAACGTGCTGGCCAGCGTGCGCCGGGAAGGATCGTCCAAGTTTGGTCAGAACAATAAATGGGGAACCTTCCCCGCGGTTTCTGCGGGCTGGACCCTCAGCAACGAAGATTTTCTGAGAGCATCTTCCGTGGTGAGCTTTTTGAAAATCCGCGCCGGCTATGGGGTGACGGGCGTGATCCCGAGAGATTCCTATTTGTCGAAACCCTTGCTGACCTATGAAGGCGTTAGCGTGTTGGATGATGGCAAGTGGATCAACGGCCTGGTGGCGTCGAGCAATGCCAACCCGGATCTTCGCTGGGAGAAGTCGGGAGAAGTGAACATCGGTTTGGACTTTGCCATCCTGAAAGACAAGATCTCGGGTAGCATCGATGTCTACTCCAAGCGCACCAAGGACATGCTCTGGAATTATTCCGTGCCGCAGCCTCCCAATTTGTATAGCACCACGCTGGCCAACGTGGGCGAAATGCTGAACAAGGGTATTGAAGTACTTGTGAAAACTACGCCCGTGAAAGGCGCCGCCTTTGAATGGAATTCGAATGTGACGTTTTCCCATAACAAAAATGAACTCGTGAGCCTGTCGAACGATCTCTACAAGATCGAGGGTGACTATATCAACGAGTACGGCATCAGCGAACCCATCTCTATGGCATCGCACCGCCTGGAGCCGGGCAAACCCCTGGGCAACTTCTGGGGGCTGAAATCGGTGGACATCACCGACGATGGCATGTGGGTGATCGAGCTTCCCGACGGAACCCGGCAAACCATGACCAGCAACTCCATGGCTACCGACAAGAACAGCCAGGTGTTGGGAAATGGGATTCCCAAGTATCGCGCAGGCTGGATCAACACGATGCGCTATAAGAATTTTGATTTGAGCGTGGTGCTGAGCGGCGCCTTTGGCTACCAGATCATGAACCAGCAACGGATGTTCTATGAAAACCCGAACATCAACTATAACGTGCTCAGCTCCGCCATGGACAATGTGTATGGAAAGCGAAGACTGGGCTATCTCAACCAGGCCTTTGTGAGCTACTATATCGAGAACGGCGACTACGTGAAAGTGGAAAATGCTACGCTGGGCTACAACGTGGATGTTTCGAAGGTGAAGTTCATGCGCGGGTTGAGGGTCTATGTTTCCGGGTCCAACCTCGCGACGATTACCGGCTACAAAGGAATTGATCCCGAGATCCCCCGGAACGACATCCGGATGCAGGGCATCGACAATCGCGACAAATTCCCGACTGTAAGAACCTATACCATTGGCGTGAATGTAAATTTTTAAAGAACGGATTATGAAAATAACAAATATGAAACGGTTGCTATCAGGCCTATTGTTTTCGATCGGCATGTTCTCCTGTACCAACCTCGACGAAAATATGTATGACGTCATTTCTTCGGACGAGACCAAACTGACCGCCGACGACCTGACCACGATCATTGCGCCGGCCTTCGCGCAATTCCGCGAAGTATACTGGGGCTGGAACGGTCTGTTTGATATCTATGAAGAATCATCCGACTTGATCGTTACACCTTTCCGCGTTGGCATCGGCTGGGGCGACTTGTACCTGGACATGCACAAGCACACCTGGGGACCGGCCATTGAACACGGCAACAACTTGTGGGTGCGCGCCTATGCCGGCATCAACGCCTGCAACAAAGCAGCCTTCCAGATCGAAGCCTTGGGCGCGATCGAGAACAAAGAAAACACGCTGGCCGAATTGAGAGCGCTGCGCGCCATTTACTACTACTTGTTGCTGGACAATTTCCGGAACGTTCCCATCGTCACCAAATTTGATGTACCGAAAGGATTTTTACCCGAACAGAACACGGGGCAGGAAGTGTATAACTTCATTGAAGATGAACTCACCCAAACCCTGCCCTACCTGAGCGAAGAGAACAGCCAGAAAACCTACGGACGCGTCAACAAATGGACGGCCAAGATGACGCTCGCCAAACTGTATCTAAATTCTGAGGTATACGTGGGCACTGCACGCTGGGATGATGCGCTCGCCCAGGTGAACGACATCATTGGCAGCGGCCAATTCACATTGTTGTCGAGCTACTCGGCCAATTTCGCGGTGAACAACACCAACACACCGGAAGAGATCTTCTCCATTCCCTACAGCAAGGAATATACGGCAAACATGAATACCTACTATCCTTTCAAAACCCTTCACCCGTTGAGCGCAGCCACCTACAACATGCCCGAACCCTGGGGCGGAAGTTGTGGCATCCCACAATTTTTGGATACGTACGATGCCGACGACAGCCGGAGAAAAGAATGCTGGCAAGGTGGCCTGCAGTATAAAGCCTCTGGAGAACCGATCATGGATGGCGACAAACAATTCGAATACATCAACTACATGACCAGTGTCGATGCTGCGGAGTACAATGAAGGCTATCGTTTTGTCAAATACGAGATCCCGATCGGCTTCACCGTCAATCCCGACAACGATGTTCCGATCTATCGCTATGCCGACGCACTGATGATCAAAGCGGAATGTCTCTTGCGGAAAGGCCAGAAAGATGAAGCTGCACAAATCGTGACGGAGGTGAGACAACGGGCTTTCAAAAGCGCCCCGGCAAAAGCTACGGTCACCGGCGCACAATTGGCGGGAGGCAGCACCTACGAATACGGTCACTATGAGAACGGGGCCATCACCGAGTATGAAGGCGGCGCCGACATTGCAAACGGAAGATTTTTGGATGAACTGGCCTGGGAGTTTGTCGGCGAACACCACCGGAGACAAGACCTGATCCGCTTTGGCGTCTACACCACCAAGCAATGGCTCACCCACAAACCCAACGGCGACTACCGCGTCATTTTCCCCATCCCCCAACCACAACGCGAAACCAACACAAACCTCGGCCAGAACCCCGGTTACTGATAGTAATGAAAGAAAAGCGGGCTCACAGAAATGTGAGCCCGCTTATTTGTTTTTAATCGTGAGCTTTGTTCTCACCGCACAAACCATCAAAGTACAGATACGCCCTTTGCGTTAACTTTGCGTTCTTTGCGTCT
>CBIHQM010000406.1:0-6533 GCA_966211885.1 uncultured Chryseolinea sp.
CACTCACCTGTACCCTACATCTAAAAAGATGGGTCCATAGACGTGGCCCGGGAGGGTTAGACAATATTCCCTAATTTTGATTATCATCGCTTGGTTTCTTTTCCGCCCTCTATGAAACGACTCTTACCCTTAGTTCTGACGCTCCTGATTCTCCGGCTCGACGCACAGGTGCTTATCGACTCCCTCCAGCAACAACTCCCTTTGGCAAAATCCGTTGTGGAACGGGTTGATATCTTAGACAACTTGTCTCATGCCTACACACAATATTCGCTCAGCCGGTCAGAAGAATTGGCCCGCCAGGCGCTTGCGTTGGCGCAGGAGAATGGCTATCAAAAGGGAATTGCGGCAAGCTTCAACAACCTGGGCATCAGCGCGTCCATCCAAGGCCGGCACACCGAGGGGATGGAGTACTTTATTAAGGCCGTCAAGATCCGGGAGGAGTTGAACGACACCAAGGGGGTGGCCCATGTGTATAACAATATGTCGAGGGTGCTGATCTACCAGGAAGATTATGATCGCGCCATCGAATATTCAAAAAAATCACTGGCGCTCTTGCAGCAAATTGACGATCCCAAGGCCGTAGCCAACACCTACGCCTCCCTTGGCGAGATCTACATGAACAAACAGGACTATGACCAGGCCTTGCTGATGTTTACCAAGGCCCGCGATACCAGCATTGGGGCTGCCTTGGGCGATTACAAATTCTGGATGGAAGCCAAACGGATCACGGCCTTGAATGCCCAGGGAAAATACGATCAAGCCCTGGAGACCGGTCTGGCCATCGAACGGTCGTTGCCAAAATACCGCGACTTTTTTTCTTCCATCGAACTTCTTCAAACGATCGGGGTCATCTATTCGAACTTGGGTGACCTGGGACACGCTACCCTCTATCTGCACAAAGCCAAACACATGGCCGATTCGCTGAACGATGCAAACTCCGGCATCAATGCCCGGAAAAAATTGAGCGACACCTTCCGCAAGTTTCATGAATATGACTCGGCCTGGTATTACAACGACCAATACAGCACACTCCGGGGTGAAGTTTTCAATGCCGAGAAATCCAAGCAGATCGCCGCCCTCGAGCATCTGTATGAATCGGAAAAAAAGGATCAGCTGCTGGCGATGCGCGAGGAGAAGATCCGGGCATTGACCATGGCCGTCACGATCGGCGGCGTGCTTCTTGTTGCGATCACCGTATTGGTGATCATCGTATTCAGACTCTACCGGGATAAAAAGAAATCCCTTGTCGAGCTGAGACGTCTGAACAACGAGATCTTCGAAAAGCACGAAGAGATCCTGGCACAGACCGAAGAATTAACCCAAGCCAACGCCGAGGTTAACCGGATGAACGAGTCCCTTGAAATGGAAGTCACGGCGCGCGTGGCGGAAATAAAACTACAGAACGAGAAACTCATCGAGTACGCTTATTTCAATGCGCACAATGTCCGCGGCCCGCTGGCCCGGATACTGGGACTTTGCACACTCATGTCCCGGGAAACATCGGTGGCGGAGATCCAAGCCTACAATGCCCATGTGCTGGATTGCGCCCATGAGTTGGATGGCGTGGTCCGGGAAATTAATCGCAAACTTCACGATTAGTTTTACAGCAGACCATCCAAGAGTGTTCAAGAACCTTTCCCGAAATGTTAAACACAGAAAATGCCTCAATCGCATTAAGGCATTTACATCTCCGGCATGGCACATTCTTATTCCAACAATTTCCATAAATTCCCACCCGCCGATTGCGATTGCCCATTGATCACAGACGAGATGCTGCCTGCCGAAATACCTTCTTCCCTCGCCGCAGCGTGTATGCTGGGATACTCACAAATGAACTTACCGCCAATGGTATATTTGGCAACGGCCTTGCTGATTTGCCTGACGTGCTCCCGGGTTGAAGCATAGTGCGCTTCGACATCCAGTGTTTTTGGCCCTTTGCCATATTGCCAGATAAAGCCCCCGGTTGACTTTAACTTTCCCAGCGCCACCTGCGAAATCGTGGTGGCGTAAACTCCCGTCGCTGCCTCGGCTTGTTTTGTACTTGGATATATGGCTATCCGGCGCCCCTTGAGATCGTACTGGCTCACCGTCTTGGCTTTGTTGGCGGGAGGATTTTTGATGAGCAACCCGCGATAAGGGTTGCCCTTCGTGCGCCAGACAAATCCGCCGGATGACCGGTGGTCATTATCAAGTGCCACAGCTATTCCACTTCCGCTCAAACCGATGGTCCGCGATGCTTCCGTGATGCTGCTATAGACGGCCAGCTTTTTGCCGTCGATAGAATATTGGATCACCTCCTTCTCGCCATGCGAACTTTTGGTGTAGGCCCTGGGCTTGTAGGCCGGAAGTTTCCGGACTTCACTGTCTTTTGCATAGCGCCAGATAAATCCGCCCGCGGTCCGGTTGGCGCCGGTCACGTTCTTCTGGATGTTGTCGCTGGTCAATCCCGATGCTTTGGCCGCGGCCTCGATCGTGTGATAAGTCTTCAGCACTTTGCTCTCCAGTGACATTTGCGTTACGGGCCGGCCCGCGCGATAGTCCTTGAATTCTCCCCGGTAAGTGTCGCCGGCAAAACGCCACACAAAGCCATGCGATACCTTAGAGCGTTTATAGGCGCAGTCCAAAAGCGACGCCGTGCTAAAGCCCGTTTCCTTTGCCGCCTCATTCACGCTCGAAAACCGTCCGACCACTTTTCCCTCCAGGCTATACTGCTGAATGGACTTGGCTGCATTCTGTATCTGACCATCAAATTCTCCCTTGTAGGGATTGTCGCTATAGCGCCAGACATAGCCACCGGCAATCCGCGCTTTCCCCAACGCACATTTGCTGATGGTGTTGCTGTCGATCCCCGACACCACGCCCGCCTGTTTCACACTGGGGAAGACGTTCAACCGTTTTCCATTCAAGGCATACTGTGTGACGGGTTTCTCATACGAAAAATTTGCATGCTCACCGCGATAGGGATCTCCCTGAAAGCGATACACGAAACCATGCGACTGGATCAGTTTGCCACTGGCCACCGCGCGTATGTTTCCGCGATACGTTTGATTGTCGGCGGCCGCCTCCGCCACGCTGGTATAGGTCTTGAGTTTCTTACCCTCCAAAGCATACTTGATGATCGGCCGCGGAGAATTCTCCGGTGACCATGTAGTCCGGTTGCCTTTGGTGCTCCTTCGGCCGGACCTGGGTATGCGCTTCAGGTCCAGGATGTGTTTATACAATTGGGTGCCGGTCATGAGCACCAGGTTCTCATAGTGGTTGTTGCAATTGTCGCCGTCGCGGTGAACCACCGGCAATCGTTCGTCACTCAGGTCGAGGGGCTTCACAAAGAAATGATAGACCAGGCGATTTACTTTGAACCCATAATTTTTGCCCTCATACCGCAGGTGAACAGAAAGCTGGTCGGTGTAGTCCTTTACATAGGTATTGTAGTAGCGCGTCAGGTTTTGCTTTCGCATGCGCTCGCGGGTGAAATAGAGTTGGCCCCTCGTAGAGAAGATGGGTCTTGGCGCCGCCCAGATCCGGCCATAATTCGAAATGGCGTAGCACCCGTCGAACTCGGGCATATCCATCCACTCCTCGCCGTCCATGCTTGTCAAAGAAAGGTTCATGAAAGCATACCGGCGGTATTTCTCTAAGATCGCGCGTTGACTCTTCGAACTCATCGTTAGGTTTAAAAAAGGCTGTACACAACATCATCAAATCTCCAATACGGCTTAAACATAGAAAAACTTTCTCAAACCACAATGACTGAGAGGACTGACCGTGGGACTTTGCTACGTTTTTCGATCCGGATCATCAGCGTATATCCCATACGTGATATTTGACAATGTCAAATAACCCCAAGAAATCGGGGGGTCAGAATATTTGACTATGTCTACTTCTTCATCATTTTCACAGAGATCTCATACGATAAGATCATAAGAAAAACGGGCAACAACGGAAATAAGAGGACATTCGGAACCCTCTGATATTCCACATACGAAATAACATCGAGTGTCGCGCTGAAATGCAAGCACAAAAAAAGGGCATCGGCCAATACTATCGAAATTAAACTCCCCGCAATTTCCTCGGCTACCGTAAGACGCCTCCGTCTAACCATCGCGGTGGCAACACCAACAAGTAAGCTCAACATCGTGAAAAAAATAATCATAGGCAGAGGTTAGCGATCACTTTCTTCTTCGTAAATTTTATCAGCTGCTTTTCGGCAAACCGGTAACGGTAGAAACTCATCCGGTAAATCTTTATTTCGAATCGCAGTCTTCTAAGGTATAGTTTAAAGTTTTGTCGTCACCGTCTTTTAACCGTTACATAACATCATTTAACGGTAAACCGATCTCCCGAACATCCGGACTTCCGGGCAACATCATTTAAATCATTTGCCATGAACACCCATCACCTCCTTTTCCTCCTGCCGATCGCACTGGCGCTCTATGCCTGCGGTAAAATCGAATCTAAAACCGCCGCCGAGACGCCCTCCTACCTCCCGAATGCACCAGCCGAAACCGAACAAGTTTTGAGAAAGGAATTTCCGGGCGCCATTCCCGGGCATGAATTCTCGGATTCGCTCATCCACTATCTTCAAAAAAACTATGGCATCGCACCCGACAAGATCTTGCTGGGTGCATCCACCTGCGTGGATGACATTATCTATACAAAAAACTTCCACTTTCATCCCGAAATAAAAGGTCCCTTTCATTTGGGTGGACTTGCCGGTTTGCCCTTCACCGGGGTGTCCGGCCTGGAGGCGTTCGCCCATCACATTCCCGACAGTGGCACGCTGGTGTTGTTGGTTGAACCACACATCGGCTATTCCCAGAAAAAAGGTTGGGGGTTTGTGCTCAGGCATGAGCAACCCGAAGCCAGCTCGTGTTGTGGCGCATTGATGGGAACGCTCGGCAAACTGCAAGCCGGAACACTCAAGGCCGAAATTTCAGAAGACGACTACCAGGGCGGCAAAATTGCAGAGCTGGCGTTGCGTTATAAAGATCAAATCTTAAACGCCGAGACCCCGATCATCGAACTAACGCGCATCACATCGCTTTCCGCCGAGAAGCAAATCAGCGCGCACGTGTTAGATGTCAGCCTGGAGCACGCGAAGTACATCGTCATCATCACCGGGGTTATCATCAACACCGATTTTTCTTTTACAGATTATCAGTATATGGATCACGTACAGATCTATGATGTCCGCAAGAAAAGCTTTGTTCAGGACCTGAGAAATCCACAGCGCCACGCAACCGCTTTTTAAATCCGGACAGGGTTGACAAACCATTACCGGAAGGTGCGATCGTAGACGTCGACGTCTATAGGCGCGTAGGGCGATGCATTAGATTTGACTATCGACAAAAAGTTGTCCATAGGGGCTCGCACTATAGTTTCCCAATTCAATATTAAACCCATGAAAAAAAACAGCTTTCTACTCACGGTACTGCTCCTGGCAGTTTCATGCTTTGCGCAGGCACAGCAAAAGAAACCCAACATCCTGATCATTTGGGGAGACGACATTGGGCTTTGGAATGTCAGCGCCTACAATCAAGGCATGATGGGCTATAAGACGCCCAATATCGATCGCATCGCCAAGGAAGGTGCGCTCTTCACCGACTGGTATGGTCAACAAAGTTGCACTGCCGGGCGGGCGTGTTTCATCACGGGACAAGTAGGCTTTAGAACGGGTATGCTCAAGGTTGGACTTCCGGGTGCCAAGGAAGGACTAAAGGCCAGAGATGTGACGATTGCCGAATTGTTGAAAGCCCAAGGATATAAGACCGGCCAGTTTGGCAAAAACCATTTGGGTGATCTCGACGAGCACTTGCCAACGGCCCATGGGTTTGACGAATTCTTTGGGTCGCTCTATCACCTCAACGCAGAAGAAGAACCCGAGAATCCCGACTATTATAAAGACCCGGCCATGATCAAGGAATTTGGTACACGCGGTGTCATTCACACCTGGGCCAATGCCGATGGCACACAAAAGATCGAAAAGACCGGCCCGCTCACCAAAAAGAGAATGGAAACCATCGACGACGAGGTAACAAAAGAAGCCCTGCGCTTTATGGATGAATCGAAGAAGGCCGACAAGCCCTTTTTTCTCTGGTTCAACTCCACCCGTATGCACGTGTTCACCCACCTCAAAAAAGAAAGTGACGGCAAGACTGGGTTGGGCACTTACCCGGATGGTATGGTCGAACACGATGGCCACGTGGGAGAATTGCTGAATATGCTGAAACAACTTGGCCTGGAAGAAAATACCATCGTGATGTACTCCACCGACAACGGTGCAGAAGCCTTTACGTGGCCCGACGGCGGCACCACGCCTTTCCGCGGTGAAAAGAACACCAATTGGGAAGGTGGCTATCGCGTACCCACCGCCATTCGCTGGCCTGGCGTGATCAAACCGGGTACGGTGCTGAACGACATCTTTGCCCATGAAGACATGCTCCCAACATTATTGGCCGCGGCCGGTGTGCCCGACGTGAAGGAGCAGTTGCTGAAAGGAATGAAAGTGGGCGACAAAACTTTCAAGGTCCACC
>CBIHQM010000407.1:0-6487 GCA_966211885.1 uncultured Chryseolinea sp.
AATCATTGGCGCGTCATCAGCATCAAAAATGATTGGAAAGAAGTTTTTTCCAAACCATAACGATCTCATCCCTGTCATGAGCAAGATTGGAAAACCGGCGAACCAGACGCGATCATTGAGCGAAGGATGAGCAACCAGAAAAAATGGACTGTTGCGTGTATGCTTCGCATGATCGTCATAGCCACCAGCATCACGGCGACCTGCCAGGCCGTAGCCCAGGAGGATGTACCTCAAAATTTTTGCGTCTGGCCTGGGTGGGAGGTGTTCATGCCCTTCCGGGAAGACGGTCGCTGGGGATTGTTTGCAGAAGGATATGTGAAGCGCGTCAATTTTCTAAAAGATCCGCAAAGTCTCTTCTTGCGTCTCGGGGGAACCTACTATTTGAAAAATGGCAACCGCATTACGGGGGGCATTGCCTGGCAATACAACTATCCTTACGACGAGGCAGCCCTGCCCTACTCCTGGCCGGACTCGCGGATCTGGCAGCAGTATATGATCCGTCGTGTATCATCAAAGAATAAAGAACATTTGTGGGTACAGCGGCTCCGGTTGGAAGAGCGCTGGTTGGCCAGAAAAAATGATCCTGCCGAGGATGGCTACGACTCCTACAAGTTTGAAACCACGTTCCGCTACATGCTGCGCAGCCAGTGGTATATCAGGCCGAGGGTTGGGTTGGCCGTTTATGAAGAGGTGCATCTGCGGGTCTACTCGGAAGAACGCGACGAAAAGATCTTTGACCAAAACCGGATCTATGCCGGGCTCATCTACGCCCTTGACAAAGACCGCTTGTGGCGCATTGAGACCGGCTACATGTTTCTGTCCATGTGGAATGCGCCCGAGAACGAACCCGGCCGGCAACGCATCAATCACACGTGGCGCATCACGCTGACCGGTGACGTGCCCCTGAGAAAAAAATGAGTACTCCGTACGTCGTTAACCCTTTCACCGTGTTTAACGGTGTTTAACTATCTTTTAAAACAACCGAAGTGTAACTAGCCGACGGGTGATAAAAGGCCTTTAGGCTTCACGCTATTGGATTTCAAAACCACTGTACAACGTAACCCCTATCATCATGAAAGTATCGTACAGCACAAAACTATTTTCACTGCTCACCATCGTGGTGAGTCTCACGGCGTCTGTCTCGCAGGCGCAGCAAAAGCCAAACATCCTCATCCTGTGGGGTGATGACATCGGCATCAGCAACATCAGTGCCTACAGCGATGGACTGATGGGCTATACCACGCCGAACATCGATCGCATCGGCAACGAGGGCATTCGTTTTCTGCACTATTATGGCGAGCAAAGCTGCACCGCTGGCCGGGCCGCATTTCTCACGGGGCAGCATGGCCTTCGCACGGGTCTCACCAAAGTGGGTTTTCCGGGAGCACCCATGGGCATGAGCCAGTTGGATCCCTCCGTCGGCGGCCTTCTCAAACAACTCGGCTATGCTACCGGTCAGTTTGGGAAGAACCACGTGGGTGATCGCAACGAAAGCCTGCCCACCGTAAACGGCTTTGACGAATTTTTTGGCAACCTCTATCACCTCAACGCCGAAGAGGAACCCGAACTACCAGACTATCCAAAAGACCCTGCCTACCTGGCCAAGTATGGTCCGCGTGGCGTCTTAAAATGCAAGGCCACAGACCGCGACGATCCCGCCATCCCCGATGCACGCTTTGGCAAGATCGGTAAACAAACCATCGAGGACAGCGGCCCGCTCACCAAGAAGCGCATGGAAACCATCGACGATGAAACGTCGGCGGCGGCCATCGATTTTATGAAGCGGATGCACGCGGCCAATAAACCCTTCTTCTGCTGGTTCAACGCCACACGCATGCACATGCGCACCCACGTGCGCGCCGAACACCGCGGACGATACAAACACGGCGACAGCGAATACGTCGACGGCATGATCGAGCACGATGAAACGATTGGCACATTACTCAAAGCGCTCGACGACATGGGGATCGCCAACAACACGCTGGTGGTCTACTCATCAGACAACGGTCCGCACATGAACACGTGGCCCGACGGCGCCATGACGGCTTTCCGTAGTGAAAAGAATACAAACTGGGAAGGCGCCTTCCGCGTTCCCTGCCTCGTGCGCTGGCCTGGCGTGGTCAAACCCGGTACGGTAACCGACGAACTGATGAGTCACAACGATTGGATCCCCACCCTCTGCGCCATCGCTGGCGAGCCCGACATCATTAATAAATGCCTGAAAGGCTATGTGGCCAACGGCAAGACCTACAAAGTGCACCTCGATGGGTTCGATCAATCCACGTTTCTCAAAACCGTGAGCGGCACCGTCGGCACGTCTTCCGTGAAAAGCGCTCGCAATAACTTCTTCTATGCCGATGATGATGGCCTGCTGGTCGCCATGCGGGAGGGCGATTACAAATACGTTTTCGCGGAACAACGCTTGCAGGGTACCATGGGTTTGTGGGCAGAGCCCTTCACAAAACTTCGTCTCCAGAAGGTCTATAACCTCTATCAGGATCCCTACGAGCGAGCCGACATCACATCGAACACCTATTGGGATTGGCTTATTAACCAGGTTGGGGCGATCTACGGCGTAATGGACGACGTCTTCAAATTTGCCGCCACCTTCAAAGAATATCCACCGCGCTCGATCCCCCCCAGTTTCAACCCGACGACGATCTTAGAAGGCGTTCTCGATGAGATCAAGGAGGAAAGACGAGAGGCCGCCAGGGTTCAAAAGACAGAAGTACAGAAAAAGAAAAAATGAGCTTCACCTTCCGGTAGAAAGCAAAAACCCATCGTCACAAACAACATGACGATGGGTTTGATTTTTAACAGTGGGTCTCTCTAGAAGCTGTATCGCACGCCCAATTGTCCTTGCCAGCGCGAGCTGAACTGGTCGATCGAATACGATGACGTGGGTCGTGTAAAGGTATAAGTCGGTTGCGCAGTGGAATTGTTGGCGCGGGTCACGCGAAGTCCCATGTCGACAGAAGAGTTCTGCGTGTTGGGAGTAAAGTACACCGTTCCCCAGCTCTTGTTGAGCATGTTCGAGAAGTTGATCACGTCAAAGGTGATCTGCAGGGTGTGCGTCTTCTCTCCTACCTTGAGGTTGATGTCTTGCATGAGGCGGAGATCCAACAGGTTGTTCCAGGGTGTGCGGGCTGCGTTGCGCTCGGTGAATTCTCCTTTGTGTTTGCTCAGGTAAGGATCTTTGTTGATAAAGTCGGCGAGGTCGGCATATTGTTGTGCGGCCGTCGTGGTCGTACCATCGGCGTTCTTTTTGTCCACCAGGTTGATCTGGTCTGCGGAAGCAGGAATGAACATCAGGTCGATCTGTTGGCCCGAGCGGGTCAGGTTGCTGTTGGCCGTGTTCACCCAGGTGAACGGCGAGCCGGATTGATTGGTCGAGATCAACGAGATGTAGGAAGTCAATTTTTCATTCCAGGCTTTTCTGTATTGAACTGTAGCCACGATCCGGTGACGGATATCAAAGTTGGAATAGGTCAACGCAGGGTTGTTGGGATTCAACGCCTGGTTCAGCTGCCATCCCGATTCAGGCGAATTGCGGATACCGTTCAGGATGTCTTTCGATTGTCCATACGTATACGCTGCCATAAAGCCCAGGCCGAAGGCATATTGCTTCGAGAGTTGGGCGGTCAGTGAATAGCGGGAGCCTTTGTTCGTGTTCGTGATCAGGTACACGCTGGAGAAAGCATTGCTAACGCGGTTGCCCGTAGCGCCACCCGACAAATACAGGGGCTGTTGCTGACCCACATCGGTTGCTGCATAATATACAGAGTCTTTCAGGTTGATCTGTTTGATCTGCACATCCTTGATGGTTTTGGTGTAGAGGCCTTCGAGGGTCAACTTATAACCATCGCCCAACACAAAGTCTACCGCCAGGTTGCTTCTCCACATTCTTGGCATTTGGAAATTCTTGTCGATGAGGTCCAACTCGTTCCGGTTTGCCGAGCCATTGGCTGCTGCAAAATTCTTGAATTGCGTGGGATCGGTCGGGATCGGTGTGCCGGCTTTCGGAGGGTTCAAATCCATAGCCGCATAAGTTTTGCCATCGTTCACGTATGCATAACCCAACCAGGCGAAGGGTATACGGCCGGTGAACAATCCGCTACCACCGCGCAGCACCAGCGATTTGTCGCCTTTCACATCATAGTTAAATCCGACGCGGGGTGACACATATACCTGTCCGAAGAACTTATTGGTGTTCGAAGCCACGGGATGATCGTAGGTATAGGTTGTTCCATAATTGGCGGGAGGATTGGGGAAAAGGGCGTGCGCGTCGGCCGAAGGTGTGCTGGGCATCACCGTCATGTCGGCACGCAGTCCGTAGGTCAACACCAATTTAGAATTCACCGCCAGTTCATCTTGTACATAAAGGCTGTTGAGCGAGATATTGAATTTCGCGGGAGAGTTGGCCAGGTTGTTTGCCAGGCTGTTGTCGCCCGGGTTGTAGATGGCGCGCATCCGCGAAGGCTTGTCGGCCAGGAAGTCGGCTAAGCTGGCGTAGTCGAAACGTCCGTTGTAGGAGTTGATGAACGTGTAGTCGATCTTATAAAATTCATTGTGCGTCCCGAACGTGAACGAGTGATTGCCAGTGAACCAACGGAAGTTGTCCGTCACTTCAAAGGTCTTCTGGTGCATGTTGAAAACGGCGGCTTCGCGATTCGTTCCAATCAAGGCGTGGCCGCTGCCAATACCGTTGATTTGAATCTGCGGGAAAAGCGAACCGTTTGGATTGCGGCTGTCGGTGATGTCCGTGTAGCCCAGGATCAAGCTGTTGCTGGTGGCGTTGCCAAAACGGCTTTTCAATTCGGCCACGGTGCTGATGTTGTGGTTCTTCTGGACGAAGTCGTAGTTACCAAATTGAAACTCCGTCGTAGAACGCTCCAGGTTGCTGGCTTCGGAAATGACCGAGTTGTTGCGGATGGCCAGCGAGTGGTTCTTGTTGATGATCCAGTCGAGGCGGTTGAAGAATTTTACGCTTTTGGAATAGATGTTATAGTCTTGCGTTGCGCCGGGATCGTAGCCACCGGTAGGATTGTAAGTCGAAACCGGAAGCGTGTTCAGTTTATTGACGATCTGGTTGGCAATGTCCGTGGTCATGAAATAGTTTGGTGCACCGGCGGGGAAGAACAACGGGATCTGGCTGCGGGTGATCTCTTCGTTCGTAAACCAGAACAATTTGTCTTTCACCAACGGAAACCCAACGCGGAAGCCGGTCTGGTAGTCGTGATAGGCACTGCTGATAGAGCCGTCGCCCAATTTATCGGAACCTTTGTATTTTCCGGTGATGGCCGAATTTCTTCCAAAGCCATAAATCGAACCCGTCACGTTGTTGCTACCGCTGCGCGATACGGCGTTGATACTTCCACCCGTGAAGTTACCGAGCGTAACATCATAGGGTGCCAATTGCACTTGCACTTCCTGGATGGCATCGAGACTGAACGAGTTGGTACGCGTGCTGCTGCCGGGCTGGTTGGCCGTGCCGCTCACGCCGCCTAACGAAGGACTAAAGCCGATGGCGTCGTTGTTGATGGCGCCGTCGAGGGTGATGTTGTTGTAGCGAAAGTTCGTGCCGGCAAATGAGTTGTTGCTGGCCTGGGGTGTGAGGCGGGTAAAATCCGAAAAGCTACGGCTCAGCGTAGGCAGCGATTGGATCTGTTCTTTGCTCACACTGTTGCTGGCGCCGGTTTTGTTGAGGTCCAGGATGTTTCCGGCGATCACCTGAACTTCCTGCAACTGGGTGGACTCTTCTTTCAATTGAAAGTCAAGCTTCAGGGTTTCGCCAAGTTTAAGGTTGATGTCCGAAAGTTTTTCCACTTGATAGCCCACAAAAGTAACGGTGGCTTCATAGGGTCCGCCCGGGTTCAGGTTGCGCAACGCATAGCGTCCGTCAACGTTGGTGGCTACGCCATACACCGTGTTGGTGGGCTTGTACACCAGTTGAACCGTTGCTCCCGGAAGATCGTCGCCCTTGGCGTCGGTGATCTTGCCACTGACCGAACTGGTGGTCACCTGGGCGTGGATCAGGAAAGGAATAGATAAAAATAAACAAATCGATAGTATCGTTTTCATAGAAGACGTATTTGAACTAGAACAATAAGCTTTTATAAAGTCGTCTGCAGGATGGTGCAGGAATTCAGATCATGTGAATATTACGCATCGGAGTTCACGGCTACTTCGGCCGGCGTCGTGGTGTAACTCCAAAGCTCAGTATGCTGGTCGTTTAACTTCGGTTGACAAGCCTTGCCGGTGTTGATGCGCATCGTCCGTGCCCAAGGTCTTTTCGCCATTTGAACAGAGACTTCGTGTGACATTTCCAGTGCCACATCTGAAAATTCGATCTCATCCTCTTCGGCACGCTGCTTGAAATCTGCGTTCAGCACACTGGCGTCTACGGCAACGAAGATGATCAGGGCGAACAAGAATGCTTTCATCTTTTCAGAATCTACGATACAAAGGTCTCAAAAAAATTGAGGGG
>CBIHQM010000408.1:0-6476 GCA_966211885.1 uncultured Chryseolinea sp.
ATGGGCGGGTTACTTACCTGCGCAAAATGTTGCTTGAAATAATTCGAAAGGTGACGGCTCTCTTTCGACAACACGGCTTGGGGTGTGTCGTCTCCCATGGAGCCCACGGCTTCGTATCCTTTTTCGGCCATGGGGAGCAACAGCATCTTCACGTCTTCGGCGGTGTAGCCGTAGGCGTTTTGGCGTTGCACGAGCGTCTTCTCGTCGAAGCTGCTTTCTACCCACTCGTGTTCGGGCTCCAGGCGCAGTTTCAACCGGTTTTGGATGATCCAGTTGTAGTACGACTTGCCTTCGTATACGGCGCGCTTCACTTTCTCGTCGTCCAGCACTTTGCCCAGGTTGGTGTCGACCATGAGCATTTTGCCTGGCGTGATGCGGCCTTTTTCGATAATGTCTTTGGGATCTACGGGCAATGCGCCGGCTTCGGAGGCGGCGATCACGCGGCCTGAGCGGGTCACACAATAGCGCAGCGGGCGAAGACCATTGCGGTCAAGTGTCGCGCCGATGCGTGTGCCGTCGGTGAACACCAGTGCGGCGGGGCCGTCCCACGGTTCCATCATGGAAGCGTGGTACTTGTAGAAGGCCTTGCGGTGCGGGTCCATCAGCTTGTTGTCCTGCCACGCTTCGGGCACCAGCATCATGAGCACGTGCGGCAATGAACGTCCAGACAAGACCAGCATTTCTACCAGGGCATCCAGGTTGGCGGAGTCGGAGCCGTCGGGGCTGGTGATGGGCAGCAACATCTTCAATTCTTCGTCGGTGAACAACGTCGATTTGAAGAGGGCTTCCTTGGACTTCATTTTATTCACGTTCCCGCGAATGGTGTTGATCTCGCCGTTGTGGGCGATGAAACGGAACGGCTGGGCCAGTTTCCAGTTGGGGAAGGTGTTGGTTGAAAAGCGGGAGTGCACCAGCGCCATAGCGGTCTTCAGGCGTGGATCCTGCAGGTCATAAAAATATTCGCGAAGCTGTTCGGTGCGCAGTTGGCCTTTGTAGATGATGGTGCGCGCCGAAAAGCTGGTAATGTAGAATTCCTTGTTGCTGCCTTTCACGTCGCGGGCGATGGCATGCGAGGTAAGGTTGCGCAGCACGAACAATTTGCGCTCGAAGCTTTCGCCCACCAGCGATTCGTCCTTGGCTTTCACGAACACCTGCTCGATGACAGGTTCCACTTCGGCAGCACCAGGACCGGGCACGCTGTGGTCTACGGGCACCACGCGGTAGCCGAGCAGTTCGAGGCCAAGTTCTTTGATATTTCTCCTAAGCACCTCGCGGCAGGCGTTCATCACCTTTTTGTCGCGCGGGAAAAACACCATACCGGTTCCATAGCGGCCCGCGGCGGGCAACTCGAAACCGAGACGGTTACATTCTTCAACAAAAAAATCGTGGGGCAACTGGATCAGGATCCCCGCGCCGTCGCCGGTTTTGGGGCTACTTCCCTTGCCTCCGCGGTGTTCCATGTTTTCGAGCATGGAGAGGGCATCGCGCAGGTTTTGGTTAGTTTTGGTGCCGTTGATGTTGGCGACGAAGCCAATGCCGCAGGCATCATGTTCCAGTTCAGGGGTGTACAAACCACGTCTGGTCTTCTCTTTCATCTTCTGGTCGTTTTAATTATGCGTCAAATACACCGCTCAGGGCAGAACGGAGTTTTGAATTTATCAAACAAACAGAAGGAAATTGGGGCCTTTTGTGACTTCTTCCCAATTTTTTGAATCTTTTTACTATTGATCCGAAAGGTTATAAAAATTACAAAACGTCAACGATTGCAGGGTCCGCAATTTTGAAAAATTGAATTTGGAGCGAAAACGATTGATATTTTTCAATTTTCAGAACGATCGTTAGCGTCATTTTTACACTTTCACAGCCGCCTCACCCCATCACCGCACGCGTCGCCCGCACCATCTCTTTCTTGCCCGGTGGGCCGGGTAGGGTCTCCGTTGTGAGCCCCAGACTTTTGAGGTCGCGCTTGAGCTGTCCCTTGGCGCAATAGGTGACAAACACGCCACCGGGTCTCAACAAAGCGGTCACTTTTTCCAGCATGGGCAACGTCCACAAGTCGGGTTGCTTGTTGGGCGCAAAGGCATCGAAATAAATGACGTCAAACGAGGATGCCGGGAGGATCATATCCTCTAACGTGATGTGCATTTTGCGCAGGCGGAACCCGGGAACGATCTGTTGTTCGGTTTCCCAAGCCGCCTCGTGAAGCGAATAAAATCTTTTTTGGGCTTCTTCGGTGGAGCCATAGTTCAAGGTTCTCCAAATTTCCCCGGGCACAGGGAAGGCTTCAATGGAAGTGTAAGAAATCGTTACGGTATTCTCCAAGGCATAATTTGCCGTCAACAGGGCATTCAGCCCGGTGCCGAAGCCTACCTCGAAAATGGAAAGTGACTCGTTGTGAAAATCCCGCAGGCGATGCTCCAACCCATTCCGGATAAAAACATGTACCGATTCCTGCAAAGCGCCATGAACCGAATGATACGTCTCATTCAACGCTTCGTTCCGCAGCGAATGCGAGCCATCGCCGGTGGTGATGATGGTGAGCGACATTATTCTTTTTGGATCAACGCAACCGCATACGCACAAACGCCTTCTTCACGGCCCACATACCCCAGTTTTTCATTGGTGGTGGCCTTGATGGACACATCGTCCTCGGTGATGTCCATGAGCGGGGCCAGGATCTTTTTCATCGCGGGAATGTGCGGATTCACCTTGGGTTTCTCCAGGCAAATGGTGCAGTCCACGTTGCCGATGCGCCATCCTTTTTCGTGGACGAGGCGTGTCACTTCCTTGAGAAAAAATGTGCTGTCCATGTTTTTCCACCGGTTGTCGGTGTTGGAGAAATGGAAACCGATGTCGCGTAAATTGGCGGCACCCAGCAGGGCGTCGCAGATGGCGTGAATGAGCACGTCGGCGTCGGAGTGTCCAACGGCACCCTTAGGCGCATCGGGCAATGGCATGCCACCGAGGTAGAAATTTCTTCCTGCTTCCAATTCGTGCACGTCGAAACCCATGCCTACGCGTATCTTCATCGATCGTTAATTTTATGAATCTTATTTTTTCTCCGCGCGATAATAAAGCACACTGGAATTTTCCTCCCGCAGAATGGATTGTGCCACGCGTTGCATGTCGGCAGTCGTCACCGCGCGGATCAGTTTCGCTTCTTCGTTCACCAGGTTGGTGTCGCCCGATAGTTTTGCGAATGCCAGGTTCATAGCGCGGTTCATCACTTCCACCTCGCCAAATTCAAGAGTCGATTCCGTTTGGTTTTTTACTTTTTCAAGCTCCTCCTCGTCGGTTCCTTTGGCCACGAGGGTGGACAGAATTTCATCCACTTCGCCTTCGGCCTGCTCCAGGGTGATGCCGTCTTTCACGCGGCCGCTGATCACAAACAAACCCGGATCGACCGTGCCCATCACAAACGAAGAAATGGAAGTAAAGATCTCTTTCTCCTTCACCAGCTTTTGGTAGAGGCGGCTGGATTGTCCGCGGCTCAGCACATCGCTCAGCAGATCGGACGTATAATAATCGGCATCAAAACGGGCGCCCATGTGATAGGCCTTGTACAGCGCGTTTGCCGGAACGTTGGCGTTCACATCCAAGGCTCTTTTTTGCTTTTGTGCAGGCTCTTTCGGCAGCGCGCGCGATTGTTTGCCTGCCCGGATGGGGCCAAACCATTTTTCGGAAAGCCGTTTCACCTGCTCCACGGTTACGTTCCCGGCGACGACCAATACGGCATTATCGGGCACATAGTGGTGGAAGAAAAATTCCTTCACGTCCTCCATCGTGGCGTTCTCGATGTGGCTGATCTCCTTGCCAATAGTAGCCCATTGATAGGGGTGGACGTGATAGGCCAACGGCCGCAGCTTCAACCAGACATCGCCATAGGGTTGATTGAGATAGCGCTGTTTGAATTCTTCGATCACCACTTTCCGTTGCACCTCCAGCACTTTGGGATCGAACGATAAACCGTTCATGCGGTCGCTCTCCAGCCAGAACCCCGTCTCGATATTGGAGGCGGGTAGGGTGAGGTAGTAGTTGGTGATATCGGTATTGGTGAAGGCGTTGTTCTCGCCGCCCACGCGTTGCAAGGGCTCGTCGTAGTTGGGAATGTTGGCCGATCCGCCGAACATGAGGTGCTCGAACAAATGGGCAAAGCCGGTTTTGTCCGGGCGCTCATCGCGGGAGCCAACGTCATACAAAATGTTCATGACGGCGATCTGCACGGTAGGGTCTTCGTGCACGATCACGCGAAGTCCATTCTCCAGTTGAAATTCACTAAAGGTTATCATCGGGCACAAAAGTAATAAACCTGGCGATGTTTGATGCCAACAGAAAATTAAGTTTCAGAAGGGAAACCGAAAGCCCGTTCCCCGCGTTTAGGTCGGCTGCACCTGGTCGAGGTGGACCCGGTCGGGCAGGGTGATCGTAAAGATGGTGCCTTCGCCAAAGGCGGACCGCACCTCCACAAACCCGTTCAATTTGGTGACGGTCTCTTTCAAAATATATAACCCCAACCCGGAGCCCTGCGCATTTTCGGTGGCGCGATAGAACATTTCGAAAATACGACCCAGGTGTTTTTCCTCAATGCCCTGGCCGTTGTCTTCCACAACGATCACATATTGCTTCGCTTTGCAACGCAGCTCGATGTTCACATACGGCTGACGACCGTTCTCGAACAGGTGAAATTTGATGGCATTGGAGATCAGGTTGTTCAAGACGATCCGCACCCGGATCGGGTCGCTGACCAGGTCGCCCTGAAGTTCGTCCTTCACCGCGAACCGTATCTTAGCAAAGCCCGGGGAATATTGAAGATCCTGTAGAATGCTTTTCACCATATCGTCGAAGCGAAACGGCTCCAGCTTCACGGGCATGCGCGTGTTGCGTGAATAGCTCACCACGTCTTTGATAAATTCCTCCAGCTTCAGCACGCTGCGTTCCATCATGGTGAGGTATTCTTTGTGCCCGTCGCCGGGATTGTCGAGCCGCGCCACGCGGATCAGGCCTAGGATGGATTTAAGCGGTGCACTCAGGTCGTGCGAGGCGCTGTATACAAAGCGGTCCAGTTCACTGTTGCGCACGGTGAGCTCCTCGTTTGCTTTTTGCAACTCTTCTGTGCGTTTATTCACCAGGTTCTGAAGAAACTCTTTGCGCTTTAGCATGATTCGCGAACTCACGCTGAACGAGGCCCAGGAAATGAGCAGCACAGCGCAAAGCACCAGCATGATAAATTCGGCACGCTGCCAAAACGGCGGCGAAATGTAAACATCCACCGTCCGCGTTTCGCTCCATCCTAAACCCAGGTTCTTCTTGGCACGCACCTCCACGGTGTGCTTTCCCGCCGAAAGACTGGAAAGGCTCACCTCGTGATTGTCCATTTTGTGCCATAGGCTATCGCCCCGCATGCGCCATTGCAGGTTGATCTTGTTTTCGGGGAAGGTGATGGGCGAGAATTGAATGTTAATGAAAGAACCATAGGGAGCATACACGCCATTTACAAACGGAGTCTGCTTGGCATCCACCTGCGCGCCCGTGGCATAGGGCGTTACCGTTTTCTCGTTTTCGGTCAGCGATTTTTCCGTATAGGCCAGCCCGAACGAAGTGCCGATCCACACTCGCTTATCCTGGTCGATCGAAATGCCGTGGTCGGTGATGGCATTGCTGGGCAGACCGGAGTTCTCATCGTAAAGCCCAAATTCGTGGGACGTTACATTGTAGCAAAACAGTCCGAAAGAATTGGAGAAAATGATGTTCTGGTCATCCAGCGTTTCAACAGAGCTGACCGAAAAAGTGGAGAACACTTCACCAAATTCAATCCGGCTGATGGAGCGGCCATCATAGCGCAACAAGCCTTCGGTCGACGCGATCCAAAGAACGTCGCCCTGGAAACTCATGTCTGTAATATTGAAATCGCCCCGCGTCTGGAACGCAACGGGGAGGCTAACATTTTTAAACGAAGACCCGTTGTGGGGTTTAAAGAATAAGTACCCTCCAATCCCGCTAGCGGCCACATACATGCCACCCGGACCCTCCCGCACCAGGTTAATTTCGCTCTGCTTGGCAATGGGAACGTCATAGTGACGGATGTTGAAAGAATCGGTGATGACGGTGACCTTACTGGTTCCCGCCTGGCCCATCCACACATTGTCATGCTTGTCGATGTAAAGATCGTGCACAAAATTTCCCTGCCCGGCAAAGTTCCATTGCTTCTTGATCTCCCCGTTCTCAAACAGAAAAACATCCGACACGCTGCTGGCCCACAGTCCTTTTTTGTTGAAGGTGAGCGATTGGAAATAGGCGTCCTTATTGCTGTAACGCAGCGTATGTTCCCATCTGCCATCGGGCATGGGCTTTAGCTCCACCAGGGTTTCTTTCGTGCAGTAGTAGGTGAGGTGATGCTCGCGGTCGTGTGCGATGCCTTCGACAAAATGGCCTTCGGAATTCACATCCGCCTGTTAAAAAATCTCTTCCTGAACCAG